>JBKKDK010000249.1:0-6538 GCA_046708245.1 Arthrobacter sp.
CGGTCCGCCACACCCGCTCGAAGGCCGCTTCGTCCTCGGCGATGAGCGCCTCGCACAGCCGGACGAACTGGCTGCGGCTGACCGGGACCTGCTCCTTGCCCGGCTTCTCCGGCGTCGGCGTGTCGTCGACCGTGATCGACGGATCGCAGCGCACGCCGTAGTAGTTCTGCACCCGGCGTTCGGTGGGCAGGCCGTTGTCGTCCCAGCCCATCGGGTAGAAGACGTTCTTTCCGGTCATCCGCTGGTAGCGCGCCATGACGTCGGTTTGCGTGTAGGAGAACATGTGACCGACGTGCAGCGACCCGGACGCGGTGGGCGGGGGAGTGTCGATCGAGTAGACCTGCTCCCGCGTGGTGTCCGGGTTGAACTTGTAGGTTCCTTCGTCCAGCCAGCGCTGGGTCAGGGCGTCTTCCAGCCCCTCCAGGGCGGGCTTGTCCGGAACGTTGATGGGGGCAGTTGTGGGCGTGTCTGTACCCTGAGTGTCTTCAGCCATGGTGCCAATTCTTCCACGAAACGTACTAGCGGCAGGTTGTTCTGGTGTACCGGCACTGCTGGCAGCCCTGCAGTAGCATGCGGACATGGAGAAATCTGTCGCGCGGTTTGCCATTAAGCGCGTCTACGACGAGCCCGCCGCCGACGACGACTGCCGGGTTCTGGTGGACCGGCTGTGGCCGCGCGGGGTGAGCAAGGAGCGGGCCCAGCTGGAGCTGTGGCTCAAGGAGGTGGCGCCGTCCCCGCCGCTGCGGACCGAATTCGCGCACATGCAGGAGCGGTTCGACGATTTCCGCGCAGCGTACGAGGCGGAGCTGGAAACCAACCCCGCGGTGCAGACGCTGCGTGACCTGGCGGCGAAGCACCCGAAGGTGACGCTGCTGTACGGCGCCAAGGACCTGCAGACCAATCACGCCCGGGTCCTGCTGGAATTCCTGCAGCGCTGATCCGCCCGATTCGCGGGATGTTTCACCCTGCGGTCACCGGACGCGGGGAGCCCGGCCCAGCCGTTAGGGTGGTGCCATGACTGAGGGAATCGATAACGCAGGAACTGCAAATACAGCAACAACGGCCAAAGCAGCAATAGTCACCGGCGCCAGCACCGGAATCGGCGAGGCCACCGTGCGTGCGCTCCGGAACGAGGGCTGGACTGTCTACGCCGTCGCCCGCCGCGCGGACCGGCTGGAGGTGCTTGCCGCCGAAACCGGCGCCGTCGCGCTCCCGGCAGACGTGACCGAGGACGCCGACGTCGCACGCGTCCTCGACGAGGTGACCCGTGCGGGCGGTATCGACACGCTGATCAACGTCGCCGGCGGCGCCCGCGGCGCGGACAGGGTAGCCGATGCCAAGACCGACGACTGGGACTGGATGTACCAGGTCAACGTGCTCGGCACAATGAAACTGACCCGGGCGTTCCTGCCCATGCTGCGCGCCTGCGGGGAAGGAACGGTCCTGAACCTGACCTCCACGGCCGGCCTGTCCGCGTACGAGGGCGGCGGCGGGTACAACGCCGCCAAGTTCGCCCAGCACGCCCTCACCGGTGCCCTCCGGCTCGAGGAGGCCGAGCACAACATCCGCGTGATCGAGGTGGCACCGGGCCTGGTGCAGACGGAGGAGTTCGCGCTGAACCGGCTCGGGGGCAACCCGGACGCCGCCGCAAAGGTGTACGCCGGCGTCGAGAAGCCCCTGACTGCCGGCGACGTCGCCGACGTCGTCCGGTACGCAGTGGTGGCACCGCACCACGTCAACCTGGACCAGATCGTGATCCGCCCGGTGGCGCAGGCCGCCAACTACAAACTGATCCGCAAGGGCTAGGCGGGGCGGCCCTCAGCCGCCGGCGGGGACGGACAGCGTGGCCAGGACGGCTGCGTGGTCCGTCCCGGCCACGGACCGGACGGCGTAACCGCTGCTGCGCAGGTGCGGGCTGGCCACGATGTGATCAATCACTACACCGGGCAGCAACTGGCCGTCCTTAGGCCAGGTGGACGTGAATCGGGCCATTGCCGCGACCCCGGCATCGACAAGCCCGCCGCCGGCGCCCCTGTCCAGGGGCGAGGCCAGCAGCTGGCGGAACTCGGCATGGTCGAAGGTCGCATTGAAGTCGCCCAGCAGCAGCACGTTCCCGGGCCGGGCCGCCGGACCGCCCAGCAGGGCCAGGTCGGTCCGCCATCGCGGCACCTGCCCTTCCACCGGAGCCTGGGTGTGCACGTTGCTCACCGCCAGAGCCACCGGCCGGCCGCCCGCCGGCAGGCTCAGCCGCAGAGTGGGGATGTGGAAGGCCGAGCCGGCCACGGAGTCCATCGGAGCCAGCGGGTGGGCCGAATACACACCGCCGCCGCCTGCTCCGTCCCGGACCTGGCTGATCCGGTTCGGCAGCAACAACCCCAGCCCCTCGGCATCGAGCCGCCGCTCCAGGGCCGGGGTCAGTTCCTGGACCGCCAGCAGCGCCACGCCGTTGTCCCGGACCAGCCGGACCACGGCGGCGGCGTCCGCACCTCCCAGCCCGGCGTTGAGGCTCATGACTTTCAGCTCGGCCGCCGCCGCTGAAGAGTCCCGTCCCAGTCCCTGAAGCCGGCCCCCGTGCCGCGCCAGCAGCACATCCGGCGGAAAGAGCCATACCAGCTGGGCAGCGAGCAGAACTGCCGCCGGCAGAACAGTCCAGGCACGGCGGGTCCGCAGCGCCAGCACCACGGCCGCCGCGGCGGGGAACACCAGCCAGGGCGTGAAGGCCAGCAACTGCACCACGGCGGCAGGCCACGGCGCCGGGACGGCGCGGAAGACGGAGAGCACCGCCACGGGTGCGGCAACCAGGGCGGCAGACAACAGCCAACCGCGGCGCGCGCGGCGGCCCGGCACGGCACGGCCCGAATCGCCCGGGGGGACTGTCATGGCACGAGTCTAGGCAGTCCCGGCCGCGGCGTCGCCGTTGACATGACTGCCGTCAACATGACTGCCGCTGACTTGTTTGCCGCTGACTTGTTTGCCGCACCGGACGCCCAACGTTCACCGTCCCGTGGTCCGCCCGCCAGCCCGCGGTGGCCGGACGTTGGCCGCGGAGCGGCACCGTGGCAGGCGCAAACTGCACACCACCAGAGTGGAGACTCTTTCCCATGCGAACCCCGACGAAGCTTGGCGCTGCCGTACTCAGCGCGGCCCTGCTGCTCGCCACCTCGGCCCAGGCCCAGGCCGCCGATACGAACCCCAACGGCACGGACAACCATTTCGACCTTCAGGCCCACCGCGGCGGACTCGGCCTGACCGTCGAGTCCACCCTGGCGTCCTTCGCCAAGGGCCTCGAGACGGGCGTGTCCACCCTGGAGCTTGACCTCCAGATCACCAAGGACGGCCGGGAAGTCATCACGCACGACCGCAAGGTCAGCGACAAGAAGTGCCTCGACACGGCGCCGGTCACACCCAATGACCCGCAGTTTCCCTATGTGGGCAAGTACGTCAAGGACCTGACCTTCGAGCAGGTCCGCAGCCTGGACTGCGGCACGCTCACCCAGCCACAGTTCCCGGAGCAGACGGCCTCGCCGGGCGCCAAGATGCCCACCCTGGCCGAGGTCTTTGCGCTTGCCGACGCCCACCGGGCCAGCCAGGTGAAGTTCAACATCGAAACGAAGGTCGAAGCGGGCGCACCGGAGCAAACCGCCCCGCGGGAGCAGTTCGTCGACGTCGCCCTGCGGGAGATCCAGGCTGCCCAGATGCAGAGCCGCGTTTCCGTCCAGAGCTTCGACTGGGGCGCCCTGCGCCTCGTCCAGCAGCGGGATCCGCAGATCCGTACTGTGGCCCTGACCAACAAGGACTTCCTCCAGGCCGGCCAGCCGGGAAGCTCGCCGTGGCTCGGCGGCATTGACGCCGACGACTTCGGCGGCGACCTCATCGCGGCCGCGGACTCCCTCGGGTTCGACGCCGTTTCTCCCGTCCACGGCACCCCGCAGAACGGAAAAGTCACCGACCCCGGCTACGTCCCCTACGTCACCGCTGACATGGTGGAGCGCGCACACGCCGCCGGGATGCAGGTCATCCCGTGGACCGTCGATGACCAGCCCACCATGCGGGCGCTGATCGACACCGGCGTCGACGGGATCATCACCGACCACCCGGACCGGCTCCGCGAAGTCATGGCAGATGCCGGTCTGAAACTGCCGCGCAGCTTCTAGCCCGGGCCGGGCCGGGCCGCCGTCACTGCGTTTCGCTGTCCAGCGGACCGTGCTGTGCAGTTAAACGCAGTGACTTCTCCGGTAACATCGTTCTATCAGCTTTGACCCGGCCATCACCGGTGAGCTTCCGGAAGAACGCCCCGGCGCAGTCAGCACGCGCCAGGGCCGGTAGAACCGGACGGGTAAGCCCGTCACAGCAGTAATGAGCGGCCGACGCCGGAACAGCTTCCTCCCGAGGAAGCGGTGCCGGTGGCGGTAAGTGAGGTGGTACCGCGGTGCGGCGCTGGAAACAGCGCACGGGCCGTCCTCGCATCCTGAATGAATCCTTTGTTCACCAGCTCAAGCCAGGATGTCGAGATGACTTTTTACCCGAAGGCCTCCGCCGCGCTCTCCGGCGCAGGCACCCACACCTCCCCTTCCAACACCTCTGGTGTGTCGGCCTCCGTGAAGTTTCCGGAGGTCGAGGAGCGGATCCTCAAGTACTGGGACCAGGACGGCACCTTCCAGGCCAGCATCGACCAGCGGGACCCGGACCTGCCCGGCGGACAGCCCGGCAGCAACGAATTCGTCTTCTACGACGGCCCTCCATTCGCCAACGGACTGCCGCACTACGGCCACCTGCTGACCGGCTACGCCAAGGACCTCGTCGGCCGCTACCAGACCCAGCGCGGCCGCCGCGTCGAGCGCCGCTTCGGCTGGGACACCCACGGCCTGCCCGCCGAACTCGAAGCCATGAAGCAGCTGGGCATGACCGACAAGACCCAGATCGAGGCCATGGGCATCGACAAGTTCAACGACGCCTGCCGCGCGTCGGTGATGAAGTACGCCGACGAGTGGAAGAGCTACGTCACCCGCCAGGCCCGCTGGGTGGACTTCGAGAACGACTACAAGACCCTCAACGTCGAATACATGGAGTCCGTGCTCTGGGCCTTCAAGCAGCTGCACGAAAAGGGACTGACCTACAACGGCTACCGCGTCCTGCCGTACTGCTGGAAGGACGAGACGCCGCTGTCCAACCATGAACTGCGCATGGATGACGACGTCTACAAGAACCGCCAGGACCAGACCGTCACCGTGACGTTCCCGATCACGGCCGGGGAGACGGAGCTGTCCCGGCAGCTGGCCGGAGTCCAGGCGCTCGCCTGGACCACGACGCCCTGGACGCTGCCCACCAACTCCGCGCTCGCCGTCGGGCCCGCCATTAGCTACGCCGTCCTGCCGGCCGGACCCGACGGGGTCAAGGCCGCCGCCGCGGAGGCGCCCGTCACGGGCAGCTTCCTGCTGGCCGCCGAGCTGCTCGGCTCCTACGCCAAGGATCTGGGCTACGGCGACGGCGCCGAAGGTGCCGCCGCGGCCGAGGCCGCAGTGACCTCCACCCACACCGGCGCCGAGCTGGCGGGCCTGGCCTACGAGCCCCTCTGGGACTACTTCGAGGACGCCGAGAAGTACGGGAACCAGAACGCATGGCGCTTCCTGGTGGCCGACTACGTCACCACCACCGACGGCACCGGCATCGTGCACCAGTCTCCCGCCTTCGGTGAAGACGACCAGAAGATCTGCGAAGACGCCGGGATCCCCGTGGTCCTCTCCGTGGACGAAGGCGCGAAGTTCCTGCCGCTGTTCAGCCACGGCCCGCTGGCCGGGATCGCCGGCCTGCAGGTCTTCGAGGCCAACAAGCCCATCACCCAGGTGCTGCGCGCCCAGGGCCGCCTGGTCCGGCAGGCAAGCTACGAGCACAGCTACCCGCACTGCTGGCGCTGCCGCAACCCGCTGATCTACCGCGCGGTGTCCTCCTGGTACGTCGAGGTCACCAAGTTCAAGGACCGCATGTCCGAACTGAACCAGGACATCAACTGGATCCCGGGCAACGTCAAGGACGGCCAGTTCGGAAAGTGGCTCGCCAACGCCCGCGACTGGTCGATCAGCCGGAACCGCTACTGGGGCAGCCCCATCCCGGTCTGGCAGTCCACCGACCCCGACTACCCCCGCACCGACGTCTACGGCTCGCTCGCCGAAATCGAAGCCGACTTCGGGCGCCTGCCGCTGAACAAGGCCGGCGAGGTGGACCTGCACCGCCCGTTCATCGACGAACTCACCCGCCCCAACCCGGATGACCCCCGCACCCCGGCGGAGGGCCAGTCCGTCATGCGCCGCGTCGAGGACGTCCTGGACGTCTGGTTCGACTCCGGCTCCATGCCCTACGGCCAGGTGCACTACCCGTTCCAGAACGAGGAATGGTTCGACACCCACAACCCGGCGGACTTCATCGTCGAGTACATCGGCCAGACCCGCGGCTGGTTCTACATGCTGCACATCCTCTCCACCGCACTGTTCGACCGGCCGGCCTTCCGCAACGTCATCAGCCACGGCATCGTGCTGGGCTC
>JBKKDK010000250.1:0-14238 GCA_046708245.1 Arthrobacter sp.
GACACCAGCCGCGGCCAGACCGCAGCCGACGTCGTCAACAACTACAGCGAAGAGGACCTCGTCCGGATCAACCGGAAGTGGGGCGAGGAGAAATTCGCCGGCCGCATCGCCAACAGGATCGTCGCCGCCCGCGCCACCAAACCCTTCACCACCACCGGCGAGCTCGTCGAACAGATCCGCGGCGTGGTTCCGGCCGGTGCCGCGAAGACCGGCGGGCACCCCGCCAAGCGCACGTTCCAGGCGCTCCGGATCGAGGTCAATGAGGAACTCGACGTGCTGGAGCGGGCCATCCCTGCGGCGGTCAACGCCATCGCCGTCGGCGGCCGCGTCGTCGTGATGTCCTACCACTCGCTGGAGGACAAGATCGTCAAGGGCTTCTTCCAGGCCGGGTCCAAATCTTCCGCCCCGCTGGGGTTCCCCGTGGAGCTTGAGGAACACAAGGCCGAACTGAAGACCCTGACGAAGGGCACCGAGATGCCCACCGCCGCCGAAATTGCCGAGAACCCGCGCGCAGCGTCCGCCAGGCTCCGCGCCGTGGAACGCATCAAAGCCAGGAGAACCGCATGAGCACCGCTGCCGTCAACCGTTTCCCCGTTGCCACCGGAGCCACCGCCCGCGCCCTCCCGGGCCTGAACCCCGGCCCGGCCCGCAAGGCCCGCACCCCGCTCTCGCTGGTCCGTTCCGCCCCGCGCAAGCGCCGGGCGCCGTTCGTCGTGCTGTGCTTCGGCATCCTTGCCGTGGCGCTGATGGCCGTGCTGGTCCTCAACATCTCCGTCTCCACCGCGCAGTACCAGCTGGTCCAGCTCCGGAGCGACCAGCTGACCCTGACGAAGCAGAACCAGGACCTGACGCAGCAGGTGCAGAACTTCGACGCCCCGCAGAACCTGGCGGCGAAAGCCGCCGAGCTGGGCATGGTGGCCTCCACCGGCAAGGGCCAGATCGACCTGTCCACCCTGACCGTCTCCGGCAAGGCCAAGGCCGCGGTGAAGGGCGACGCCGCCGGCGCCGTCATCGCCGCGCCGGCCGTCGCCGGGCAGCTCAACGTCGTTCCGCCCGCGACCAGCAATGAACCCCTCGCGAACCGCAAGCCGGCGGCGGACGAACCGGCCGCAGCCCCCGGCGCGGCAGCGGAACCGGCCGCTGCGGCCAAGCCGGCCCCGGCGAAACCGGCGCCGCCGGCGGCGGAACTCCACGGCGGATCCGTCCCGGCCCCCGCCCAGAAGGTCCCCGGACAGTAACCGGGACGGACCACCAGCCAGGCAAGCAGCAAGGAATCATCGTGGCGCAGAAGACCGGCAAGGCACGCAAGGCAAAAGTGCCAAGCGCCACGCGGCGCCTGCGGCTGGGCCTCGGCGTTATGCTCACCCTGCTCCTTGTGGTCGGCGGCAAACTCTTCCTGGTCCAGGGGCTCGACGTCGGTGGCCTGGCCGAGGCGGCACTGAACAACCGCCTCACCCCGATGGAGCTTCCCGCCGAGCGCGGCAGCATCCTGGACTCCGGCGGCACCGTGCTGGCCAGCAGCGTGATCCGCTACAACATCGTGGTCGACCAGACCGTCAACACCAAGACCGAGACGTTCCGCCGGCTCGAACAGGTCGGGGGCAAGGACGAGCTGGTCAAGGTATCCCGGGACCAGGGCATCTCCGAGCTCGCCGCCCTGCTGGGCATGGACCGGGACGACGTCAGGGACGCCCTCACTGGGGACAAGCGGTACTACATCGTGGCCAAGGACCTCAAGCCCGACGTCGAGGACCGGATCTCCAAGCTCCAGATCCCGGGCATCGTGACCGAAGGCACCAGCAAGCGGGTCTACCCGAACGGGGCCGTCGCCGGCGGAATCGTGGGCTTCCTGAAGGACGGCGCCACCGGACAGGCGGGGCTGGAACAGACCCAGGACGAGATCCTCAAGGGCACGCCCGGCAAGCGGCTCTTCGAAATCGGCGCCGACGGGCTGCGCATCCCGGTCGGCGTGGACCAGCTGACCCCGGCCGTGAACGGCAAGGACATCAAGCTCACGATCAACTCGGACCTGCAGTACTTCGCGCAGCAGTCGATCCAAAGCCAGCGGGACAAGCTCGGCGCCGAATGGGGCGTCATCATCGTCATGGACATCAAGACCGGCAACATCATCACGATGGCGGACACCAACTCCCCGGACCCCAACGACCCGGGAAGCTCCGCTCCGGAGGACCGCGGCGTCCGGGCAGTCACCGCCGCATATGAGCCCGGGTCGGTGGAAAAGATGATCACGGCCTCGGCACTGATCGAGGAGGGCAAGTCCCATCCGCTGGACACCTTCACCATTCCGCCGACCTACACCGTGGACGGCCAGACCTTCAGCGACGCGTTTGTCCACGGCACCGAGGAACGGACCCTGGCCGGCATCCTGGGCTGGTCCATGAACACCGGAACCGTCATGGCCGGGCAGCGGCTGAGCAAGGACCAGCGCCACGACTGGCTGCAGAAGTTCGGGATCGGCGAAGCCCCGCAGATCGGGCTTCCGGCCGAAGCCAAGGGCATCCTGACCCCGGCCGACGAATGGGACGGCCGGCAGGAGTACACCGTGCTCTTCGGCCAAGGCGTCTCGCAGTCCACGCTGCAGACCGTCCGCGCCTTCCAGACGATCGCCAACGACGGCGTGATGCTCCAGCCCCGGCTGATCGACAGCTACATCACCCCGGAGGGTGCCGAGGAAAAGGTCCCGGCGCAGGAGCCGCGGCAAGTGGTCTCCAAGGACACGGCCAAGCAGGTCCGCGACATCCTCGAAAGCGCCGTCACCGAGGGCCAGATCAAGGAAGCCGGGATCGACGGATACCGGATCGGCGCGAAGACCGGCACGTCCCAGTCCCCGTGCGATGACGGCAAGTCGGGGTTCTGCGGATTCACCGCCTCGATGGTGGGGATGGCGCCGATGGACGATCCGCGGTTTATTGTTGGAGTGGTCCTGCAACGGCCCAAGGGTGATATCTACGGCATCTCTAACGGCCCGGTATTCCGCTCGGTGATGAGTCAGACGCTGCGGACGTTCAACGTCCAGCCGTCCACCGGCGAGCCCGCCCGGCTGCCGCAGTTCGCCAAGTAGCGCCCGCACCACTTTGCACCCAGTACCATTACGAAGCCTGCGGGCCGGAGCATCTTTCCGTGCGCAGCACAAGATCCGCTAGCACCACAAATGGAGATCCAGTTGTCAGAGCCCAACGCCCCAGACGCTTCCGCCGCGCCATCCGGCCAGGACGCCGCGCCCGGCTTCCGGCCCACCGCGGTGGCCGCCGTGCCACTGGAAACCCTCGGTGAGTCGATCGGCGTCGGCGTCCCCGGCGCCTCCGCCGCCGTGGCGGTCACCGGGATCTCCCTGAACTCCCGCACCGTCCAGCCCGGCGACCTGTACGTCGCCCTGCCCGGCGCCACCCGGCACGGGGCCGACTTCGTGTCCCAGGCAGTGGAGGCCGGGGCCGCCGCTGTGCTGACGGACGACGCCGGCGCCCGCCTGCTGGCCTTCTCCCACGACATCCCGGTGCCGGTGCTCCTGGCCGACGAGCCGCGGAGCCTCGTGGGCCGGCTGTCGGCGCTGATCTACCGGAGCCGCCCGGAGGACGCCGCCGCGCCCGCCCTCTACGGGGTCACCGGCACCAACGGTAAAACGACCACCACCTACTTCATCAACGCGCTGCTGCAGGCCCTCGGGCAAAAAACCGGGCTGATCGGAACCATCGAGATCCTGGCCGGCGGCGAGCCCATCCCCAGCCTGCTCACGACGCCGGAATCCACGGACGTCCACGGCCTGCTGGCGCTCATGCGCGAACGCGGGCTCGATGCCGCCTCGATGGAAGTCTCCTCCCATGCCGTGTCCTACCACCGGGTGGACGGCGTGGTGTTCGACGTCGCAGGCTTCAGCAACCTGACCCAGGACCACCTGGACCTGCACGGCAGCATGGAGGAGTACTTCCTGACCAAGGCACGGCTCTTCACCGCCGAACGCGCCCGCTCCGCCGTGGTCACGGTGGACGACGAATGGGGTGCGCGGCTGGCAGCCTCCGCCGGCATCCCCGTCACCACCCTCTCGACTGTCACCGCACCCGGCGCCGACGGCGGGACCGCCGCGGACTGGACCGTCACCGGCCAGTCGCCGCGGGGCCTCGGCACCGAATTCACGCTCCGGCACCGCAGCGGCACGGCCCTGCGGGTGCACACCGGCCTGCCGGGCAGCTTCAACGTCGCCAACGCCGCACTGGCCACCGTAATGGTGCTCGCGGGCGGTCACGACACCGCGGCCGTCCAGGCCGCCCTCGACGCCCGGGATCCGTTCACCGTCGCCGTCCCCGGCCGCATGCAGCTGGTCTCCACCGAACCGGCCTCCGTGGTCGACTTCGCCCACAACCCCGATGCCCTGGCCCGGGCGCTCGAGGCCGTCCGGTCACCGCGGCCGGGCTCGAAGGTGATCGTCGTCTTCGGCGCCACCGGCCAGCGCGACCAGGGCAAACGCCCGGCGATGGGGGCCATCGCCGCCCGGCTCGCGGACACCGTGATCGTCAGCGACGATGACCCGCACGACGAGGACGCCGCCGCCATCCGGGCAGGCGTCCTGTCCGGTGCCCTCGAGGCCAAGGAACGCGAAAACCTTGACTGCACCGTGGTGGAGGTCTGCCCGCGCGACGCCGCGATCCGCCGCGCCGTCGAACTCGCCCGGCCGGAGGACACCATCCTCGTGGCCGGACGGGGCCACGAAATTTGGCAGGAAGTCAAGGGCGTCAACCTCGCCCTCGACGACAGGGTGGAGCTCCGCTCCGCCTTGACAGCACGGGGATTCACCGTTCTCCAAGACCAGCGGATAGAGTCCTAAACCGACATGATTTCATTTACCGCGGCGGAAATCGCCGACCTGACCAACGGCCGGCTGGCCGCCGAACCGGGCATCACGCCCGGCTCTGTGGTGACCGACTCCCGCGAAGCCACAGCGGGTTCCCTCTATGTGGCCAAGCCCGGTGAAACAGCCGACGGCCACGACTTCGTCGGCGCCGCCTTCGCGCTCGGCGCCGTGCTGGCCCTCGTGGAGCACGACGTCGCCGACGCCGCCGGCACCGACTACCCGGCCGTCGTGGTTGAGGACTCGGTGCTGGCCATGGGGGCACTCGCGGCCGAATCCGTCCGCCGGATCCGGGCCCGCCGCGAAGCCGAAGGCGCCGCCCTGACCGTCATCGGCATCACCGGCTCCGCCGGCAAGACCACCACCAAAGACCTGCTGGCCGGGATCCTCGCCGCCGAATCCGGCGCGGGCCAGACCGTCGCCCCGCAGGGATCCTACAACGGAGAGGTCGGCGTGCCGCTGACCGTCTTCAAGGCCGACTACGACACCCGGTACCTCGTCATTGAGATGGGCGCCACCGGCGTTGGCCACATCCGCTACCTGGCGGACATGGTGCGCCCGGACATCGGCGTCGTGCTCGGTGTCGGCACCGCCCACGCCGGCGAATTCGGCGGCGTCGAGAACATAGCCGTCGCGAAGGGCGAACTCGTCGAAGCCCTCGCGCCCACCGGCACCGCCGTCCTCAACCTCGACGACGCCCGGGTCGCCGCCATGGCGGAGCGCACCGGCGCCGTAGTGCTCGGCTACACCGCCCAGCCCGCCCGCGACGGCCAGTCCGGCAGTACCGGCGCAGGGCGGGTCCGTGCGGACGGCGTCGAGCTTAACGCCGGCGGTTGCCCCGGGTTTGAGCTCTTCCTGCCGGGCGACGCTGCCGGGCACCGGGTCACCTCCAAGCTGATCGGCGCCCACCACGTGGCCAACCTGCTGGCCGCCGCCGCGGCGGCCCACGCCGCCGGCGTCGCCGCGCCGCGGATCGCCGCCGCGCTGAGCAGCCAGGCCGCTGCCAGCCGGTGGCGGATGGAACGCACCGAGCGGGCCGACGGCGTCACCATCATCAACGATGCCTACAACGCGAACCCGGAATCGATGCGGGCCGCCCTGCGCACCCTGGCCGATCTCGGCCAGCGCCGCCGGACCTGGGCCGTGCTCGGCGCCATGCTCGAACTGGGCCCCGATTCCATCCGCGAGCACATGGCGGTGGGCACCCAGGTGGTCCGGCTGAACATCTCCCGGCTGGTGGTCGTCGGCAGGGAGGCACGCTCGCTCTACGTCTCCGCCGTCAACGAAGGCTCCTGGGGCGACGAATGCGTCTTCGCGGAAACCGCCGAGGAGGCCTACCAGCTTCTCGAGAACGAACTCCGGCCCGGCGACCTGGTGCTGTTCAAGTCCTCGAACAGCATTGGCCTGCGCCATCTGGGCGATCGGATAGCATTACGTCCACAATCCGCCGGAACCGCCACTGAAGGGAGTGCGCTGCTGTGATTGCACTGCTGATGGGCTCTGGCCTGGCGCTGCTTTTTGCCCTCGTGGGCACCCCGCTGTTCATCCGGCTCCTGGTTCGCAAGAGCTACGGGCAATTCATCCGTGATGACGGCCCCACCTCGCACCACACCAAGCGCGGCACCCCCACCATGGGCGGCACCATCGTGCTGTTCGCGGTCCTGGCCGCCTACGGGCTCACCCACTTCATTATGTGGATGATCAACCCGGACTCACCGGGGCCCTCGGCCTCGGCCCTGCTCCTGCTCTTCCTGATGGTCGGCATGGGGCTCGTCGGCTTCCTGGATGACTTCATCAAGATCTCCAAGCAGCGAAGCCTCGGCCTGGACGCCAAGGCCAAACTGATCCTGCAGGCCGCCGTCGGCATCGCCTTCGCCGTCATGGCCCTGCAGTTCCCGGACGAGGACCGCCTGACGCCGGCGTCCACCACGATCTCGCTGGTCCGCGACATCCCCTGGCTCAACATGGCCTTTGCCGGCACCGTGCTCGGCGCCATCCTGTTCGTGTTGTGGTCCAACCTGATCATCACCGCGGCGACCAACGGCGTTAACCTCACGGACGGGCTGGACGGCCTCGCCGCCGGCGCTTCGGTGATGGTGTTCGGCGCCTACACCCTGATCGGCATCTGGCAGAGCAACCAGGCCTGTGGCTCGCCGCGGCAGGCCGGCAGCGGCTGCTACTCCGTCCGCGACCCGCTGGACCTGGCCTTGCTGGCCGCGATCCTCAGTGCGGCCCTGGTCGGATTCCTCTGGTGGAACACGTCCCCCGCGAAGATCTTTATGGGCGACACCGGGTCGCTGGCCATCGGCGGCGCTGTTGCCGGGTTCGCCATCATGACCCGGACCGAGCTGCTCCTGGCCTTCATCGGCGGCCTGTTCGTCCTGATCACGCTGTCCGTCATCATCCAGGTCGGTTATTTCAAGGTCACCAAGGGAAAGCGGTTCTTCAAAATGGCCCCGCTGCAGCACCACTTTGAACTGAAGGGCTGGGCGGAAGTCACGGTCGTCGTCCGGTTCTGGATCCTCGGTGGATTGTTCGTCGCCGCGGGCCTCGGAATCTTCTACGCCGAATGGGTGGTGCTCCTGTGACCGGGCCCATTCCCGCAGCCCTCACCACCTCGCCCCGGCTGCAGGGCCTGGTCAGCTGGGATTCCGACTGGTCCGGCGTGCGGGTTGTGGTCACCGGGATCGGCGTCTCCGGCTTTGCCGCCGCCGACACCCTGATCGAACTGGGCGCCCGCGTGGTGGTCGTGGACGCCGCCACCAGCCCGAAAGCGAAGGCGCAGGCGGACACGCTCAAGATCGTCGGCGCAGCCGCTGTGCTGCTCGGCGACGACGCCGTCAGCGCCGTGCCCCGGGTCGACGGTGAAAAGCCGGACCTGATCGTCACCTCCCCGGGCTGGCGGCCGGACCAGTCGCTGCTGGCCGCCGCCGCGAGGGCCCACATCCCGGTCTGGGGCGACGTCGAACTCGCCTGGCGGGTCCGGGAACGCAAAGGCCGCAAGACGGCCGACTGGCTGACCATCACCGGCACCAACGGCAAGACCACCACCGTGGGCCTGACCGAGTCCATGCTGCAGGCCGCCGGGCTCAAGGCGATCGCCGTCGGGAACGTCGGCACGCCCATCCTGGACGCCCTGCGGGACCCGGTGGACTACGACGTCCTCGCGGTCGAGCTCTCCAGCTTCCAGCTGCACTGGAGCCATTCCGTCTCGCCGGTGGCCAGCGTGTGCCTGAACGTCGCCGAGGACCATGTCGACTGGCACGGCTCCTACGCCTCCTACCTGGCCGACAAGGCGAAGGTCTACGAAAACACGCAGAAGGCGTGCATCTACAACGCCGAACAGATCGAAACCGAACGCATGGTGGAGGACGCCGACGTCGTGGAGGGCTGCCGCGCCGTGGGCTTCACCACCGTGACCCCGGCCGTCAGCATGCTCGGCGTTGTGGAGGGCCTCCTGGTGGACCGCGCCTTCATTGCCGGGCGCAAGGACAGCGCGGCGGAGCTGGCCGCCATCTCCGACCTCGGCGCCGTGGCGCCGCGCCACATGGTGGCCAATGCCCTGGCCGCGGCAGGCCTGGTCCGCGCCTACGGCGTGGAGCCGGCGGCAGTCCGGCAGGGGCTGCTGAACTTCCTGCCCGGCGACCACCGCATCCAGCCCGTCGCCCGCCACGAGGGGGTGCTCTGGATCAACGATTCCAAGGCCACCAATCCCCATGCCGCGGCGGCCTCGCTGTCCGCGTTCGAGAACGTGGTGTGGATCGCCGGCGGACTCTCCAAGGGCGTCAACTACGAGTCCCTGGTCCGCGAGCACGCCCACCGGCTCAAGGCGGTGGTGCTGATCGGCGCCGACTCCAGCGGGCTCCTGTCAGCGCTGCAGCGACACGCACCCGATGTCCCCGTGATCGGGCACGCCAAGGGCGAAACTGAAGAGGTGCAACCTGCCGGACCGGCCGGTGCCGACGCAGGTCCGTCGCCGATTTTCGGTGACACTGTGATGGCCCGGGCCGTTGCCTCGGCGGCGCAGCTGGCCGCCTCGGGGGACACCGTGCTCCTGGCGCCGGCAGCTGCATCCATGGATCAGTTCTCTTCCTACGCTCACCGTGGCGACGCCTTCATCGAAGCCGTCCGCGGGCTCGTGGAAGGGCAGGCTCAGACCAGCGAGGAGTAACAATGGTCAGCACGCCCACCCGCACCCCCGCGGCCGGGTCCGCCGGCAAAGCCGCAGTGAAAGCCGCGGCCCCGAAGACAGCAGCCCCGGCAGCCAAACGGCAGTCACCCGCAGCCCGGGTCCGCGGCTGGTCCCGGGGCTTCTGGTCCGCGCTGGAAGGCACGGGGAAGTCCCGCAACGGCTCGACGTACTATCTGATCCTCGGCGCCACGCTCGCCCTGACCGCGATCGGCATCATGATGGTGCTCTCCGCTTCCAGCGTGGAGGCCATCGCCGCGGGGGAGTCGCCCTACTCGGCCGCCCTCAAGCAGGGCCTGTTCGCCGCCATCGGCGTCTTCTGCATGTTCCTCCTCTCCCGCGTCAACGTCGTGTGGCTCAAACGCTTCGCCTGGCTCGCCATTCTGGCCGCACTGGTCCTGCTGGTCCTGGTGCTGCTGGTGGGCCGCAGCACCCTGGGCAACCAGAACTGGATCGACATCGGGCCGTTCACGTTCCAGCCCTCGGAGGCCGCCAAGCTCGCCCTGGCCCTGTGGATGGCGACCGTCCTAGGCGCCAAAACCAAGCTCCTGGGCCAGTCCAAGCACGCGCTGATCCCGGTGGCGCCGGTCGCCGCCCTGGTGATCGGCCTCATCCTGGCCGGCAACGACCTCGGCACCGCCATGATCGTGATGATCATCACCGCAGCGGCGCTCTTCTTCGCGGGGGTGCGGCTCTACGTGTTCGGCATCGCCGGGATCTTCCTTGGCGCCGCGACTGCTGTCCTGGCCATCACCAGCCCCAACCGCGTCTGCCGCATCCTGTCCTGGACCGGCCAGACCTGCGCCGACGGCTCGGACCTGAACTACCAGTCCACCAACGGCCTCTACGGGCTCGCCTCCGGCGGCTGGTTCGGGGTGGGGCTGGGCCAGAGCCGGCAAAAGTACAGCTGGATCCCGGAGGCCCACAACGACTTCATCTTCGCCATCATCGGCGAGGAACTCGGCCTGATCGGCACCCTGGTTGTCCTGGTCCTCTTCGCCATCCTGGGCACCGCCATCTACCGCGTCGTGGTGGCCCAGAAGGACATGTTCCACCGGGTCCTGGCCGGCACCATCATGGTCTGGCTGCTGGGCCAGGCGACCGTCAACATGGCCGTCGTCACCGGCCTGGCCCCCGTGGTAGGCATCCCGCTGCCGTTCATCTCGTACGGCGGCTCGGCCCTGCTCATGTCCCTGTGCGCCATCGGCGTAGTCTTGTCACTGGCCAGGGCCCAGATGGCGCCCGGCATGCAGCCCAAGGGACTGGTCCGGTTCGGCCCGGCCGGACTGGCGCGGTCGCTCCGGAAGAGCGTCGCCGCCCGCACCGCCGCCCGGAACGGCTCAACATCCCCCGCCGCCAAAATCCCCGCCGCCAAAATTCCAGCACGAAAGCGTAAATAGGCCTTGATGAGTACCAAACCGCAATTGTCCGTTGTCCTCGCCGGCGGCGGAACAGCCGGGCATATCAGCCCGCTCCTGGCCATCGCGAACGCGATCCGGGAGGCCCGGCCGGATGCCCGGCTCCTTGCCGTCGGCACCCCGAACGGGATGGAGGCACGGCTGGTCCCGGCCGCAGGGCTGGACCTTGCCACCATCAGCCGGGTGCCCTTCCCGCGCCGGCCCTCCCTGGACCTGCTTCGGCTTCCCGGCAGGCTCGCCGCAGCGGTGACCCAGGCCGGCGTCATCCTCGACGACGCCGGCGCCGACGTCCTGGTCGGCGTCGGGGGATACGTGTGCACCCCCATGTACCTGGCCGCCCGGCGGCGGAACATCCCGATTGTCATCCATGAGGCCAACACCAGGCCGGGACTCGCCAACCGCGTCGGCGCCCGGCTGGGGGCCACCGTGGCCGTCGCCTTCGCCGGCACCAGGCTGCCCGGGGCCGTGCACGTCGGGATGCCTATGCGCCGGGAGATCTCCGGCCTCGACCGTCCGGCCGCCATGGCTGCCGCCCGGACGGAGCTGGGCCTGGATCCGGAACGGCCAGCGCTGATTGTCACGGGCGGCTCCTCCGGCGCGCAGAGCATCAACCGCACCATCGCGGCGTCCGTCGGGGCCCTCGCCGGGGCCGGCATCCAGACCCTGCACATCACCGGACGCGGCAAGTCCGTCCACGACGCCGACGGCAGGCCGCTCGCGGCGCCCGGCTACCAGCAGGTGGAGTACGTGGACGGCATGGAATCCGTCTACGCCGCCGCCGGTGTGCTGCTGGCCCGCGCCGGGGCCGCCACCGTCTGCGAGGCGGCCGCCGTCGGCGTGCCCGCGGTCTTTGTGCCGCTCCCGATCGGGAACGGCGAACAGGCGCTCAACGCCGCCGGCCTGGCCGGCGCCGGCGGGGCCCTGATCGTGGCGGACAGCGCGTTCACCCCCGGATGGGTGCGGCAAAACCTCATTCCGCTGCTGCAGGACGGCGACCGGCTTGCCCGGATGGCAGCCAGTTCCGGACAGCTCGGCATCCGCGACGCGGACCGGCGGATGGCCGGTCTCGTGCTCGAAGCGGCAGCGTCCGCGAACCACCACGGCAGGAAGCAGTAACGCCATGACCACGCCCCAGCACCAGCCCGGACCGCAGGCCGCACGCACCCAGGAGTCCCTCGGCCGGGTTCACTTCATCGGCATCGGCGGGGTGGGAATGTCCGCCGTCGCCCGCATCATGGTGGCCCGCGGGCTGCCGGTCAGCGGCTCCGACGCCAAGGACCTGCCCGTCATGGCCGAGCTCGCCGCGGCCGGTGCCCGGATCCACGTCGGCTACGCCGCAGCCAACCTCGGTGACGCCCAAACCGTTGTGGCCGGCTCCGCGATCCGCCCGGACAACCCCGAGCTGGCCGCGGCCCGGGCCGCCGGGCTGCCCGTCCTGCACCGTTCCGAGGCGCTGGCGGCCACCATGGCGCAGGACACCATCGTCACCGTGGCCGGCACACACGGAAAATCCACCACCACGTCGATGATCACCGTCCTGCTGCAGGGCGCCGGGCTCGACCCCTCCTTCGCGATCGGCGCGAACGTGCCGGCGCTGGGCGTCAACGCCGCCCATGGCAGCTCCGGCATCTTCGTCGCCGAAGCCGACGAATCCGACGGCTCGTTCCTGAACTACCGGCCGCGGATCGCCGTCGTCACCAACGTCGAACCCGACCACCTGGACCACTACGGCACCGCCGAAGCGGTCTACGCCTCCTTCGACAACTTCACCGCCCTGCTGCCGGCAGACGGTGTCCTGGTGGCCTGCGCCGACGACGACGGCGCCCGGGCCCTGGCCCGGCGCACCCTTGAACGGGGCAACACCCGGGTGGTCCTCTACGGTACGGGGGAGGACGCCACGCACCGGCTGCACGACGGCGGCCCCGGCGACGTCTGGATCGAAGCCGCCGGCGGACGGTTCGCCGTCGAGCTGCAGGTCCCGGGCCGCCACAACGCGCTCAACGCGGCGGCGGCGTTCGCCGTCGCGCTCGAACTCGGCGTCGCCCCGGAGGCCGCGGCCGCGGCCCTGGCGCACTTCTCCGGCGCCTCGCGGCGCTTCGAATTCAAAGGCGAGGGCCGCGGCGTGCGGGTCTACGACGACTACGCCCACCACCCCACCGAAGTCCGGGCCGCGCTGTCCGCCGCCCGGTCCGTCGCCGGCGGGCACAAGGTGCATGTCCTCTTCCAGCCCCACCTGTTCTCGCGGACGCGCGAATTTGCCCGCGAATTCGCCGACGCCCTCAACGCCGCCGACACCGCACTGGTGCTGGACATCTATCCCGCCCGCGAAGACCCCATCCCCGGTGTCAGCAGCGGTCTCATCGCCGAACACCTCGGCCGGGGCGGCCGGCTGGTCGCCGCGGACGACGCGGTGCAGGCCATCGCGGCGGCCGCGGCACCCGGCGACATCGTGCTGACCGCCGGGGCCGGGGACGTCACCGGCTACGGCCCGCTGATCGTCGGTTCCCTCAACGCCGGGGCGCAGGATTCCGGAGCAGCCGGTGCCTAGCACCCGCCGCCCAAACTATAAGACCGGCTCCCGGCGGCCGACGGCGGACCGCGCGGCCGGGCCGGCCCCGGATGTGATCTCGGCGTCAAAGTCCGATGCCGGGACCGGCTTCCGCCCCGCGGCGAACAGCGCCGCGGACCGCAAGCAGGACAACGTGCTGTCCTTTCCCGAGCCCCGGGCCAAACGCCGGCAGCGGATCCTGCTGGGCACCGTCGGGAGCATCGCCGGACTCGTCGCCGTGATCGTCCTGGCGGCTGTCTACAGCCCGGTGTTGGCCCTGCGCACCGTCACGGTGGAGGGCACGAAGCTGCTGAGCGCGGAGCAGGTCCAGACCGCCCTGGCACCGCTGGAGGGCAAGCCCTTGCCGCAGATCAGTGACGGCGACGTCGCTGCCCTCCTGCAGCCGCTTGTCCAGATCAAGGAAGTGAGCACCCAGGCGCGGCCGCCCGCCACGCTGGCAATACGCATCACCGAGCGGATACCGGTGGCCATGCTCAAGCAGGGCGAGGCATTCCAGCTCGTGGACGCCGACGGGGTCCGGCTCAGCACGGCCACGGACGCCGCCGCGGTGGCCCTGCCGGTGATCGACGCCGGTGACGGTGCCCTGGCGCCGGAGCTGTTCCACGCCGTCACCGCGGTCCTTGGCGCGCTCCCGGCGGACGTGCTCGCCAAGCTGTCCGATGCCTCGGCGAAGTCCGCGGACGCCGTCGAACTCAAGCTTGTGGACGGCCAGACGATCGTCTGGGGGAACGCGGGGGAGAAGGAGCTCAAGGCCCGGGTCCTCGCCGCGCTCCTCAAGGCTCCAGCCGACCCGAAAAACCCGGTCAAGATCTACGATGTCAGCGTGCCGCGCCATCCGGTGACCCGCTAGCGGACACCCTTCCGGCTGGACAGGCGCGGGCGCCGCACAAATCAGCCGCAGAAATTAAGGGTATTTGGACGGTATTCCCGCGACACGCGGCCCCGGTAATTGAATGTCCCCTACATAGGAAATAGCGTCACAGGCATGAGTTACTTGACATAACTATAACCTTCAACTCGAAGGTTAAGGTTTGAAGCTTCAAGCCCGACTCCATCAGTTTTCGCAATAGAACACGAACAAGGGACACGTAACGTGGCAGCTCCGCAGAATTACTTGGCCGTCATCAAGGTCGTCGGCATCGGCGGCGGTGGCGTGAACGCAGTCAACCGCATGATCGAGGTCGGCCTTCGCGGCGTC
>JBKKDK010000251.1:0-4213 GCA_046708245.1 Arthrobacter sp.
CGATCAAGTCGCAGGCGGTCCGGCTGCCGTTCGCGCCGAAGCCGGAGACCCCGGGCGGCCTGCTCGCCCCGGACGGTACGACGTACATCCTGAACATGATCGACACCCCCGGCCACGTGGACTTCACCTATGAGGTCTCCCGCTCGCTCGCGGCCTGCGAAGGTGCGGTGCTGCTCGTGGACGCGGCGCAGGGCATCGAGGCGCAGACCCTCGCCAACCTTTACCTGGCGATGGAAAACAACCTCACGATCATTCCGGTCCTGAACAAGATCGACCTGCCGGCAGCCCAGCCCGAGAAATACGCGGCCGAGCTCGCCAACCTGATCGGCGGCGAGCCGGACGACGTGCTCCGCGTCTCCGGCAAGACCGGCATGGGCGTTGAGGCACTGCTGGACAAGATCGTCCGCGACCTGCCGGCCCCCGAGGGCGACCCGAACGCGCCGGCCCGCGCCATGATCTTCGACTCGGTCTACGACACGTACCGCGGTGTGGTCACATACGTCCGTGTGGTGGACGGCATGCTGCACCCCCGCGAACGCATCCAGATGATGTCCACCCGGGCCACGCACGAACTCCTCGAGATCGGCGTGAGCTCCCCGGAACCCACCCCCTCCAAGGGCCTCGGCGTCGGCGAAGTGGGCTACCTCATCACCGGGGTGAAAGACGTCCGGCTGTCCAAGGTGGGCGACACCGTCACCAACCTGGCCAAGCCGGCCACCGCATCGCTCCCCGGCTACGCCGATGCCAAGCCCATGGTCTTTTCCGGCCTGTATCCGCTGGACGGCACCGACTACCCGGTGCTCCGCGATGCGCTGGAGAAGCTGATGCTCAACGACGCCGCTCTGGTGTACGAGCCCGAAACGTCCGCCGCGCTGGGATTCGGCTTCCGGGTGGGATTCCTGGGCCTGCTGCACCTGGAAATCACCCGTGAACGGCTCGAACGCGAATACAACCTGGACCTGATCTCCACCGCCCCGAACGTGGAATATGAAGTGACCCTCGAGGACAAGAAGGTCGTCCACGTCACGAACCCCAGCGAATACCCCACCGGAAAAATCGCAGAAGTCCGCGAACCGATGGTTTCGGCCACCATCCTGGCGCCGAACGAGTTTGTCGGCGCCATCATGGAGCTGTGCCAAAGCCGGCGCGGCGTGATGGGCGGCATGGACTACCTTTCCGAGGACCGGGTGGAAATCCGCTACCGCCTGCCCCTGGCCGAGATCGTGTTCGACTTCTTCGACATCCTCAAGTCCAAGACCCGCGGGTACGGCTCACTGGACTGGAAGGCCGACGGCGAGCAGGTTGCCGACCTCGTCAAGGTGGACATCATGCTTCAGGGCGAACAAGTGGACGCATTCTCCGCCATCACGCACCGCGACAAGGCCTACGCCTACGGTGTGATGATGACGGGCAAACTGCGCGAACTCATTCCGCGGCAGCAGTTCGAGGTCCCCATCCAGGCCGCGATCGGCTCACGCATCATTGCGCGGGAAAGCATCCGCGCCATCCGCAAGGACGTGCTGGCCAAGTGCTACGGCGGTGACATCACCCGAAAGCGCAAACTGCTCGAAAAGCAGAAGGAAGGCAAGAAGCGCATGAAGATGGTGGGCCGCGTCGAGGTCCCGCAGGAAGCCTTCATCGCGGCCCTCACCACGGACGAGTCCAAGGACAAGGCCAAGAAGTAGCGGTGCTTGTAATGACTGTCCCCCTGCAGGCTGGCACGGCCCGTGCCTAGCGTTCTTCCGCTGGGCGACCCGGCACCGCCGGACGGGCTGCTGCCCGGCCAGGCGCTCGACGGCGCCGCGGGCCGGGCCTTCGGGCTGTACGTGCACATCCCGTTCTGCGCCGTGCGCTGCGGCTACTGCGACTTCAACACCTACACCGCCACGGAGCTCGGCGGCGGCGCCTCCCAGGACGCCTACGCCGGCACCGCCGTCTCGGAAGTGCGCTTCGCGGCGACGGCGCTGCAGGCAAGCGGGCTGCCGGACCGCCCGCTGGGCACAGTCTTCTTCGGCGGCGGGACACCCACCCTGCTCCCGGCCGAGGACCTGGCGGCGATCCTGACGGCCGCCATCGGGACCTGGGGCCTGGAGTCCGGCGCCGAGGTGACCACGGAAGCGAACCCGGACTCCGTCACGCCCGAGTCCCTGCAGCTGCTGGCCGACGCCGGGTTTACCCGGGTCTCGTTCGGCATGCAGTCGGCGGTCCCGCACGTGCTCAAGGTCCTGGACCGGACACACACCCCCAGCCGGGTGCCGCTGGTTGTGCAGTGGGCCCGGGACGCGGGTCTCGCGGTGAGCCTCGACCTGATCTACGGGACCCCGGGGGAGTCGGTCGAGGACTGGCGCTGCTCGCTGGAGACCGCGTTGTCCTACGGCCCGGACCACATCAGCGCCTATGCGCTCATCGTCGAGGACGGGACCAAGCTCGCCGCCCAGATCCGCCGCGGTGAAGTGCCCGGAATCGACGACGACGACCACGCCGCCAAGTATGAACTCGCCGACGAACTCATCTCCGCCGCCGGACTGGGCTGGTACGAGGTCAGCAACTGGGCCCGCACCCCGGAGCAGGCCTGCCGCCACAACCTCGCTTACTGGCGCGGTGACGACTGGTGGGGGATCGGCCCCGGCGCGCACTCCCATGTGGGCGGCGTCCGTTGGTGGAACGTCAAGCACCCCACCGCCTACGCGAACCGGCTCGGCTCCGGGCTCTCACCCGCCGCCGGGCGCGAGACCCTGGACCCGGAGACCCGCAACGTGGAGCGCGTCATGCTCGAAGCCCGGCTCAGCACCGGGCTCCAGATCGCCGGCCTCGGGGACACCGGGCGGCACGCCGTGGCGGGGCTCATCGCCGACGGCTTGGTGGATCCTGCGGCGGCCTTCAAGGGCCGGCTGGTGCTGACGCTCAAGGGCAGGCTGCTCGCCGACGCCGTAGTCCGCCGTATCCTGCCCGACTAGCTCGCCAACAGGCGGGCGGCGTGCCCTACTTGATCCAGCGGAGGTTGAACTCGTAGCGGTGCGGCTGCCCGCGGTTGACGTGGATGCCCGCCGCCACGGAGAAGCACGTGACCGCAATCCAGATCACGGTGGCCAGGACGGCGAAGAGGTTGCCCACCACGGGGACGAAGACCAGCAGGTTCGCGAGGACCGCGGCGATCGTCGGCGGCAGGGTGAAGTTGAGGGCTTCCTTGGACTCCTGCGCCGTGAACGGGCCGCGGTCCTTGAAGATCAGGTAGATCAGCAGCGAAGGTACGCAGCCGAGGATGCCGCCAAAGTGCGCCAGGGTGGCCCACCGACGGTCCTCACTGGCCGTCAGCGGCAGTGCATTGGCGGGAACGCCATGGTACTGGGGCTGGCCATGGCCGGCCTGGTTGCCCATGTGTTCGCGTGCGTCATCTGCCACGGTTTTCGTCCTTCGGATTGCTGTGATGCGTTGTTGCCTGGAAGTACCCGGGCCGCACAGGATGCGCAGCTCCGATCCAAGAATACGTGCTTGGACGCGGAAACGCGGATAGGGCCCTCAGGGGACAGTGAGGAAATCAATGACCTCTTCGACCCGGCCCAGCAGGGACGCTTCCAGATCGGCGTACGAGCGGACGGCCCCCAGCAGCTTCTGCCAGCCCAGCCCGATGTCCTCCTTCGTGCTGTGCGGCCAGCCGAAGGCCATCAGGATGCCCGTCTTCCAGTCCACGCCCCGGGGGATCACGGGCCACTTCTCGATGCCCAGGACCGCCGGACGGATCGCCTGCCAGACGTCCACATACGGGTGCCCGACGATCAGCACGTTGCCCGCGGCGCCGGGGGAAGCCATCACGGCGTCAGCGATGCGGGACTCCTTGGAATCCGGGACAAGGTGGTCCACCAGCACGCCGAGCCGGCGGCCGGGTCCGGGACGGAACGCGGCGACGGCGGCGGAAAGGTCATCGATGCCGTGCAGCGGCTCGACTACGATGCCCTCCACCCGCAGATCGTCACCCCAGACCTTTTCTACGAGCTCGGCGTCGTGCTTGCCTTCCACCCAGATCCTGCTGGCCTTGGCGACCTGCGCGCGCTGGCCCTCGACCCGGACCGAGCCGGACGCGGTGCGGCTGGCTCCCGCCGGTACATGGGCGGGCCGCGGGGCCGGCGGCATCAGCCGGATCGGCTGGCCCGCCAGGAGGAAGCCGAAGCCGAGCCGGAAGGACCGCGACTTGCCCCGGCGGTCCTCAAGCGCC
>JBKKDK010000252.1:0-7534 GCA_046708245.1 Arthrobacter sp.
CCTTGGTCAGGGTTCCGGTCTTGTCGAACAGCACGACGTCGATGGTGCGCATCCGCTCCAGCGCCATCCGGTTCTTGATCAGGACCCCGGCACGGGCGGCCTGCTCGGTGGAAATCGCGATCACGAGGGGGATGGCCAGGCCCAGGGCGTGCGGGCAAGCGATCACGAGCACGGTGACGGTCCGGGTCACTGCCTCGGGCACGTTGCCCAGCAGGCTCCAGACGATAAACGTGATGACGCCGGCCCCGACGGCGAAGTAGAAAAGGAACGCCGCGGCCCGGTCGGCCAGGGCCTGCGCCCTGGAGGAGGAGGCCTGTGCTTCGGCGACCAGGCGCTGGATCCCGGCCAGGGCGGTGTCGTCGCCGACGGCGTTGACCTTGACCCTGACGGTGTTGTCGGTGGCCACGGTGCCGGCGACCACGGAATCGCCCGCGGAACGCAGCACGGTTTTAGATTCGCCGGTGATCATTGATTCGTCGAATTCGGCCTGTCCGTCGATGACGGTGCCGTCTGCCGGCATCCGGGCTCCGGAACGCACCAGGACGATGTCCCCGGCCTGGAGTTCGGCGACGCTGACGGTTTCACTGCCCGTAGGGGTGATCCGCTCGGCTTCGTCCGGCAGCAGGGCCGCGAGGGCGTCGAGCGCGCCCTGGGCGGAGCCGAGGGCGCGCATCTCGATCCAGTGGCCCAGCAGCATGATGGTGACCAGCAGGGCCAGTTCCCACCAGAAATCCAGGTCGAAGCCTCCGATGTCCAGACTGGTGATCCAGGAGGCGATAAAGGCCACGCTGATGGCCATGGCGATCAGCAGCATCATTCCCGGTTGCCGGGATTTCAGTTCGTTCAGGCCGCCCTTGAGAAAGGGCATGCCTCCGTAGAAGAAGATGACAGTCCCCAGGACTGGAGGGATCCATGCAGACCCCGGGAAGACGGGCGGCATATAGCCGATCAGGTGCCCGAACATCGGGCTGAAGTACACCACCGGTACCGAGAGCGCCAGGGTCAGCCAGAAGCGGTCCCTGAACATGGCTGTGCTGTGCCCGGCGTGCTGGCCGTGGGTGTGGACGACGCGGTCATCGTCGAGGCCGTGTCCTTCGTGGTGACCGTTGTGGGCCGGAGCCGTGACGACGGCTGCGTCCGGGGCGGGGGGCCCGCCGTGGGCGGCCCCTGCCGCGGAACGGTTGTGGTGCTCAGTGCTGCCTACCATGATTCCTCTTTCGCGAGGATCGGGCCGGCCTGCGCACCCCTTAGGGAGCAGGCCTGCGGGGACCGGACTAGCGGGGGGCCAGGCTGTACCCGGCGGAGGTGACAGCGTCACGGACCGCGGTATCAGTGGCAGAGCCGGTAACGACCAGGCGCGAGAGGCCACCGGGGTTCAGTTCGACGGACGCCGAGCTCACACCGTTAAGCGCTGTGACGGTCTTCTGGACGCTCTCGACGCAGTGTCCGCAGGTGAGGCCTGCGAGGGAGTATTCAGCGTCTCCGGCCACAGCCACGGATTCTGTGGCGGCGCCGGGTGAGCAGCAACTGCAGCCCGAGGCAGAGGAGACCAGGGGAAGCTCTTTACGCGATTCTATTCCGCACATGTCAGTTCCATTCGTTCGACGACGGTTCGGTGGGTGCTGGGGTTGAACGGCTGTGATGGCCGGGAATTGGGACGGCCGGGACATACCACTTCACTGACAACGCCTTCAATATACCCCTAGGGGGTATCTGTAGCAAGATGTCGAGTTGTTCCGCCGGGCTTTCTGCCGCCGGGTTGAAGCCCCTTCTACGCTATTCATCGGCTCGGAGCTGCCATGGCCGACGACCGCCCGCCCCTGCGTTGGGGCGGGCGATTGCAGGTCCGGCTCCTACATCTTTCGGGCGGCGAAGCGGCGCAGGCGGAGCGAATTGCTCACAACCAGGACCGAGCTGGCCGCCATTGCGGCGCCGTCGATCATCGGGTTCAGCAGCCCCAGAGCGGCGACCGGGATACCGATGGCGGTGTATAAGAAGGCCCAGGCATCCGAGAAAATCAGCGAACAGGTGCAAAGCCATTACGGCATTGACGTGAACTACCTTGGTGCGGTCAAGGCACCAGTTTCCGCAGCCCTTGCCCGGGCACAGCAGACCCGCTCTGACGCCTAAAGTGAGCGGGCCAAAGCATCGACCGCGCGCACCGATGGAGTAGTGCTTGGCGCAGCCGTTGTCGGCGCCAACCGCACGGACCGGGAAGCTAGGGTGAACCGGCGTGGGACTCCACCGAACGACGCCAGCAACTGTCCGAAGGTCTGGCGGGCAAGGGAGACCGCGAAGCTGTAGATTCCAGGCTCCTGGCAGACAGGCACCAGGGCACCCACCCTTCGGCCGCTGTGGCGCAGAAGCCGTCGCTGGCCAAGACATCAAAGATTTCCAAGCAGACCGGCAAGGCCGGACGCTGGAACGTGGCAGTCTGGAAAGGTAGATGCCCAACCCCGGCGAGACCAGTGTGCTGGTCGGGAAGAGCGGACATCCCTTCGCGGGGCCAAGGCTAAGGGGGAACGGTGGGGGACCTGTCCGGTCTCGCTCATTCCGGGCGGGTCGCTTCCACCGCTGGGACGAATTAAAACTCCGCCAGCCGGCGGGAGTTTTCGCTAAGACGACCCCTCCGTTAATTGGGAAACGGAGGGGTCGCACCTCGATACTGCGGGGTGCACTGGGATCTCAACGGATATCCGGGCGGGTGCCCGATGCCAGCCGTGCGCCCAGACGTGGCACGGGGTCGGACATGATCACAGCCTGACGCTGGTGCTGGGGTTGCACACGACCCTCCCCGCGGGCTGGCGCGGCACAGGAAACCGGCTCTGACGAGCCCTGACCGTAGCGTGCGATCCTGATGCGGTGCCTTGGCTGTCCCGTGGTCCGGACCACCGAGGGCATCGGCGGCTCCGTCGGGCGGCCGTTTATCTGACACCTGGATGTATTGCTCGCCCGGGACAACATAATGACGGATGATTCAAGGGATTGACAAAAGGGTAACCGTCTCTGCAGGACGTGTCACTCGAAAAATTTGGCGGCACATGCGGCGGAGGGACCGAATCCGGGAGCCCGTCCCGTACCGTCCTGAGAGGACCGTTGTCCTCGGCGGGAGGTCAGCGATGGCAGGTATGTTTGAACTCTTTATCGATGCTCAATCGCGGTATAGGTTCCGGTTGATGGCCCCCGACGGAACCATGATGGCGGTCTCCAGAGGCTTTGATAGCAAGCGGGCGGCCGTACCCGGGATTCGTGACGTGCGTGAATATGCCGGGATGGGGCTGATCGCCGACCTCTGTCGGGGTGAACCGCCTGCGCCAGCGTCGCCCACCGGCAGTCCCGTGCCCCGTCTTGGGCCTGCCGCCGGGCCTGCGGCCAAGAAACCCGTTCGCAGAACCTTTCTCACCCGTAAATGGAGCCGCAAGAGTCCGGTCGGATCCGCATGACAGCGCCGACGGGACTCACGGGGAGCCGGGACGACGCCACGACAGCTGTGTCTGCTGTGTCCGAGGTTCCACTGTACCGGGGAACTCACAGAGAGTTCCCCGGATGCCCTCCTTTTGATCGGAGAAGGCGGCGCCATCACTTACCTCAACGCCGCAGCGGAAAACATCTTCGGTTACCGGCGGGAGTGGCTGCTGGGCAGGCATTACGGGACGCTGCTTGCCGGGAAGGTTCCAGAGACATGCCGAAGACCTCCAGGAAAGTTTCGCCGTTGATTCGCGGATGCGGCAGGTGGGTGCGGATCTGGATCTTGCGGGATTGCGGCGTGACGGCACGGAGTTTTCGATGGAGGTCAACCTTGCACCGTTTGCCGGTCCGGGGCGTGCCGGGATTGTCGCTTCGATCCGGGACGTGACCGAACGCAAACGCAGCGATGGCGCCCTGCGGGAGGCCCTTTACCTGGTCAGTGCGACCCTTGAATCGACGGCGGACGGAATTCTGGTCGTGACAACGGAAGGCAGGATTGCCCTCTCGGACTGAGCAGTGCCGACGCCCTGCTGCACGCCCCCGATCTGATGCGACGGGCAGATATTGCCATGTATGCGGCCAAGGCGGCAGGAAAGAGCCGCTATCTTCGCTTCCACCCGGACATGATGTCAGCCCTGTTGGCCCGGAACGACCTGGAAAGCGGCCTCCGCACCGCGGTCGAGCGAGGCGAGATCACGGTTCACTACCAGCCTGTCGTCAGCGCCGTCTCGGGCCGGGTCACCCAGGTCGAGGCCCTTGTCCGCTGGGAGCGCCCCGACGGGTGAATACCGCCGATGGACTTCATCTCCGCCGCCGAGAGTTCGGGACTGATCAACGCAATCGGACAGGAAGTCCTGACCCAGTCATGCGTCCAGTTACGGTCATGGCTGGATCACGATGTGGAGCGCTCCGCCGCGGTCAATGTCTCGGCCGTCCAATTGCGCGAGCCCGGCTACGCCCGCAGCGTCCTGGAAACTCCTGCAGCGATTGGGATCAGGGGGGACCAGCTCATCCTGGAAGTAACGGAAAGCGTTTTCCTGGACCCTGCGCCCCATGTCACGGCCCAGCTGGTGCTGTTGCGCGCTCACGGCATCCGTGTGGCACTGGATGATTTCGGCACCGGCTATTCCTCCCTTGGCCGCCTTCAGGACCTGCCGGTCGACATCCTCAAAATAGATCGGTCGTTTGTTTCTGTTATTGCCACGGGGCAGGAGAGGCTTCCGATTCTGACTTCCATGACTGACATGGCCCATCACCTCGGACCCCGCGTTACCGCCGAGGGCGTGGAAACCCCCGAACAGGCCAGACACCTGGTGCGGCTCGGCTGTGATTCCCTCCAGGGCTACCTCTTCTCACCTCCGGTGCCGCCGGACAGGCTGGGCCGCCGCAGAACACCACGCCACGGAACGCGTCCAAGAGCTCTAGTCCGCACTTTCAACCAAGATTGACCTGAGCACGGCCGGGGTCCGAGGCGTGGGGGCCTAGTCCGATGGGACGATCCCACTTTTGGGGGTCCTCCTCCTATCGTATGGGGCAGAAAGCGAACGGTGGCGCTGAGTTTCAATGCGACAGCGGACGCCGCTTCCGTCGGCCGCTCTCGTGGATGCGCGAGATGCTGCAGTGCGCTACCGGCAGACATAAGTGCGTAAAGACTTGTGCGCTGCTGTTCCGGGAAAGTCCGTCAATGTTTGTCCGAATGTACAGGAGGGATACGGGCAACGGGGACGCGCAGGTCAGGGCAGGGCAGCGCCCAAGGTGGTGAAGGCATACCCCTTGTCCAGCAGGGCCGGGATCGCTGCTGCGAGTCCGGCCGCCGTGCCGGACCCGGGATGGTTTCCGTGGGAGATGATGATGTCGCCAGGCCGGGCTTTGGCCGTTTCGGCGGCGACCTTTGATGCTGGGTAGGTCGCCCCAGCGTCTGCGTTGATGCTGAACCCGGTGGGGATCACGCCTAGGGCGAGAGTGATCTCGGCCGCGACGTCGTCTAGGTAAGCAGTGCCAGGACGGAAGAAGCCCGGGCGCTTGCCGGTGATTTCCGTCAGGAGGCTGTCGTTGGACATGATCTCCTCATAGACCTGTCCACTGCTTTGCGTTCCGGGGATCCCGTAGGCGGAGTTACCTATCACGCTCAGCGGCGCGTGGCGGGTTCCGTGGTTGGCCAGTTCAAAAAGCGGCTCAACCGCGAGTTCCCGTGCCAGGGTTTGGTTGGCATGGATCCAACGCGCGTTAAGGAACAGCGTCGCCGGCACACCAAGGCGTTTCAGCATATCCAAGGCGGCGTGATCCGTTCCGGAGCCTCCGGGACCGCCGCAAAAGTCCAACGTCAATGCGATCCCTGCGGCGGGCTCTGGCAGGACCTGGAGGACGTTCGGCGCCTGCAGACCCCAATAGGAAGGACGACGCCGAGAAAACTCGGCAATAATCTGCTCCTGCGACCGGCGCGTCGGCTCCGGCGCGCGGGCCAGTACAGTAGGTCTCGGCTCCGGAGGAACGTCAGGAACCGGCGCAGCGGCTGACGACTCGGGCATCGCGGGAACTCTCGGCTCCGGTGCCGAAGGTAACGCACCGGTAGCCCCGCCGGGTTTGCATCCGGAGAGCAGAAAAGCCGTCGCTGACAGGAGGAAGACCCGGCGCTGCGGATTATTGATCAATTGATGCATGACGAGATTTCCCACACCGATTTCCCCTGCCCATTAGAAAACGTCGAGCCGGACCTGCCCCAGGGCTCGCCGGCGTGGACCCGATGACCCTCAGCCAAGGGCTCAGCGGCCGATGCCGTCCAGTGCTTCTTTCCCTGTGGCGATTGCCTGACGAGCCTGCCAAAGGGCTTCGGCTGGTCATGGGTCGGTCCGGGGGTGGCCGCCTCGATAAGCCTTGAGTGCGTCTTCTCTGATCCACTTTCTGGTCAGGAAAGCGTCCAGAACGCAAGAAACGGCGAAGATCGCCCAGGAAATCCATAAAGGTGCGAGGTCCGCAAAAACCAATACCACGACGGCAACCACGAAGCCGGCGGAGACATAGCCATAGATCCGGCGTGCAGAGGTCGCCAATCGTGCCTCTTGCGTCTCGCGAAAGTAGTTCAGCATCAGTCTCCCAGCGTTTGAACCGGAGCCTACAGCAGGGCCGAGCCGAATAGCGCTATTAGATGTGTGACAGCCCGTCTCATTAGTCGATCGCATTTGAGATGCAAGGGAGCCAACTGCTGTTGACTGCCGGTCGGCCCGGCCTCCGAAGTTACCGTGCGGGTCCCTGGCTGATAGCGGTTCACTGTGCGCCGCTGCCGGTAATTTCCGGTAGACGGCCCAGCCGGGGCGTTCAGGCTTTCCTGCCGCTGCCGGACGGTCGTGGACGCGCGCCACCTGGCCGGATCGTAGACGGCGCCGACTACGACATTGATCTCACAACAGTCCACGCTGCCGACTGTCGCAGAGCGCTGAAAGTTTTCATCCCAACTGGCCGACGATTTCGCGTCCGGGGAGCCGGAGCAGCAGCAACGCTCCGGTTCTCGAGCAGCAGGCTCACATATGCGCTGTTATCGAAATTTAGCACTGAATGGGCCGCTGCAGCCACGCCGCTCCCACTTCCAGGCAGATGCCAAAGCGCCCCCACACCGGGTTGAGGAGAGCGATGCGGGGGCGTAATTCTCGACCGTTCTGCCGCCATTGGCGTGCAACGGCCCCTCTGCACCCATCTTCCTCCCGGACTTTCAGGCCAGCAACAACTGCCTGTTTAGACCCGTCTGACATTCACTGCGAAACGTGCTGCACACTGGGCAGGTTCCAGGACAGGGCGCAACACGTGGCGACGCCTCTGTCTTCGCGGGTGCGCATGGCAGGTCTGGTCGTGTCGTTCCCCCTGGGCCGAGACGATATGAACTGCGGTGCTCGACTGACGTAGGACTGGAGCCCGGGGTTCAAAAAGATTCGTGGGTTGCCGGTCCACGGTCTGTTCCGCAATTTGGTGCGGGGTGTGGACTGGTAGAGCCACATTTGAACGTCTGGAGGTTCCAGCTATGAATAAGCGTACTTACGTCGGTTTGGATGTCCATGCCCGCAGCGTGAAGGGC
>JBKKDK010000253.1:0-7351 GCA_046708245.1 Arthrobacter sp.
CCTCTTCGCTCCAGTCCACGACACCCAGCTGAAGGACCCTATGGACGCCGTCATCGAAAGCCTGCCGCTCTACTGGAACGGCTTTCTCCGAACCCTTTTCCTGTCGGCTGTGTCCGGGGTGATCGCCCTCTTGCTGGGGACGTTGCTCGCCGCCGCCAGGGTCTCCCCCGTTGCAGCCCTCCGCGGCTTCAGCATGACCTACGTGGAGATCCTAAGGAACACCCCCCTCACCATTGCCTTCTTCTTTGCGGCGATAGTTCTGCCACGCATCGGCGTGAAGTTCGAACAGTTCGAGGTCGCCGCCATCATCGCACTGAGCGCGTACACCGCGGCGTTCATCGCCGAAGCGGTCCGCTCCGGCGTCAACAGCGTTCCGGTGGGCCAGGCCGAGGCCGCCCGGAGCATCGGGATGAAGTTCGGCCAGGTGCTGTCCCTCATCATCCTTCCGCAGGCGCTCCGCACCGTCATCCCGCCCCTGATCAACATCCTGATCGCCCTCGTGAAGAACTCCTCGGTTGCCGGCGCGTTCTTCGTCCTCGAGCTCTTTGGCTACGGCAGGCAGCTCGCAAACGCCAACGGTGACCAGGTCATGGCAATCCTGCTCGGTGTTGCCTTCTTCTACTTGCTGATCACCGTTCCGCTGGGCATCCTGGCCAGCACGGTCGAACGAAAGGTGGCGATCGCCCGATGACCTCAGTCCTCTATGACATCCCGGGGCCCAAAGCCCGCCGGGTCTCCCTGATCGGCTCCATCATCGGCACCGTGCTCATCGCCGCCCTGCTGGCGTGGATCATCAGCATTCTGGCGCAGCAAGGCATCTTCGAGGCACGCCGCTGGGCCATCTTCACCCGCGCGGACGTCTGGTCCCTGATCGGCAACGGCATCGGCGCCACCCTCAGCGCGGCCGCCGTCGCAGCAGTCATCGCGTTCCCGCTGGGCCTGCTGCTCTGCCTCCTGCGGATCTCAGACGTGGCCGCCATCCGGATTCCCACGCGCATTGTGCTGGAGTTCCTCCGCGGTATGCCCGTTGTCCTGATGATGCTTTTTGTCCTGCTGGTCTTCGGGACCAACCAGTTCATCGCCGTGGTGGCAGGGCTCGTGCTGTACAACGCCGCAGTGTTCGCGGAAATCATCCGCGCAGGTGTCCAGTCGCTGCCCAAGGGCCAGCGCGAGGCAGGCCTCACGGTGGGCCTGACCAGCTTCCAGTCCCGCATGATCATTGAACTCCCCCAGGCCATCCGCCGGATGATGCCGTCCCTGGTGGCCCAGCTCGTGGTGCTGCTGAAGGACACCTCGCTGGGCTACATCGTCGCCTACGGTGAGCTGCTCCGCGCCGTCCAGGTGATGGCCGACTTCCTGGGAACCCAGTTCCTGTTCCCGATCTTCTTCGTGGCGGCCGCCATCTACATTGCGATCAACCTCTGCGTTTCCCGGATCGCCGTCTGGATCGAGCGGCGCGGCTCCAAGAAGGCTGCCGGCGGCGTGGCCAAGGCCGAACCGGCGGTGGAAGCCGCCGCCGCGAAGCCCTAACCGCTGCCGGCACACGTAAGACAGGAAAGGCCAGGATCCGTCAGGATCCGGGCCTTTCCTGTGGACGGGCTAGGCCGCGAGCCAGCTGCGCAGCGCGCGCAGGCACTCGCGGACCGCGTCCGCCTCGACGTGCTCATTGTCCTTATGGGCCAGCAGTGGGTCCCCCGGCCCGAAGTTCACCGCGGGAATGCCAAGCTCGCTGAAACGCGCCACATCAGTCCAGCCGTATTTTGGCTTGGGCTCGGCCCCCACCGCGGCCACGAAGGACGCTGCCGCCGGGTGGGTCAGTCCCGGCCGCGCTCCGGCGGCACTGTCGGTACGGACGACGTCGAACCCTGCCAGCAGTTCCCGCACATGATCCGCAGCCTGGTCCGGGGTCTTGTCCGGGGCGAAGCGATAGTTGATCTCCACGACGCAGCGGTCCGGGATGACGTTGCCGGCGGTGCCGCCGTTGATCTTCACGGCGTTGAGGCTTTCCCGGTAATCCAGCCCGTCGACGTTGACGGTCCGCGGCTGGTATGCGGCCAGCCGCGCCAGGATCGGCGCTGCGGCGTGGATCGCGTTGCTGCCCATCCAGGCGCGGGCGGAGTGGGCCGCTTCGCCGAGAGTGGTCGCCTCGAAGCGCTTGGTGCCGTTGCAGCCGCCCTCCACCGTTCCGTCCGTGGGTTCGAGCAGGATCGCGAAATCCCCGTGCAGCAGGCCGCCATGGTTGCGCACCAGCCGGCCGAGCCCGCTCTTGACCGCCTCGACCTCCTCGTGGTCGTAAAACACAAAGGTGACGTCCCGGGCCGGCTCCGCGCCGCCGTCGAACAGGGTTGCGGCAAGCGCAAGCTGCACCGCGACGCCGCCCTTCATGTCCGTGGTGCCGCGGCCGTACAGGATGCCCTCGCCCGGGGCGCCGGAGGGCCAGTAGGACGGCACGGTGCCCAGGGACCCTTCGGTGACGGGCAGGGGCACCGTGTCGAGGTGTCCGGCGAGGATCACGCGCTCGGCGCGGCCGAGGTTGGTGCGGGCGATGATCGAGTCCCCGTCGCGGACCAGGTCCAGCTGCGGGACCGAGCGGAGAGCATGTTCCACGGCGTCTGCCAGCAGCGTCTCGTTGCCGGAGACGCTGTTGACGTCGATCAGGGCGGCGGTCAGCAGCGCGACGTCCTGGCGGAGGTCAAGGCGGACGGGCGCCAGCGGGTGTTGGGTCTGGGCAGGGGATTCCGGGGCAGTCACGGTTCCCACTTTATCTGCCGGCGCCGCCGGTCACGCGGGCGTCTTCAGTTTCAGCAGCCGCGGACGGCCTCTATAGACTTGGAGCATGACTGAGACCGCTTCCTCTGCCGTGCCCGCCGCCCCCCGTTCTGACGCCCGTTCTGCGGCCCGTTCTGCCTTCGGCTTTGGTGTCGCCACCATTTCCACCCGCAACGGCGCGGCCACCGTACTGGACGTCTGGTACCCGGCGCCGGCCCTCGGCATCACGGCGGAGCACCTGCGCGACGCCGCGAACGCGGACCAGAGCCTGAGCGACATCGCCGCCAACGGCGATGACCCGGACCGTGGCACCGAGCAGAAGGTCGTGTTTGTCCAGATCAACCTCGACGAGGCACCCGCGGACACCGCGGATGCCTACCTGCGCCTCCACCTGCTCTCCCACCGGCTCGTCCGGCCCAACAGCATCAACCTTGAGGGCATCTTCGGCAAGCTCCCCAACGTGGTGTGGACCAACTTCGGCCCTGCCGCCGTCGAGGACTTCGAGCTGACCCGCGCCCGGCTGCGCAAGCGCGGCGCCGTGACCGTCTACGGCGTGGACAAGTTCCCCCGGATGGTGGACTACGTCATCCCGGCCGGCGTCCGGATCGCCGACGCCGACCGCGTCCGGCTGGGCGCGCACCTGGCCGAGGGCACCACGGTGATGCACGAGGGCTTTGTGAACTTCAACGCCGGAACCCTGGGCACGTCCATGGTCGAAGGCCGCATCTCTGCCGGTGTTGTCGCCGGCGACGGTTCCGACGTCGGCGGCGGCGCGTCAATTATGGGCACCTTGTCCGGCGGCGGCAAGGAAAAGGTCGCAATCGGCGAGCGTGTGCTGCTGGGGGCCAACTCCGGAGTGGGCATCAGCATCGGCGACGACTCCGTCGTCGAGGCCGGGCTGTATGTCACGGCCGGCACACGCGTCCGCGTGGTCGGGTCCAAGGACGCCGACGGCGAGGACAGCAGCCGGATCGTCAAGGCCGTCGAGCTCTCCGGCGTCCCCAACCTGCTGTTCCGGCGCAATTCGTCCACCGGGGAGGTCGAGGTCCTCCCCCGCAAGGGGCAGACCGTCGAACTCAACGAGGACCTGCACACCAACTAAGGTGGGAACAGCGGGCCGACAGGCCCGTGAACGGACTGGCCTGCGGGCCTGAGGGGGAAGTTACGTGGCACGCAGAGGCAGCTGGCGGATGCGGATTGTGCTGCTGCTGACGCTGGCGATGGTTGCCGGCGGCATCTACACGGCGGTGGCGTTCCTCGACCGCTCGGAGACCCTGATTGCCGAACGCTGCACGGCCACAGGCGCCGGGCGGGCCGAACTCGCCACGGACCAGGCGGCCAACGCCGCCCTCATCACCGCCGTCGCGGTCCGGCGCGGGCTGCCGGCGCGGGCCGCCACCATCGCGCTCGCCACAGCCATGCAGGAGTCCAAACTCCGCAATATCGCCCACGGGGACGAGGCAGGTCCCGACTCGCGCGGACTGTTCCAGCAGCGGCCGTCCCAGGGCTGGGGCACCGCGGAGCAGGTCATCGATCCGCTGCACGCGACCAACGCGTTTTACGACGCCCTCCTCAAGGTCCCCGGCTACGAGTCCCTGGAGATCACCGACGCCGCGCAGCTGGTCCAGCGGTCGGCATACCCCCAGGCGTACGCCCAGCACGAGGTCATGGCCCGCGCCTTCGCGTCCTCGCTGACCGGGCAGAGCGCTGCCGGGTTGGACTGCACCCTGCGGGACCCCGACGAGGCCGGCGATCCCGCCGCCGTGCAGGAGCGGCTGTCCGAGGCCTTCGGCGGTGTTGCTGCCACCGTGGAGGGGAACTCCGTGCTTGTTGACGCCGACGGCCCGCAGGCCTGGGCGGTGGCGCAGTGGGCCGTGGCCAATGCGAAAGGGCTGTCCATCAGCGACGTTCAGGCGGACGGCCGCGCCTGGCTCCGGGACGCCCGGAACGGCTGGGCGCCGGCGGAGGTTCCGGCGGGGCAGGTGCGGATAGCCGTCGCCTCCGCTCCCCCGCAATAGTCCGCCGGCCGGCTCAGACCAGCAGGTCCACCACCGGCTGCACATAACTGCGGAACAGTTCCGGCTGGGAAAACAGGTCGCGGCTCATAAAGATCTTGTCCGGCTCGAGGTACCACGCCCTCGGCTCGGCCAGCGGCAGCTCAATGATCGTCAGGTTGAAGTCGCGGGCGGCGCGGCCCACCTCCAGCAGCCTGTCGTCCACCATGTCGGTCAGCAGCCCCACGCCGCCGGCAGCCTCCCGTTCAGCCTCGAGCGCCAGGTACTCGCTCCGGCGTTCCCGGGCCCAGGACAGGGCGGCACCAAAGTGCGCCTGCAGCACCCGGCGGAGCGCCGGGGAATTGCTGAACGCCCGGAAACCGGGCGGGCCCAGTTCGGGCGACATCTCCGGATGCGCCTTGAGGAGCTGCTCCCACCAGGCTTCCCACTCGGTCTTCAGTGCGCCGAGACCGCCTACTTCAGCGATGAGGTGGGTGTGGTCGGCGGCCCGGATCTTTGGCGCCATGTGGCACAGCGCCGGCTGCCCGGCACTGTCGAGGCCGGCGGCGTCGCGGACATACAGCGCAATGAGCATGGGACCCGAAGTGTCCATTGTGATCCGCCAGCCCGGTCCGCCTGTGTGGTGCATCCGATAGCCTCCTTGGCAAGACGTCCTATACCAGTGTATTCCCCACGCTAACGCAGGTTAATGGCGGGAACCCGGTGGCCCAGACCGTCCAGATGGGCCTCCAGCACGTCCCGGCACATCCGCGCCGTCATCCATTCCGGCTGCAGGAGCGCGTGCATGGTGAGCCCGTCCAGGGTGGCGAGCAGCCTCTCGGCCTCGGTGACCAGGCGCTGCTGGCCAGGGCCGGCCTCATGTGCCGCCTCGGGGCCCTCCCCGCCGTCGGTCAGGTCCATAACGAGCCGGCCGATGATCGCGGCGACGGCACGGTGGCTGCGGTCGGCCTCCGGGGCCAGGAACGCTTTGAGCCTGGCGGCGTTCTTGAAGGCCATCCAGACGCACGCGTCGACAGCCCGTTCCTCATCCAGCGGCAGCACCTCGCCCAGCAGGGTTAATACGGCCTCGCGGTGCTCCGCGGTGCCGGGCAGCAGCCCGCCCAGCCGCTCGTCCGCCGCCGTGAGCCGGCCGACGATCCGGTCGACGACGACGCCGAAGGAGTGGGCCAGCAGTTCATCACTGCTGGCGAAGTAGTGCCGGACCGATCCGACTGCGAGTCCGGCCTCCTCGGCGACTTCCCGGAGGGACGCCCGCTCGAGTCCGTCTGCCGCCACGATCCTGAAGACCGCCTGAACCACTTCCTGGCGCCGTAATGCGGCGTCGACAAATTTGGGCATTAGTCTTTTTTAGCACGGATGCGCCCGTCCGACGGCGGGGCACACCGGCCGCTGCCCCTGCGTGCCCGCCCGGCCCGGGCGGGGGCGTGGGATAGCCTAGAAGGCATGAGAATTCTGGTTACCGGCGGGACCGGTTACATCGGTTCGCACACCGTGCTGTCCCTGCAGGAAGCCGGCCACGAGGTGGTGGTCCTGGACAACCTCGTGAACTCAAGCGAGGAGGCGCTGCGCCGGGTCGCCGGGCTCAGCGGCACCCCCGCGGCGTTCCACCGCGCGGACCTTCTTGACGAGGCCGCTGTCGACGCCGTCTTCACGGAACAGACCATCGACGCCGTGATCCACTTCGCCGGGCTCAAGGCCGTCGGCGAGTCCGTCCGGGAACCCCTGCGGTACTACCACAACAACCTCGTCGGCCGCCTGCACCTGCTCCGCGTGATGGACCGGCACACCGTGCGCTCCATCGTCTTCAGCTCCTCCGCCACGGTCTACGGCGAGCACAACCCCAGCCCGTACGTGGAGAAAATGGAGATCGGCGCGAACAACCCCTACGGCCGGACCAAGGAACACATCGAGGACATCCTCGCCGACCTCGGCGCCGCGGACCCGCGCTGGCACATCGCGCTGCTGCGCTACTTCAACCCGGTGGGCGCGCACGCCTCCGGCCGGATCGGCGAGGACCCGCAGGGCATCCCCAACAACCTCGTCCCGTTCATCGCGCAGGTCGCCGTCGGCCGGCGCGAGAAGCTGATGGTCTTCGGCGGCGACTACGACACCCCCGACGGGACCTGCCAGCGGGACTATATCCACGTCGTGGACCTCGCCGAGGGCCACGTCGCCGCGCTCGGCCACATCAGCGCCCGGGCCGGCGTGTACCGCTGGAACCTCGGCTCCGGCACCGGATCCTCCGTGCTCGAAGTGCTCCGCTCCTTCGAAAAGGCGGCCGGCAAAACCATCCCGTATGAAATCGCCGCCCGCCGGCCCGGGGATCTGCCCGCGTTCTGGGCCGACGCGTCCGCGGCCCTGGCAGACCTCAGCTGGTCCACCACCCGCAGCGTCGACGAAATGTGCGAAGACCACTGGCGCTGGCAGAAAAACAACCCCCACGGCTACACCGCCTGTTCCCTGTTCCGCCAACGCCGGCAACTGACCGCGCCGGCCGCGCTCCTCGTCTGAGGTGCGCGGCCGGCGTCATAAGGTGCTGTTGGGGCGAGGTTCCCCCGGGGTTACAG
>JBKKDK010000254.1:0-15147 GCA_046708245.1 Arthrobacter sp.
GTCCCGGCCGCAGTGTTGGCGGCGTGCAGGTCCCGGAGGGCTTCCAGGTCCACCATGTCCTTGGACCAGTAGAGCTTCTTAGGCTCCATGAACATGACGGGGTCATCCGAGTCGATGGCCTCACGCAGCATGCGGTATGCGTCGGCCACGGTGGCCGGCGCGTAGACTTTCAGACCCGCGGTGTGGGCGTAATAGGCCTCGGAGGAATCGCAGTGGTGCTCCACTCCCCCGATGCCGCCGGCGTACGGGACCCGGATGACCATCGGCAGCCTGACGGCGCCCTTGGTGCGGTTGTGCATCTTGGCGACGTGGCTGACGATCTGCTCAAAAGCCGGGTAGGCGAACGCGTCGAACTGCATCTCGATGACCGGGCGCATGCCGTTCATGGCCATGCCCACCGCCATGCCGACGATCCCGGATTCGGCCAGCGGGGTGTCGAAGCAGCGGCTCTTGCCGAAGGTTTTGGTGAGTCCGTCGGTGATCCGGAAGACGCCGCCGAGCATGCCGACGTCCTCGCCGAAGACCAGGACGGAGGGGTCCGCATGCATGGCGTCGGCCATGGCCGTGTTCAGCGCTTTGGCGAGCGTGACGGGCTGCGGGCCGGTCTGGTTTGTGTCCTGCGCTGCCGCGCCTGCAGCCTTGGCCGCCGCCCGTGCTGTCGCGGAACTGACGTTGCCGTTTGCCTCGGAGGACGTGGTGATGGTGGGGCTCATTTCGCGGCCTCTTCCCGGGAGAGCTCGTCGGCGAGCATGGCGGACTGTTCTTTCAGCTGCGGCGTGGGTGTGGAGAAGACGTATTTGAAGAGGTCCTGCGGATCCACCGGGACGTCCTCGCCGAGGCCTTCGCGAAGCTGCGTGGCAACGGCTTCGGCCTTTTCGGCGATCGTGGCGGCGCGGTCGTCGTCGAGCAGCCCGCGGTCCGTCAGGTAGGTCTTCATCCGGCTCAGCGGGTCCTTGGCCACCCATTGCGCTACTTCGCTGTCCTGTCGGTAGCGGGTGGCGTCGTCGGCGTTGGTGTGGGCCTGCATCCGGTAGGTGTGGGCCTCGACCAGCAGCGGGCCCGAGCCTTCGCGGGCAAGCTTGACGGCCCGCCCCAGCACGGCGAGCAGGGCCACGATGTCATTTCCGTCCACGCGCTCCCCGGCCATGCCGTAGCCCACGGCCTTGTGAGCCAGCGACGGCGCCACGGACTGGTGGGCCAGCGGCACGGAGATGGCGTACTGGTTGTTCTGCACAAAGAAGACCACCGGCAGGTGGAAGACGGCGGCGAAATTCAGCGCTTCGTGGAAGTCGCCTTCGCTCGTGGCACCGTCGCCGCACATGGCCAGGACCACGGTGTCCTCGCCCCGGAGCTTGGCGGCATGGGCAACGCCGACGCCGTGCAGCAGCTGGGTGGTCAGCGGCGTGCACTGGATGCCCACCTTGTGCTTGGCCGGGTCGTAGCCGCTATGCCAGTCCCCGCGGAAGAGCGTCATCGTCTGGACGGGGTCCACGCCGCGCGCCATCACGGCCACGGAGTCGCGGTAAGTGGGGAACATCCAGTCGCCGTCGGACAGGCACAGGGCGGCGGCGACCTGGCAGGCCTCCTGGCCGTGGCTGGACGGATAGACGGCCATCCGGCCCTGCCGGACGAGGGCGGAGTTTTGGTCATTGACGCGGCGTCCCACAACCAGCTGCTCGTAGGCGGCCAGGAGTTCAGCATCGCCGGGGACGCTGTACTCGTGGCCCGGCTGGGCGCCCTGCTCGGTATGCGGAGTCAGCGTGCCGTCCGGGCCCACCATCTGGATCTGGTGCCGTGCGGGCAGCATGTAGTCCTCGACCGTGATGCCGAACTTGCGCACCGCCTCGCTGGCGGCGTCTTCCGGCACGGGCGCTGGCCCGGCGGCCGGGTGCTGTGCAGTGTGGTCTGCGGAGATCGTCATTGGTCCGTCCTTCTGTTGCCACTATTCATTCCCAGTATGCTGCCGGGTGATGTTTCGTATCCACCAGTTGCTTAAATCGTGGAGATGTCCCGGAATATGCCCTAATCTGGAAGACGAATCGTAAGTGTGAGCTGGATTACGGGCGGGGGTTGTAGACAAATGGCAGAGCCCGAGGCGGAGCAGGCTGCGGTGCCGCTGGACGATGTGGACCGGAACATCATCGCGGAGCTGACCCGGGACGGCAGGATGTCGGTGACCCAGGTGGCCGAGAACGTCCATATTTCCCGCGCCCACGCCTATACCCGGATTGCACGGCTGACCGGGGAAGGCGTCCTGACCAAGTTCACGGCACTCGTGGACCCCATCAAGGCGGGACTGAAGTCCTCGGCCTATGTGACCCTCAAAGTCCGCCAGCATTCCTGGCGGGAGCTACGGGAACTGCTGCGGGCCATCCCCGAGGTGCACCACATAGCCCTGGTGGGCGGAGACTTCGACGTGATCCTGCTGGTACGGGCGGTGGACAACATCGATCTGCGGCGCGTCATTTTCGACCAGCTCCAGTCGATGCCGGGCGTCCTCGACACGCAGACTTTCCTGGTCTTTGAAGACGTGGATACCCGGTAATGCATTGTGCGTCCCGACGCGCATTAGCCTGAAAAACATTCTCACGAGTTGAGGACACCGAGTGCGGGGCAGCCGGGAAAGACAGGTAGTCGGTACTCGTGCCGGGGCCGACGGGCCGTTCATAAGATCATCAGCAGCACCCAGCTGCATTCGCCTTTAGAGCGCGGCTGGTACAGCAGGCATGGTAATTCTTATCCAATATTCGGCGGTCTCAATGACAAGAATCACTATTATCGGGCTTAACTATGCTCCGGAGCGGTCGGGCAATGCCCCCTACACCACAAGCCTGGCCAAAAAACTTACCGCGGCCGGCCACACGGTTAAGGTCATTGCCGGTTTTCCGCATTACCCCGAGTGGCGGCGCCATCAAGGGTACGACGGCTGGAAACAATCCGAGTCGCTTGACGGTGTCTCGATATTGAGGCTTCGCCATTACATCCCCCGCAGGCCCGCGGGCCTGCGCCGGATCCTAATGGAACTGACCTTCGGTGCGCGGGCCGTGGCCGCGCGGTGGGACAAGCCCGACGTCGTCCTGCTGGTGAGCCCGGCACTTATCTCCACCGGCCTGGTAGCCATCCGGGCCCGGCATTCCGTCAAGAGGACTCCCTGCATCATCTGGGTCCAGGATTTGTACAGCCGCGGCGTGGTGGAAACCAGCATGGCGGCCGGTCCCCTCGCACGCCTGGCCGTGCGCCTGGAGTCCGCAATTCTCGGCAGCGCGGACTGCGTGGTGGCCATCCATGAACGGTTCCGCATCTACATCACCGGCACCCTGGACATTCCCGCCCGGGATGTCCGTGTCATCCGGAACTGGACGCACCTTCCGCCGGCCCCGGCAGCCGGACAAAGCGAGCTGCGGGAAAGGCTCGGCTGGGACACCGACGAAATCATCGTCCTCCACGCCGGGAACATGGGCCGGAAACAGGGACTGGAGAACGTCATTGCGGCGGCACGGGTCGCCGAGGCAACCAATAGCCATGTGCGGTTTGTCCTGATGGGAGACGGCAACCAACGGACCAGCCTGGAAGTGGCGGCCAAAGGCCTGCGCAATATCTCATTCATTGACTCGCTGCCCGACGCGGAGTTCCAAACAGCACTGACCGCGGCCGACGTGCTTCTGGTCAATGAACTTCCCGGCGTCAAGGAAATGTCGGTACCGAGTAAACTCACGTCCTATTTCAATGCCGGCGTACCGGTTTTGGCGGCAACGGATTCCAGCAGCGTCACCGCCGGTGAGGTCGCTTCCGCAAATGCCGGGGTTCGGGTTGATGCGGACGATCCGAAGGCGCTGCTGGCGGCGGCCGAGGCACTGGGATCCGACAAAATATTCTCTGGAGAACTGGGGAAAAACGGGCTAAAGTTCCGGCAAGTGGCACTTTCCGAGGCGGCGGCTATTGCCAAATTCGAAGACTTAATTCAAAGCTTTTCACCTGCGGGCCGGCTCAAGCCCGCGCACATTGTTCTTTCGCATCCATGGGGGGCCAAATGAAAAAGCGCGCATTTATCACGGGCATCACGGGCCAGGACGGCTCGTATCTTGCCGAACTGCTCCTCAACAAAGGGTATGAGGTGCACGGCCTTATCCGCCGGGCCTCGACATTCAACACCGCCAGGGTCAACCACCTGTACCTTGATCCGCATGATCCCGAGGCGACGCTTTTCCTCCATTACGGCGACCTCAGTGACGGCGCCCGGCTGGTCACGCTGTTGGCCGACATCAGGCCCGACGAGGTCTACAACCTTGCGGCCCAGTCCCACGTCCGCGTCTCTTTCGACGAACCTGAGCACACGGCCGACACCACCGGCGTCGGGACGATCCGGCTCCTGGAGGCCGTCCGGATGTCCGGGATCCAGACGAAGTTTTACCAGGCGTCCTCGTCCGAAATGTTCGGCGCCACACCGCCTCCCCAGAACGAGGGGACCCTCTTTTATCCGCGGTCGCCGTACGGCGCAGCCAAGGTCTACAGCTACTGGATCACCAAGAACTACCGCGAGGCTTATGGGATGTTCGCCGTGAACGGCATTCTCTTCAACCATGAGTCCCCGCGCCGCGGCGAAACGTTTGTCACCCGCAAGATCACCCGCGCCGTGGCGGCCATTAAGGCGGGCAGGCAGGATTTGCTTTACATGGGCAACCTGGATGCCGTCCGCGACTGGGGTTATGCCGCCGAGTATGTCGAGGGCATGTGGCGGATGCTGCAGGTCGACGAGCCGGAGGACTTCGTGCTCGCCACCGGCGGCAGCTATACCGTCCGGGACTTCCTGCAGATCGCCTTTGACCACGCCGGCCTGAACTGGGAAGACCACGTCCGGTTCGACAAGCGCTATCTCCGGCCCACCGAAGTTGATGCCCTGATCGGGGACGCGTCGAAAGCCCAGGAGAAGCTTGGCTGGAAGGCGTCGGTGCACACCCCGGAGCTCGCCCGCATCATGGTGGACGCCGACATCGAAGCGCTGCAGCACGCCGGCGACAGCTGGATTGACAGCGTCGACCTTGAGAGCTGGAACAACCCGTGAGTTCCAGCGCCGGCTTCCGGCCCGCGGGCCTCGACCGTTCCTCGCCGTTCTATGTCGCCGGGCATCGGGGGCTGGTGGGCTCGGCGATCTGGCGGAACCTGGCGGATGAGGGGTTCACGAACCTCATCGGGCGCACGTCCGGGGAACTGGACCTGAAGGACCGCGCCGGCGTTTTCGACTTCTTTGCCACCGCCAGGCCGCGCTACACCGTGCTCGCGGCAGCCAAGGTGGGCGGCATCCTCGCCAACAGCACCTATCCGGTGGATTTCCTCAGCGACAACCTGCGCATCCAGGTAAACGTCCTTGACGCGGCCCGTGAATACGGCGTGGAGCGGCTGCTGTTTCTCGGGTCATCGTGCATCTACCCCAAGTTCGCCGAGCAGCCGATCCGGGAGGAATCGCTGCTGACCGGCCTTTTGGAGCCCACCAATGATGCCTATGCGATAGCCAAGATCGCCGGAATCATGCACGTCCAGGCAATACGCCGCCAGTATGCCCTCCCCTGGATTTCGGCCATGCCAACGAACCTGTACGGCCCGGGGGACAACTTCTCACCCGAAGGCTCCCATGTGCTGCCTTCCCTGATCCGGCGCTACGACGACGCCGCCAGGACGCGGGCCGGCAGCGTCACCAACTGGGGATCGGGCTCCCCCCGGCGCGAGTTCCTGCATGTGGACGACATGGCGTCAGCCTGCCTGCACCTGCTGGAGAACTACGACGGCGCCGCCCAGGTCAATGTGGGCACGGGAACCGACGTCACCATTCGGGAACTGGCTTCAATTGTGGCCGGGGCCGTTGGATACGACGGCAAGACTGACTGGGACAGCAGCAAACCCGACGGCACGCCCCAAAAACTTTTGGACGTGTCCCGGCTTGCCGGGGCCGGCTGGTCGGCTCGCATCAGCCTGGCCGACGGCGTCAAGAGCACCGTCGAATGGTACCGGGAAAACATCGACCACATCCGGGCGTGAGCCCGGCGGCTAGCTCAGGAAGCCCTTCATCCACGACCTGAGCTCCTCGCCGAACTCCACCCGATCCGCGGCAATCGATATGACCGCCTTGATGTAGCTCAGTTTGTCGCCTGTGTCGTAGCGGCGGCCCTTGAAGACCACCCCGTAGACGCCGCCGCCCTCGCCGTCGGAGGCGGCGAGCGTGTGCAGCGCGTCGGTCAGCTGGATCTCGCCGCCGCGGCCGGGCGGGGTGTGCGCCAGGACCTCGAACACGCCGGGGTGGAGCACATACCGTCCGATCACGGCCAGGTTCGAGGGCGCATCCGCGATGTCAGGCTTCTCGACGAGGCCGTTGACCCGTACGTGGTCCTCGCCGGGAATGGCTGACACGTTGGCGCAGCCGTAGGCGCTGATTTCGGCCGGGCTCACTTCGATCAGGGCGATCACGGAACCCCCGGTCCGGGCCTGCACGTCCATCATGGTGCTCAGGAGTTCGTCGCGCTCGTCAATCAGGTCATCGCCGAGGAGGACCGCGAAGGGCTCATCCCCCACGTGCTGGCGGGCGCACAGGACCGCATGGCCGAGGCCTTTGGGGTCGCCCTGCCGGACGTAGTACAGCGGGCCGAGGCTGGAGGCATGCTTGACCGCATCCAGCCGGTCCAGATCGCCTTTCAGCTCCAGGGTGCGTTCCAGGCTGGGTTCCCGGTCGAAGTGGTCCTCGAGGGCCCGCTTCTGGCGCCCGGTGATCATCAAGAGATCGGTCAGGCCCGCCCTGACGGCTTCCTCGACCACGTACTGGATGGCCGGCTGGTCCACGACGGGGAGCATTTCCTTCGGCATCGCCTTGGTGGCGGGCAGGAAACGTGTTCCCAGCCCCGCGGCCGGAATAACAGCCTTATTTACTCGTTTCCCGGTTGTCATAACCGAACCATACAATCGGGTTTTCAAATTGAGAATGGCTACAACAAAAGACAAGTATAGAGACAACTTTGTCTCCAGTAGTGCAGCGGGGTTGTTATTCAGCCTTTGAAAACCGGGGGCCGTTTCTCCTGGAAAGCGCGGAACCCCTCGGCGTAATCCTCGCTCTTGCACAGCCTCGCCTGCTCGGCGTTTTCTTCCTCCATGGCTTCCCACAGTCCCAGCCGCTGGTCGCGGATATGTGCCACGAGTTCCTTGCTTGCGTTGAATGCCCCGGTGGCGCCGGTGGCCACGGCGACCACGATCGCCCGGGTGTTCTCCAGCAGTTCCGCTGCCGGCATGGCCCGGCTGAAGAGCCCCTGCGCCACCGCATCGGCGCCGCTCATGAGCTCGGCCGTGTAGATGAGGTCCAGGGTCCGGTGCATGCCGAGGCGTTCTGTGAAGTACCAGTGTCCGCCGGAATCCAGGGTGGCTCCGAGTTTGGCGAACGGTGAACCGAACTTGGCGTTCTCCGCCACGTAGACCACGTCCGTGGCCAGCAGCAGGCCCAGGCCCACGCCGAGGCAGGCACCCTGCGCGGCCGCGAAGGTGGGCGCCGGGAAGGAGCTCATCTTTTTCAGCAGCGGCTGGACAAGGCCGCCGAGGTAAGCCTGCGCGTCATCGCTCTCCGGCGTCACGGCGGAGATGTCCCGTCCGGCGCAGAAGGCCCGCCCCTCGCCGCGCAGCAGCAGCGCCCGGACCTCGCCGCGGGCGGCGGCGTCAGCGGCGTCGTCGTACGCCTGTGCCAGGTCCGCCAGCGCCCGCTCATCGAGCGAGTTCAGCTTGTACGGCGCATCGAGCACGATCTCGGCGATGCCGTCGGCAATGATGAGGGAAATCATGGGTCTCCTTGAGGCTTAGATGTCGAAGTCGACGGTGACTTCCGGCGTCGTCGGGTGGGACTGGCAGGTCAGGACGTAGCCCTTGTCCAGTTCATCCTGCTCCAGCGCGTAGTTCTCGTCCATGGTGACCGCACCGGTGACCACCTTCGCGCGGCAGGTTCCGCAGACGCCGCCGGCGCAGGCGAAGGGCACGTCCGGCCGGACCCTGAGCGCGGCGTTGAGGATGGACTCGCGGGCGTGGGTGGGGCTGGCGACCTCGCCCTGCAGCCCGTCCAGCTTGAATGTGATCTTGTAGGTGTCCTTGGAGTCGTCGGCGATCACGGGACGGCCGATGTTGCCTTCCGGGCGGTCCGGCTTGCCGGAGGTGAAGAGCTCAAAGCGGATGTGCTCGGGCTTGACGCCGCGGCCGGCCAGGGTGTCACGGCACAGCTGGACGAGCTCGAACGGCCCGCAAAGGAACCACTCGTCGACGTCGTCGCTGTGGATGGCGGTTCCCAGCAGGGCCTGGAGCTTCTCGGCATCGATCCGGCCGCTGAGCAGCGGCGCGATCCGCTGCTCGCGGGAGAGCACGTGGTGCAATGCCAGCCGCGCCGGGTACTTGTCCTTCAGGTCCGCCAGCTCTTCGAGGAACATCACGTCCATCGCGGCCTTGTTGGCGTACACGAGGTCGAAGCGGGTTTCCGGGTGCGCCGCGAGCAGCGTCCGGGCGATCGCGATCACCGGGGTGATGCCGGAACCGGCGGCGATGGCCACGAAGGAGCCGGGCTCCCCCGCCAGTTCCCCCGCCATGTCCTGCGGATTGTTCATCGAGTTCATCAGGTTTTGCTCGACAGGCTTGCCGTCCCGTCCGTGCCTGGAGACGAAGGCGCCCATCGGGCTCATGACATCGAGCACGTCGCCGGCCTTGAGCTCGGCATTTGCCCAGGTGGAGAACAACCCGCCGAGGTCCTTTTTGATGGCGACGCGGATCTCGCTGCTGCCGTCCGCGAAACTGCGCGGTTCTGCGCAGATGGAGTAGCTGCGGCGGACCTCGTGCGGCGCGCCCTGCTCGTCCGGCAGCGTGGTGCGCAGGGCGACGTACTGGCCCGGGAGGTAGTCGAACTGCCCGGCCAGTTCCGCGGGGACACCGAAGGTGACCTCGATGGCGTCCTCGGTGAGCCGGCGGACCTCGGTCACGGCCAGGGTATGGAAGGACGCTCGACGGCGGCCGGTGGCTGCGGCCGTTTCGGCGGCGCTCTGGCGGACAACAGTCATGGGGGCACCTGTTCCTTACAAAACTTTGAAGTAGTCGAACGGTTCTTTGCAGTCCTGGCATACGTACAGGGCCTTGCAGGAAGTGGAACCGAAGCGGGTGAGCTCCTTGGTGTTCAACGATGAACACTGCGGACATTTGACGGCGAGGGACAGCCGGACCGGCCCGGAGTGGCCGCCCGCCGCCGAATGGCCGGACGGCGGGGTAATGCCGTACTCGCGCAGCTTGGCTTTGCCGTCCTCGCTCATCCAGTCCGTGGTCCATGCCGGCGAGAGCACCAGCTCAACATGGACGTTCGGATAGCCTTCGGCGCCGAAGACCGTCTTGAGGTCATCACGGATGGCGTCCATGGCCGGGCAACCGGAGTAGGTCGGCGTGATAGTGATCTGGACGGCAGGGACCATCCCGCCGTCGTCGAAGATCCGGACGCCCCGCAGGATACCCAGGTCGGCAATGGTGAGGACCGGAATCTCCGGATCGCAGACCGTGGCGGCGAGGTCCCAGGCTTTTTGCTCCGGGGTCCGCTGGCCGGCGGCCCGGTCGCTGGCGGCAGCGGCGGTGGGGTGGCTGACGTACATGGCTACCAGCTTGCTCCGGGGTACTCGCGGGCGAGCGCCTGCATCTCGGCCAGGAGATAACCAAGGTGTTCGGAGTGAAGGCCGCGGCGGCCGCCGCCGGGGGCGGGCTGGACCTGCGGAACGTCCAGTTCCGCTTCGGCGAGGACCTCGCCGGTCAGCCGGTCGAAGTCCGCCCGCAGGCTGGACGGCTCGACGGCGGTGCCGGACGCGCTGAGCCGGGCGGTGAGGTCGTCGTCGCGGAAGAGCTCGTCGACGTAGGGCCAGATCCCCTTGAAGGCGTGGATGATCCGCTGCCGGGATTCGTCCGTCCCGAGGGCCAGCCGCAGGACCCACTGGGCGCTGTGGTCACGGTGGTAGTCCACTTCCTTGACGGCCTTGGCGGCGATGCCGGCGATGGTGGGGTCGGTGGATTCGGCCAGCCGGCGGTACAGCTCGAACTGGTAGTAGCTGACCACGAACTGCCGGGCGATGGTGACAGCGAAGTCGCCGTTGGGGATTTCGAAGATCTGGACCGAACGGAATTCGGGTTCCCGGCGGAAGTAGGCGAGGTCATCCTCGCTCCGGCCGGAGAACCCGCCGGCGTAGCTGAGGAAGGACCGGGCGTGTCCCAGCTGGTCGAGGGCGATGTTGCCCAGAGCGACGTCCTCCTCCAGCTCAGGGGCCCGGGAGATCCAGTGGCTCAGGCGCTGCGCCAGGACCAGTGCATCATCGCCCAGGCGGAGCGCGAGCTCGGCGGCGTCCTCGTCCGGCTTGGCGGTGCCGCGGCTGACGGCCAGCGCAATGTCTTCGGGACGCAGGGCGTTGCCCGGCGTGATGCGGGTGGCGCTGGCGCCGCTGTCCCCGCCAGCGCCGGCGACGCCCACGGAAATGTCGCCGTGGCCGCCGGTTTCTGCTGCGGCCGCCGCTGTTTCAGGAGTAGTGCTCACAGGTGCTTCACGCCCTCGCTCTTGGTGTAATACGTTGCGTGCCGGTAGTCCTTGCCCTGGGGGGATTCAAAGAACGAGCCCTTGGCGTCGGGATCGCTCGAGGCGATGGCATCGGCCGGGACAACCCAGATGGACACGCCTTCGTTGCGGCGGGTGTAGAGGTCACGGGCGTTGCGCAGGGCCATGGCGGCGTCGGGGGCGTGCAGCGATCCGGCGTGTACATGGGAAAGGCCTCGGCTGGAGCGGACAAACACCTCCCAGATGGGCCAGACGTTTCCGGTTGCGCCGGCCGGGCGGGTCTCGGCGGCTGCGGGCGCGTTCACCCGGTCTGCTGACTGGTCTTCCGCCTTGTCGAGGGAGCGGGAGCCGCTGTCTGCGGTACTGGCCGGGAACTCCGGGTTGCCGTGTGGGGCCATCATGCTGCAAATTCCTTTTCTGCTTGCTTCTTGGCCTGTTTTTCCGCGTAGGCGGCGGCGGCTTCGCGAACCCAGGCGCCGTTTTCGTGCGCTTCGCGGCGGCGCTCCAGGCGCTGGGTGTTGCAGGGGCCGCGGCCGGCCAGGACTTCGTGGAATTCCGCCCAGTCGAGGGGCCCGTGTTCCCATTTCCCGGTGTCCTCGTCGAAACGGATGTCCTTGTCCGGAAGGGTGAGCCCCAGGACCTTGACCTGCTCCATCATCATGCCGACAAAGCGGTTGCGCAGCTCGTCGTTGCCGAATCGCTTGATGTTCCAGGCCATGGACTGCTTGGAGTTGGGCGAATCGTCATCCGGCGGCCCGAACATCATCAGGGCCGGTGCGTACCAGCGGTCCACCGCGTCCTGGGCCATCTGCTTCTGTTCCGGCGTGCCGTGTGAGAGTTCCAGCAGGATCTCGAAGCCCTGGCGCTGGTGGAAGGATTCCTCCTTGCAGACCCGGACCATGGCCCGGCCGTAGGGCCCGTACGAGGCCCGGCACAGCGGAACCTGGTTGGCGATCGCGGCGCCGTCCACCATCCAGCCGATGGCGCCCATATCCGCCCAGGTCCGTGCCGGGTAGTTGAAGATGGAGGAATACTTGGCCTTGCCGTCCATCAGGTCCTGCATCATCGCATCGCGCGGCTGGCCGAGGGTCTCGGCCGCGGAGTACAGGTACAGGCCGTGGCCGGCCTCGTCCTGGACCTTCGCCATGAGGATGGCTTTGCGCTTGAGGCTGGGGGCACGGGAAATCCAGTTGGCTTCCGGCTGCATGCCGATGATCTCCGAGTGCGCGTGCTGGGAGATCTGCCGCAGCAGGGTCTTGCGGTAGGCAGGCGGCATCCAGTCGCGCGGCTCGATCCGGGAATCGTCCGCGATGACCTTGTCGAAGTAGGCCTGGCCCTCCGCGTCCCGCCGGGCCGCGTCTTCGGGGCTGGAATCCGCCCCTGCGGGCGTTGGCTCTGCGGGCACTGACTGCAGGGTCTGCGATGCCATGGTTGCTCCTATGCATTTTCGATAAATAATTACCGACCGTTCGTTCAGGATATGCGGAAGGCTTGAGATGCGTCAAGCACCGTGCCGCAGCCGGGCCGCAGGAAAATCCAAGTTTTCCCAAGTCTCTGGTGGTAACCTCTGGAACACGCCGCGGACTGCACCGGGCGCCACTGCGGCGCTCGACGCCGTCAGCTGCACCGACTCCTAGGACCCCGCATGCTGAACCGTTTCGAAGCAGAAGGCCAGACTGCACCGGAGCGCGGGTTCCGGCAGCGGAAAATGGAACCTGCGGAGACCTCCCCGGTTGTCCGGATCCTGATCGTATGCACCGGAAACATCTGCCGCTCCCCCGTGGCCGAGCGCCTGCTCCAGGCCGGGCTCGACGAGCTCAGCCCCGGTACCTTCCAGGTCCGGAGCGCCGGAACGCGGGCAATGGCCGGCGACCCGGTCCAGCCCCTCTCGGCCCGGATCATCGCGGCGCACGGGGGCACGCCTGCAGGCTTTGCCGCACGCCAGCTGAGGCCGGAAATCGTGCACGAGGCGGACCTCATCCTGACCATGGCGGCAGTCCACCGGACCGAGGTGGTGCAGATGGACCCGTCCGTGCTCAAACGGACTTTCACCATCCGCGAGTTTGCCCGGATGGTTCTGGTCCTGGCCGAACGGGAGCCCGGACCGGCCCCCGGAAACGACCTGTCCGCGCGCTGGACGGAGCTTCCTGCCCGGGCTGCCGGCGTGCGGCACCTCGCCCTGGCAGACGCCCCCGCCGACAACGATGTTGCGGACCCCTACGGGCTCGGCCCGGAGGCTTACCGGCGGATGGAGGACGAGATCGCGCCAGCGGTACTCGCCATCCTCCGCTTCGCCCGACTGACGGCCCCCGCGGCGGCCTGACGTGGAAGGGCAGGCAGCTCCGGGCGGCAGGCGTCCCCAACGCGCCGTTGTCTTTGCCGCCGTGGCCGCCCTGATTCTTGCCCTGGCGGCCGCCGCCTATCTCCTGGGCCGCCCGCGGGGTGAGGCGTCCGGGCCCGCCGGAACCGCCGGTCCGGTGCCCGCGGCGGCTTCGTCGTCGTCGCCCTCTCCCACTCCCGAGCCGACGCCGGCCCCGACGCCGACGCCGGAACCTCCTCCCGTCGCGCTGAACATCCTGCTCGTGGGCAGCGACAGCCGGGTGAACGCCCGCCAGGTGGCCGCCGTCGGCGCCCGCTCGGACCAGCGGGCCGACGCCCTCGTGTTCGTCCATCTGCCCGCGGACCGGCAGAGCATCTATGGCATCTCGATCATGCGCGACCTGTGGGTGGACATCCCGGGGCACTATGCCGCAAAAATCAATGCGGGCCTGGAACTCGGCGGGCTCCCCCTAATGACGCGGACTGTCGAGGCGCTCTTCGGCCAGCACATTGACCACACGGTGATGCTGGACTTTGAGGGGTTCGCCGCGATGACCGACGCCCTCGGCGGCGTCGACGTGGGCGTGAGCCGGCCGTTCACCTCCACGGTGGACACGCCGTACTATTTTCCGCCCGGCGTCAACCGGCTGAACGGTGCCCAGGCGCTGGCGTTTGTCCGGGAGCGGCATGCCTTCGCGGACGGTGACTACCAGCGGGTCCGCACCCAGCAGACCTTCCTCAAGGCCGTGATGGCCAAAATGGCGGCCGAGGGCCGGCTGGCGGACCGCAGCACCGTCCGGCAGCTGATCGGGACCGTTCTTCCGCATGTCACGCTGGACGCCAGCTTCACCATGGAGTCGCTGGAAAACCTGGGCTACAGCCTGCGCAGCGCGGTCGGCGGGCAAGGCGTGTTTTTCACGCTTCCGACGGCCGGCACCGGCACCAGCCGGGACGGCCAGTCGATTGTCCTGCAGGACCCTGCCGCGACGGCCGCGGTGTCCGCTGCCCTGGCCGGGCAGCGCCTCGGCGAGTACGTGGCGGCGAACAACCTGCAGAACGGCAACTGAGGCGCCGGCGTTCGGTAGATTGGGTAAATGACCCAGATTTCCGTGCAGCCCTCACCGCAGCCCCCTGTCGCCCGGAAGGTTCCCACCTTCCGCACCCACCACGGCGACTCCTTCGAGGACAACTACGAGTGGCTCCGTGAGAAGGAATCGGCGGACGTCGTGGAGCTCCTCAAAGCCGAAAACGCATACCAGGAAGCCGTGACCGCCCACCAGGAGCCGCTGCGCGAGGCCATCTTCCAGGAGATCAAGGGCCGCACCCAGGAGACGGACCTCTCCGTCCCCAACCGCAAGGACGGCTGGTGGTACTACACCCGCTCCGTCGCAGGCAAGGAATACGGCATCCATTGCCGCGTAAAGGCTGTCGATACCGGGGACCGGGTGGCGGACTGGACGCCCCCGGCGGTCGAGGCCGGCGTCGGGATCCCCGGTGAGGAGATCCTGCTGGACGGCAATGTCGAGGCAGAGGGCCAGCCCTTCTTCGCCGTGGGCGGCGCCGCCGTCACCATTGACGGCCACCTTTACGCCTATGCCGTGGACAACTCCGGCGACGAGCGGTTCACCCTGCGCATCAAGGACCTGCGGACCGGACAGCTCCTGCCCGACGTGATCGAAAACGTCTTTTACGGCATCTCCTTCTCCCCCGACGGCGCCCGGATCTTCTACACCGTGGTGGACGATTCGTGGCGGCCGTACCAGGTCAAGGCCCACCTGCTGGGCACGCCCGTCACCGATGATGCGGTGATTTACCAGGAGGACGACGTCGCCATGTGGCTGGGCTTCGAGCTCTCCGCCGACCGGCGCCACCTCGTGCTGAGCATCGGCTGCTCGGAGTTCAGCGAGACCCGGCTGCTGCGTTTCGACGCGCTCGACGCCGGCCTGCGCACCGTGATCTCCCGGGACGAGCGGATCCTCTACGAGGCCGAGCCGTTCCTGCTGGCCGGCCCGGAGGGTGACACGACCGAGCGGATCCTGCTGAGCCACAACAAGGACGCCATCAACTCCATGGTCTCGCTCGTGGACCCGGCGGAGCTCGCCAAGCCGCCCGCCGAGCAGCACTGGACCACCGTCGTCGCGCACTCGGACGAGGTGCGCGTCAACGGCGCCGGCGTCACCTCGACCCACCTGGTGGTTTCGGTCCGCAAGGACACGATCGAACGCGTGCAGGTCCTGCCGCTC
>JBKKDK010000255.1:0-4076 GCA_046708245.1 Arthrobacter sp.
GCGTGGTTGGTGCCCACGCGGTAGCGGTGTGCGTCGGCGTAGGAGAAGATGCGGGCCTGCAGCATCTTGTCCGGGGAGGCGGCGATGCCCGGCACGAAGTTCGACGGCGCGAAGGTGGCCTGCTCGATCTGCGCGAAGTAGTTCTCCGGGTTCCGGTTCAGCTCCATGGTGCCCACCTTGATCAGCGGGTAGTCCGCGTGCGGCCACACCTTGGTGAGGTCGAACGGGTTGAAGCGGTACGTCTTGGCGTCCTCGTACGGCATGACCTGCACGTGCAGGTCCCAGGACGGGAAGTTGCCGCCGGCGATGTTTTCCTGCAGGTCGCGGATGTAGAAGTCTGCGTCGGAGCCGGCCATTGCCTCGGCCTCGTCGCCCGTCATGGAGTTGACGCCCTGGTTGGACTTGAAGTGGTACTTGACCCAGAAGCGCTCGCCCGCCGCGTTGATCCACTGGTACGTGTGCGAGCCGTAGCCCTGCATTTCGCGCCAGGAGGCCGGCAGGCCGCGGTCGCCCATGAGCCAGGTGACCTGGTGCGCGGATTCCGGCGAGAGGGTCCAGAAGTCCCACTGCATGTCAGCGTCGCGCAGGTGGGTGCCCGGGAGGCGCTTCTGCGAGTGGATGAAGTCCGGGAACTTGATGCCGTCGCGGATGAAGAACACCGGGGTGTTGTTGCCGACGAGGTCGTAGTTGCCTTCGGTGGTGTAGAACTTCACGGCGAAGCCGCGGGGGTCGCGCCAGGTGTCGGGGGAGCCGGATTCGCCGGCGACCGAGGAGAAGCGGATGAGCATGTCCGTCTCGGTGCCCGGCTGGAACAGCGCGGCCTTGGTGTACTTCGAAACATCTTCGGTGGTCCTGAAGGTGCCGAAGGCGCCGCCGCCCTTGGCGTGCACAACCCGCTCCGGCACACGCTCCCGGTTGAACTGTGCGAGCTTCTCGATCAGGTAGTGATCGGTCAGGATAATGGCACCGTCGGGGCCGGTTGCCTGCGAGTGGGCATCCGACGTGACCGGGGCGCCCGACTGCGTCGTCGAGTGGGCGGGGGTGAATACGGGTGAGATGGGCGCAGAGATGTTCGCAGTCATCTTTCTCCTTCTGGTTGGGTTACTTAGTTTCGGAGGGAAGTTTTTGGGTGCGCTGGCAGTCCTGGCAGATGCCCTGGTACATCACGTCAGCGATCTGGATGGTCATCGGCTTGGCGCCCTCGTCCCAGTGCGGGGTCAGGCACGGCGCGTGGCCTACGGCGCAGTCGACGTCCTCGACCCGTCCGCAGCCGATGCAGACGGCGTGGTGGTGGTTGTCTCCCACGCGCGTCTCGTACAGGGCGGGGGAGTGCGGCGGCTCGAACCGGCGCAGCATCTGCAGGTCGGTGAGATCACCCAGGACCACGTAGACGGACTGGGCCGTCAGCTCGGGCAGTTCCTCCCGCGCGGCGGCAAGAATGCTCTCGGCCGGGGAGTGCGGATGATGTTCGACGGCGGCGAGCACGGCCAGGCGCTGCTTCGTCACCCGGCGGCCGTGGGCGCGCAGGGCGGCCGCCCAGGCGTCGTGGGTACCCGCGGAATCCGTCATGCCCCCATTCAACCACTTATTATGATTCCCTCACAATAACGCAAGCTAATATGGCCGCCGGAGACGTCTGCCCACGTCACGGGGCACCCGCGGCTAGAGTTGCCCGGTGGGGAAATTTCTGGCGGCCATCACGCCGCTGCGCGAAAGTCCGGCCTTCCGCCGCTTATGGCTGGGTTCGGCCGTCTCGGCGCTGGGCAGCCAGTTGACGCTGGTGGCCGTCAGCCTGGAGGTCTACCGGCTCACGCAGGACAGCCTCTATGTGGGGCTCCTGAGCATCTTCGCGCTGGTCCCGCTTGTGTTCGGCGGCCTGCTCGGAGGCTCGATCGCGGACGCGCATGACCGCCGCACGGTTGCCCTGCTTGCCTCCTCGGTGCTCTGGCTGACCACCGTGTGCCTCGCGCTCCAGGCCTGGCTGCAGCTGGGGAACGTCTGGCTGCTGTATGCCCTGGTGGCCGTGCAGAGCGGCGCGCAGGCCATCAACCAGCCGGCCCGCAGCGCCATCATCCCGGTGCTGGTCCGCAAGGAACTTCTGCCCGCCGCGAACGCCCTGAGCATGATGAGCTTCGGGCTGACCATGACGGCCGGGCCCCTGCTGGCCGGCGTCCTGGTGGCCTGGATCGGCTTCGCCTGGACGTACTCGATCGACGTCGTCAGCTTCGCCTTCGCGTTCTGGGCGCTGCTGAAGCTGCCGTCCATGCCGCCGGGGGAGCATGCCCGTCCGGCGGGCCTGCGGTCCGTCGTCGAGGGCTTCCGCTTCCTGGGCACCAGGCCGAACCTGCGGATGACCTTCGTCATCGACCTTGTGGCCATGATTCTCGCCCAGCCCCGGGCGCTGCTGCCCGCGGTCGGTGCCCTGATGATCGGCGGCGGCGAGGCCACGGTCGGCATCCTGCTGGCCTCGACGGCGGTCGGTGCGTTCCTCGCCGGGCTGTTCTCCGGCCCGCTCGGGGCGGTGCGCTACCAGGGCGCAGCCGTCGTGTGGTCCGTGATGGGCTGGGGCGCCTCGATCGCCGGCTTCGGGCTGGTGGTGGTGCTTGCCGGAGGCTCGGGCGACGACGGCGTGACGCTGTGGCTGTTGCCCGCCGCCCTGTGCTGCGCGCTGGCGGGCATCGCGGACTCCGTCAGCGCGGTCTTCCGCACCACCATCCTGCAGGCGTCGGCCCCGGACCATCTGCGCGGGCGGCTGCAGGGCGTGTTCGTCGTCGTTGTGGCCGGCGGCCCGCGGATAGGGGACATGCTCGCCGGTGGCGGGACTAAACTTTTGAGTGAAGGTTGGGTCCTGCTGCTGGGCGGTATTTTGTGCGTCGTGACGGCATGGACGGTGGCGCACCTGCAGTCGGGCTTCCTGAGGTACGACGCACGGAACCCCGTCCCCTAGCGGTGCGTTTTCCTTTGGAGGCAGTTTCCCGGAGCGCCACAGCCGGAGCACGTCGTGGCACGGACATTGTGGGAGGCACAGTGCACAGGCATCACAACGGACTGAAGACCGCGGCCCTGTTCGGCGTGCTCTGGGCAGTGCTGCTGGCGCTCGGCGCACTGATCGGATCCAGCATGAACAGCTCCGCGCCGATCTGGATCATGGCGCTGGTGGGCGTCGGCACCACCGCGTACGGCTACTGGAACAGTGACAAGATCGCGATCAGGGCGATGCAGGCGTATCCGGTCACGGAGGCGGAGGCCCCGCAGCTCTACCAGATTGTCCGGGACCTCTCCGCCAGGGCACAGCAGCCCATGCCGAGGATCTTCGTCTCGCCCACGCTGGCTCCGAACGCCTTCGCCACGGGCCGGAACCCGCAGAACGCGGCGGTGTGCTGCACTGAGGGGATCCTCCGGCTGCTCGATCCCCGCGAGCTCCGCGGGGTGCTGGGCCATGAATTGATGCACGTCTACAACCGCGACATCCTGACCTCCTCGGTGGCGGCCGCCGTCGCCGGCGTCATCACCTCCGTAGGGCAGATGCTGCTCTTCTTCGGCGGCGACCGGCGCAACGGGAACCCGCTGGCGATGCTCGCAATGGCGCTCCTGGCCCCGTTTGCGGCGTCGCTGATCCAGATGGCGATCTCCCGCACCCGGGAGTTCGACGCCGATGAGGACGGTTCCGCGCTCACCGGCGACCCGCTGGCGCTCGCCTCCGCCCTGCGCAAGATTGAGCAGGGCGTGCAAATCCTGCCGCTGCCGCCGGACCAGCGGTTGGTCAACGCCTCGCACCTGATGATCGCCAACCCGTTCAGCGGCGGCGGCATGGCGAAGCTGTTCTCCACGCACCCGCCGATGATTGAGCGGATCGGACGCCTGGAGCGGATGGCCGGCAGGCCGCTCGGCTGACCTGCCGCTGGGGCCTGCGGGCTGGGCGCTGGGCGCTGGTGCGCGTTGGCTCGGTGACGGGCAGTGTGGCTGGCGACGCGCAAATTGTTCCGCGACGCGCAAAAAGAATGACCACACCCGAAATACCGCCTCGCCAGTCCATTTTCGCGTCGTGAGGAAATTTTAGCCACGGGAGGTGCTAT
>JBKKDK010000256.1:0-24261 GCA_046708245.1 Arthrobacter sp.
CTGCGCGCCGGATGCCTTGCTGGTGAGCAGATACACGTTGTTGTCCATCTCGCTGACCGAGATCCGGCGGATGGTGATGTTCTGTAAAGAGTCAATGAGCGAGTCCATGGGCTTCAGTCTACGGAGGAGCTATTCACGGCCCTGGGACACCCAGTTGGGGTCCGCCGAGCGGGAGCCGACGACGGCGTCCGCGGCGGCGTCGAGCTTCTTGAGTTGCGCTGGGGTGAATTCGAGCGTCAGGGCACCCAGGTTTTCATCGATCCGGGCCGCCCTGCGCGTGCCGGGGATGGGAACCACGGGCAGTCCCAGCTTCCTGCCCTGCGCAAGGAGCCAGGCCAGCGCCACCTGGGCGGGAGTTGCAGCCTGCCCGGCAACGCTGAGCTCCGCGGCGACATCCCGCACGGCGGCCATTACACCCTGGTTGGCGCCGGCGGCGTCCGCCGCGAAGCGCGGGATGTTGCGGCGGAAGTCGTTGCTGCCCAGCGTCGCGGCGTCCACGGTGCCGGTGAGGAATCCCCGGCCCAGCGGCGAATACGGCACAAAGCCGACACCGAGTTCGGCCGCGGTGGGAACCACGTTGCGTTCCACATCGCGGCTCCAGATCGACCACTCGCTTTGAACTGCGGCGATTGGGTGGATGCTGCTGGCTTCACGCAGCTCCTCCGCCGTCACCTCGGACAGGCCCAGATGCCGGACCTTGCCGGCCTGCACCAGCCCCGCCATGGCCTCCACGGTTTCCACTATCGGAACGCGGAGGTCACGGCGGTGCATGTAGTACAGGTCGATTGAATCCGTTCCCAGCCGTTGCAGGCTGCGGTCCACGGCCTGCCGCACGTAGGCGGCGTCGCCCCGGATGTCCGTGTAGCCGGCCGACGGTGTGCCCACCAGGCCGAACTTGGTGGCCAGCTGGACGTCGCCGCGGCGTTCCTTGAGCAGCCGGGCAATCAGCTCCTCGTTGCTGCCGCCGCCGTAGATGTCCGCCGTGTCGATGAAGCTGACGCCGGCATCCACCGCATGGTGCAGGGTCCGCAGGGCCTCGGCCGGGTCCACCTCGCCGTACACCGGGGTCAGGGCCATGCCGCCGAATCCGAGCTGGCTGACTTGTAATCCGTGGCCGAGCTGGACTGATGCTGCCGCGTTCATCTGGATCTCCATTCGCTGCTGGTGTTGCCGTGAAATGCCGTCCCTGCAAGAACTGCGCCTTGCGCTGGAGTATTCCGCGCCCGGTCCGGAGCCAGCCTCCGGCGATCCTCCCCAGCTTTGCCTGCAGGGCAGCCGGTAGGACGGCGCGCCGCGGGGGACGCGCCGTCGGACTGGCTCAAACGTGGGGAACTTCCGCGGCGGACGGCGGCTGCCCGGCTGCCGGGGCCGCCGGCAGCAGCTTCAGTCCCGCCGCGCAGCCCACGATCCCGGCAATGAAGAGCAGTTTCAGCCAGCTGGCGGGCTCGACGCCGGTGGCCATCGCCCAGCCGACCGTCAGGGCCGCGCCGATCCCCACCCAGACGGCGTACGCCGTCCCGAGCGGGATGCGCTTCACGGCCAGGCCCAGCCCCGCCAGGCTAAGCGAGGCGGTGACGGCGAACACGAGGGTGGGCAGTGGCCGGGTGAAGCCGTCCGAGAGTCCCAGGGCGGTGGCCCAAACGGCCTCCAGCACAGCGGAGGCCAACAGGATGGTCCAGGACACTGCAGCAGGTTTCGCCATGGTCACGCCACCAGCTTCAGGCCGGCCACGCAGGCCGTGATGCCGGCGAGCAGCAGGATCCGGGCCGCCGTCGCGCGCTCAACTTTGGCAACCATCGCGTAGCCGGATGTCAGGACGACGCCCACCCCCACCCACACGGCGTAGGCCGTTCCGGTGGGGATGGACTGCATGGCGACGGCCAGGCCGCCCGTGCTCGCGATGACGGCAACGAGGAAAACGAGGGCCGGGACCACGCGGCGGCGGCCGCTGGCCTGGGCGGTCCGGTGCAGGGCTGCGGCCCAGACGGCCTCCAGCGCTCCGGAAAGAATGAGAATTAACCACGACATAACGGCTCCTGTGGCCAGTCTTGTCGCGTGCCGGGTACTGAACCGTCGTCCGGAGGCCCGGAGAAAGGGGCCTTGGATCCAGAGTAGCAACCCCTGCCCCGGGACCCTACCCGTGCACGGCGTCGATGGACACCACGGCGAGGAAGCCGCGGCCCAGGATTTCCGGGGTTGCGGTGTCAGAGCCCACGACGGCGTCGAAGCGGTTCAGCGTCTCGGCTCCGGCTGCGCCGGCTGGCGGCTCCGCGGCGGCCGGACCGGCCGTGGCCTGGCCCTGCAAGAGGATGCCGAGCTGGCCCGCGAACACGGGGTGGGCGCGTTTCTTGGACAGCTCGATGATGGACGTGTACCCCTTGAAGGAGCCGGTCCGGGTGAAGACGTTCAGGTCGCGGATGTCACCGGTCGGCAGGGCGCCGGCCGAGGCGGCTTCGCCGCTGAACCGGAACGGCCGGTATTTCTCGAGCGGATGTTCGGCGCCGTCAACGCTCAGGAGCAGCAGCTCGCCCTCAATCACGGTCAGCACGCGGTCCATGCCGGGAAAGGCCGAGAAAGCACCGGCCTTGGAGACCTCGGCGATGCTGACCCGCCAGTCCCAGGCAGCGTCCTGCGCCGTGCCGGCGGCTGTGGATCCCGCGCCGGACGCTGGCCGGCTGGCGACTTCCCGGCTCACCCCGCCGCCGTTGCGCCAGGGTTGGGCTTTGAGCTCGGCATAGCGGATGATCTCCATCTCCCCAGCCTATCCGCCCGGTCCGGGAGCGCGGCCGGCCCGGCGGCGGCACGTAACGTCGGCGCGTGCCGCCGGGACTTGCTAACGTCGGAGTCAATGGCCCAGCGGAAGGAGCCGAATGTTCGTCAAGGTGTGCGGCCTCAGTACCCCTGAGTCGGTCCGGGCCGCGGTTGCGGCCGGGGCAGACGCCGTCGGCTTCGTCCTCACCCGCAGCCCGCGCGAGGTGACCCCCGCCCTTGCCCGGGAACTCCTGGCCGACGTTCCGGACGGGATCGCCGCCGTCGGCGTCTTCCGGCACGAACCCGCGGCGGAGGCGGTTGTCCTCGCCCGCCGTGCAGGGCTGGAATGGGTCCAGCTGCACGGCGACCGCACCCCGGCGGACGTCCAGGCCGTGCACGACGCCGGCCTGAAAGTCATCCGGGCAGTGACCATGGGCGCCGGCCTGGAAGCGTTTGCCAGCTGGGGCGAGGAGTTGCTGCTGATCGACGCCGCGGTTCCCGGTTCAGGCGAGGCGTGGGACTACTCCTCGGTGCGGGCGAAGGGGCTGGAGGGCCGGAACTGGCTGCTGGCCGGAGGCCTGGACCCTGCCAATGTTGCCGGCGCGGCGGCGCAGGCCGGAGCGTGGGGTGTGGACGTGTCCTCCGGCGTCGAAGCAAGCCGGGGAGTGAAGGACCTGGCCAAGATCCGGGCGTTCGTGACATCTGCCAAGAGCGCTTCGCGCAGCTGACCGCGGACACAGGATGGCGGCCGGGTATTGCCCCGGCCGCCGCCCCTTCGGATCAGGTCGCTGAGCGCTTGATGATCACGTCGTCAATGTATTCGTCGCCCTTTTGCCGGGTGTGCTCGGCCCCCATCTGAACCTTGCTCAGGGTGGTGGCATTGATGTTGACGGCGCTGCTGCCGTATTTCAGCGCACCATCAAACCACACCTGGATCGTTGACCTGGAGCCGTTCGTCGTGACGCGCATGGTGATGCGGTGCCAGGCGTTCATGGAGACGCTCCCGTTCGTCAGTTTGGTGTAAACGAAGGACCCGGAGGGCGAGGTAACCCGCAGCCACAGCTGGCCGTTGTTGTTGTACCGGTAGACGTCGGCGATCCGGGTGGAGCCGGAGAAAAAGCGGAAGTATGGGACATTGCTGCCAGTGACGCCCGCGGTGGTGATGTTGAACCAGCCGTCGGCGTTCGCCGTCTTGGTGGTCGTAGTGAAGGGCATGGAAAGGTTCGCGAGGGAACCGGATGAATCGGTCACGTGCATTTTCACCGATTTGGTCCCGGTGTGTTTCTGGGCGGTCGAGATGGCAATCGTGCCGGTGCCGCCCGTCTTCGCGACGAGGCCGCAATAGCCGCCGGCCTCAAAGCTCGTGTCCAGAACAGCGGTTCCCAGATAGGAATTTGACGGTGAAGGCTCGCAGGTTGCCGCGGTAGCCGCCGGTGCGGAACCGAATACAAGGGAACCGGCGACGAGCAACCCTAACGTCCCGGCCGTGCTGAGTGCTTTTAGTGTTCTCATTGATTCACTCTCAGTATTATTTGGTGATGTAGTCCGGCATGTGCGGACTGGCCCAGCGGCATGGGCGGGCTGTTGCCGCTTAGAGAAGGCGCATCAGCTGCGCTGCTACCGAGACACCTACTACGCAAAGCAGGGCCGCCGTCGCAAATACCGCGGCCCGCGGGAGTGGCTTTTCGGGGTGCAGGACCATCAGGACATCGCAGGTGACCAGCGAGGTGACGGCGGCAAGCCCGGTCAGGAAAACCATCATTTCGCACCGGCCAGGGATCCCCGCGGCCGCCTGGCCTCGAGCGCCAGCAGTCCGAGCGTAAGGAGGGCCAGGAGGCAGACGCCGGCAGGGGGTGACCAGAGGCGGGCGTAGATCATCGCCGTCGAGACGAGTGTTGACATCGCAAGGCTGAAGGCGATCGCGACGGCGATGGCGAGGGGAAGCGCCCCGCCGCTCTGCTCGGTCGGCGGAGGGCCGAAACGGAGCAGCAGGACCAGGGCGGTTCCGGGGCCGGCGAGCGTCAGCAGCCCGATGACGGCCAGGCGAAGGCCCTCGGGACCGAAAAACGACAGCGGCACCGCGGCGAGGGCGACGGCTGCCGTCGCGTAGATCACGTACCGGCGTTCAATTGCCATTTCCAGCTCCTTTAATGTGGAAGATCACACCGTCGTCGTTCTCGAATACCCGCTCCCAGCCGGGGCTGGTGCCGCACGTCGCGACGAAGTTCTGCAGGTCACCCGGTGGTGTTGAACCGCGGAGTTCGGCCGCGTGCAGCTGGCTCACCGTGACGATCAGGTAGGCCCCGTTGCGTGCGGCGATCTTGTTGGCGGCGTCGCACGTCAAGGGGCCTGCGTCAGGCCGGGGCACTGCGGGGACCAGCGCCCTGTAGTCGTACCCGGCGTAGTGCTGGAACTTCCAGGGCGTGTTGCGCACCCCCTCGATGAGCACGGAACCGGCCGGCGCGGTCTCATAGAGGCGGTTCACCAGTGCTACTTCGTCGGCAGTGAAGCTTTCCATGACTTCGTTGCCGTAGCGGGTCACGATCGTGGTTGTGGCGAGAACACCCCCGAGCAGCAACAGGGCGATGCCTCGCAGCAGGCCCGGGCCGGCGGGCTTGTCCGACATCAGCGGCAGGACCACCAGGCAAGCCGTGAACGGCAGGCTGAAGAGGAAGATCCGCAGCAGCAGCTCGCCGCCATAGGGCTGGATCGGGATAAGGACCAGGGACGCCATCGCGCCCACCGCGGCCGTGAGCCACGGGGCCCCGCGCCGCCGGCCCACCACAGCACCCACGAAGGCCAGCATCCAGAGCACCGCCACCTCGGCCAGGCGTGTGTAGACGACAAACAGGTGGGCGTCGCTGCCGGACACTCTCGAACTCAGGCTGTCGAAGGCGTTGGCGCCGATGTCACCGAAGGAGCCGAACAGCTGGTTGTAGTGGCCCTGCAGATACGTGGATGCGGCAAACATGAGCCACCCCACCGGGAGCATCACCGCCAGCACCGGAAGGAAGCGCAGCCGCAGCCGGCCTGTCAGCAGCAAGGCGGCCAGGATGGGGATGGCTGCGAAGGGTGTCAGCTGGTGGGACGCCGCCATCGCAAGAAGGAGGACCGCGCAGACCACCACGAGGACGGCGCCGTCTTGGCGGGGCGGACCGGGCAGGCCGCCCTGCGGGACGGGCGTGTCCAGCCGGCCGACGATCCGTGCCAGCGCGGCGGTTGCGCGGTTCCGGTCGGTCCGCCATGCCCAGCCGGTAAAGGTACTGAGGATGCAGCCGATGAGGGTGACGAGGAGGATGAACGCGTAGGCCTGCGGCGCCAGATAGTCCTGGCCGACCCAGCTGGTGAGATAGAAGATCCAGACGCCGGCCCAGGCGTGGCGGCGGTGCGCGGTCAGCCTGGTCGCCAGTGCCAGCAGCGGGGCGAGCAGGATCAGGTTGACGCCGATGGGCGCCCACGTCGCGACGGCCATCAGGTCCCTTGCCCCGCTGGCGCCCGCAAGCATTGCCAGCAGATCGAAGAAGCCCGGCCAATTGAAATACGCGTCCAGCGACGGGTCCAGGCCGCCGGACTGGGCAATGTTGTCGGCAATCCCCAGGTGCCGGTAGCTGGCCTCCAGCCGCGGGAGACCATGAATGATCGGGTCGGCCCCGTGCAGGACCACCACCGTGACCAGTATCTGCCAGGTCAGCAGGGCCGGATTGACGCGCGGAAGACTCAGTGAGGCTACAAATCCGACCAGGCTGAGGGCCAGGGCCACGAAATAGAGGGGCGGCAGCGCCTGGATCAGGCCGGAGCCGCCGATCAGCATGGGATCGACGCTGGCCAGGCTCCAGATTCCGAGCAGCAGTGCCACGGCGGCCAGGGCGGCGAGGGCGCCGACCAGCCATGCCGGCGTCACCCCGGGCCCGCCGTCGGCCGGCGGTTTGCCGCCGCGGCGCTTCACATTTTTCGCCAGGCCGTGCCCGGCGGCAGCGGGTACGGTTGGTGCGGATTCGTGGATCATGGTGCCTCCAATCCGGTCGGCTCCTGGTTTGCCGACGACGGAATCGGGACCGCCGGAGAGGATGCCTTGGTGTGGGTCAGTGCAATCAGGCGCCAGCCTGCGATCAGCGCTACGGCAGCCTGCGCCAGGGACCACAGCAAGGAAACACCGGAGAGGCCGTACAGGTGGGCAACGGCCGGAGCCGGCACCAGCACCAGGGCGGCAGCTGCCACCGCGACGATGGTGGATTCAACGAGGCGCCCTTGGGCCCGGCACAGCCCGTAATAGACCTGGGTGACACAGCTCAGGAGCACCGCGGGGACCAGGATGGGAATCAGGACCCATGCCGAGGCGTAGTCCGGTCCGAGGAAACGCAGCAGGAAGGGCCCGACAAAGATGAGCAGGCCGCCGGCCACAAGCGTCAGCAGGAGGCTGGCACGGATGGCGGAAGCGACCAGGCCGGGCCGCGAACGCGTTCCGGCCAAGGCCGTCTGAAGCGAAAAGCCGGCCGACTGCGGCACGAAGAATACCGCCGAAGCCATCATCCAGACGATGAACCAGGCAGCGGTCGGCGCCGGGCCAAGCGTAGCGGCGACGATGAGGGGAAGCAGGTAGCCGGGAGCGCGGTCGGCCAGCATCAGGGCGTGGTTCGGGAGCCCGGGTTTGAGGAGCTTCAGGGCCAGTAGGGGCCGCAAACCGTGCCGCCAGTCGGGGGCGGTCCTGGCCCGGCGGAGCTGGCGCAGCCCCACCGCCACACTGGCCAGCGCGCCGGCTGCCACCGCGCCCACCACCACCGGCAGTTCGCGGATTCCGGCCGCGAAAGCAAGCGCCAGTACCGAGAGCTGCACAATGCTCTGCACGATGCTGCGCAGGAGCGCACGGTCGGCGCGCTCCTGGGCTACCCCGACGTGGTCGAGCTGATACGCCAGGGCGGCGAACAAGGCTGTGGCGAGGAACAGAGCCGTGACCGCGGGACTGCGCCAGGCCTCGCCCACACCCGAACCAAAGGACCCGGTGACCGCGGCGAGCCCTGCGGCCATCGCAAGTGAAAAAGTCCCCACTGTCAGCAGGCTGGTGGCAATGAGGCGGCGGCCGCCGTCCGATTCGGCGGGCAGGAGAGTCAGCGTTGCCGGCCCGACGCCGAACATGCCCAGTTGCACGGTCAGGAGCGCCGCCGACACCACTGCGGAGCCGAGACCGGTCTGGGCGGGGGGAAGAACGAGAGCCACCAGGGCCCAGAAGAGGAAACCGGTGACCATCGGGGCCACCCTGGCTGCCGCGAGCCAAGCGGCGTTCCCGCCAACCGACAGGGCCTGGCCCTTGGGGCGCAGGATTTCGCCGATCATGGCTCCGTAGTTGTAGACGAGAAAGCCGGGCCAGTAGGCCAGATACCGGGGTGCCCGGACCAGGGACAAGCCCACCCCGCGCACTGTGGCCAGCAGGGGGAGCGCCACCATCCAGCCGGCGCGGGCCGGATGTTTGCGGATTGTCCGGGCCATTCCGGCGCCGTCCTGCTGCCATTGGTCGCGGGCCCCGTCAAAAGTGTCGGCAAACCGGTGCCTGACCACCGTCGTGGGAGAGACACCCAGCCGATAGCCGGCCTTTTCCAGCCGGATCCGCAGCTCAACATCCTCGCCGGAGCGAAAGGAATCATCGAAGCCCACCGACAGCAGGACGTCCCGGCGGATGAGGGTCGCGCAGACACCGAACCAGGAACGCACCCGGCTGTTGTTGTGATGCCAGGCCAGAGCCGATCCCCAGTAGCCGGGCCCGTCGGCCTCGCTGGCCAGCCCGAACTGCAGGCCGTCGAAGCCGCCGGCGTCGAATTCGCCCAGCAGCCGCCCGAGGCTGTCCGGCGGCAGGACGACGTCGGCGTCTATCAGGGCGACCACATCGCAGAGGGCGCTCCGGACCCCCAGCATCCGCGCGGCAGGCAGGCCCCGTCCCTCGTCGGAGATGACCTGCGCACCGAAGGAACGGGCGATCTGGACGGTGGCGTCCGTGGAGCAACCGTCGACCACAATCACTTCGCGGGGGCCCTGGCTGTTGATGGATGCCAGGCACTCACCCAGCCATGCGGCGGCGTTTCGAGCTGGAACAACCACCGAAACTTCTAGTTCGAGCACGTCACCCACCTCACCCGTCGAGCTTTGAACGCACCACGTTCGCGACGAAGTCTGAGGTCCGGTCCGCGGACCAGGTGGCGGGGATCCGCAGCAGCGAACACGGCACGCCGTCAAGGGCCCGCCGCACCACCGCCGCCTTATTCCCGAAGTGCTCCTCCAGCGGGACCAGCCCCGACGCGCCCAGGGCCTCGATGAGCCGGCGGGAAACCAGCGGGAGCTCGGAATGGAAGTTCCCGACGATGCGCGACGTCATCCACTCGGCGCTGCGGGGTTCCAGCAGTGCTTCAGCGCCGTCGAACCGCTCAAGGAAGATGGCCAGCTGGGCAGGCGCCGCTGCTGAGATCCGCTCCGCGCCGAAGACCTGCTCGGGGTGCACCATCCGGTGTTCCGGACTCCAGCGCCTGGTGAACGCGGCCGTCTTGGGGTAGCGTACAATCACGGGATGGACGGCCGTGGCCAGATGCGCGACGGGGTTGGTGAGCCAGCCCGGGGCCAGGGGCTTGCGCGTCCCGCGGAACAACGCCGGATAGATGGCCCGGTGGTGGGGTTTGATGAACATGGGTTTCGCGTAGCCCATCAGCATGCCGCCGGCGCCCAGGAACGCCCAGTCATCGGCCATGAACCGGACATCCGGCATCGCAACGAGTTTGGCGACGGTGCTGGTTTTACCCACCCCGCCCCACGCCGGCATAAGCACGCCGGCGCCCCGGAAATCGACGACGGCGGCATGGATCATCGCCGTCTCCTCCTGGACGCACAGACGGTCCAGCAGCGGGATGACCGCGGTCAGCAGTTCCCCGCTGCCCTCGATCCGGTATCCCTCCGGCGTTTCAATGATCTGGACCCGGTCCCCCGGGAGGTACAGCGACTCCGCGGTGAAGCGGTAGGCGTCTTCGGCGCGGGACCGGCCCGGAACCGGCGAGATCTCTTCGCTGATCACCAGGCGCCTGGACGCGGAAGATGTCCCCAGAAAGGGGGCAAGCATGTCCCGCAGCTGGGATTCACCGGGCGTTCCGGGCGCCACCTCAATACCCACCACGCCGTGGATATCAAAACCGGCTCCGCTGGCGGCGCCGGGCTGCTCAACGACGTATTTTTCAGACTGGCTCATGGCAGAAACTTCCGGATGTCATGACTGCTGCCGGAGCGGCAATCTGCGGGGGGTGCGGCTGGTAGAACAGTCTCACTGAACTTCCCTCCACAGGTCGTCCTCTGGCGCAGGGCTGGTTTCCGGTGCCCCGGATCCGGATGGCAGCCGGCGCCCCCGGACGTATCCGGCGGCGGTGCACGCGAGGACTGCGATGATGGCTCCCGCCCGGCTCAGGCCGGCGGGGTCGTTGCCCCGGGTCCAGCCGCGGATTCCGGCGTACACGGCCCGCGGCAGCACCTGCCGGACGTACCGCCGTTCCGGGCCGAGGGCCCGTTTATGGCCGACCACACGGCTCACCTGCGCCTTGGAGATGCCCTCCGCCCAGGAGCGTGCCAGCATGTAGCGCCAGGTGCCCCGCTCCGCGGGGACGTGATGGTTGACGAGTGCCGCAGGTTCGTAGACCACCCTGGAGCCGGGGGCGCCCATGACCGCCCGGATGCAGAGCTCGGTTTCCTCACATCCGAGGGGGAGTGCGTCCTGGCGGCCCAGTGACGGGTTGAATCCGCCGAGCCGGACCAGGACCTCGGAACGGAATGACATGTTCGCGCCAATGACGTTGCGGACCTCGGCCGCGACCTTGGGCAGCCCGCGGTACGTGCAGCCGACGATCCAGTCCAGTTCCTTGGCGAAATACCCCGGCCGCCCGGCCGCCCAGACCGGCTCGACGCGGCCGCCTACGGCCAGGACGTCGGGGTCGTCATACATGGCCGCCATGCGTTCGAGCCAATCCGGGGCGGCCTCGGCGTCGTCGTCGAGGAAGGCCACAACTTTGGCTTTAGCGACTTCGGCGCCGGTATTGCGGGCGCCGGAGAGCCCCTTGGGGCCGGCGTTTTCGACAATCACGACGTCGGGCACGGTGAAGATGAGCCGCTTGTACAGATCCATGTTGTAGTCCACCACCACGATCGTCTGCTGCGGGGGGTGGGTCTGGGCCCGGACCGAGTCCAGGGCGCCCATCAGTAGCTCCCACCGCTCCTCCGCGTAGGTGCAGATGACTACGGAAACCGTCGGTACCCCTGCTGTCTGGTACATGCTAGGCCCCTGGCCGCAGTCCCAGAACGCTCTGGGGGTCCGTGGGGATGTGCGGCAGCATGACGGACGGATACTTGTATTTCACCCGGCGCAGGGCCTCGGGCCGGGCCCCGGCGGTGGGGGCCTCCCAGCTGAAGCGTTCACGGGCGAGGGTGCGCAGCACGCGCCACCCGTCACGGAAGGTGTGCAGGTTTGACTTACCGGAGATGCGGCCCAGCTCATGGCTGGGGACCTCTGCGATGCGAAGGCCGGCCCTGGCGGCGCGCACGATCAGTTCGGTCTCGATTTCAAAGCCGTCGGACCGCAGCTCCAGGATGTCAACGCACTCGCGGCGGAGGGCGATGTAGCCGTAGCAGAGGTCGGAATAGTCGCTGTGCAGGACGGCGTTGGCGAGCCAGGTCAGCACGCGGTTGCCCGAGCTCCGCAGCCTGGTCAGGTCATCGGAGCCGCCGCCGGTGACGTACCGTGAACCCTTCACGAAGTCGTATTCATGCTGGAGCGGAGTGACGAGCCAGCCGATTTCCTGCGGGTCCATGCTGCCGTCGCCGTCCAGCATCACGATGATGTCGCCGGACGCCGCGGCGAATCCGGCCCGCACCGCGTTGCCTTTGCCGGCGCGTGGTTCGGCAACCACCACGACGTCCAGGCGCAGGGCCCGGGCGACGTCGACGGTGCTGTCCAGGGAGCGGCCGTCGACGATCACGACTTCGTCAACGTACATCGGCATCCGGCGGAGCACCCACGGCAGATTCATGGCCTCATTCAGTGTGGGAATCACCACGCTCACCGATGGGCCGGACTGGTGCGGCATCGACTGGGAATGAACCGTGGGCTTAAGATTTGGAATGGACATCGGCCTCACCACTCAAAAAGCATTTCTGCTGCCCCAACCACGGGCTGGCCTGAGCGCGAACCGTGGATGCACAGCCATTTCGCTGAAACTGTAGGCATTTAAGTAAAAGCCCCCCTGATAGATACTGGTCCGTTTACCTTTCGGAAACCTTGGGTTTAGTTAAACCTTCAAGTGGCAAAATACGGCGTCACGGCGGGCCGGCGCGGGGCATTTTGGCGGCCGAACAAAAGCTGTTGATCGAGCGGCTTTGTCCGTGGCACACTGGCCGAATGCGGTCGTCACCCGTCCTTGGCCGCGCCGCCGGAAGCACCCGACGCCTCGGCAAGTCAAGGCTCATGCTGCTCCCCGCCGTCGTGCTGTTCCTCGTCGGCTGCGGGGCAGACCCGGCCCCCCGGGTCCAGCGGCCTTTCAGCGCGGCGTCCGGTCCGCCGTCCAGCCCGGTCCCTGCCTCGCCCCCGCCGTCGACATCCGTGCTGCCGCCCGGCCTGAGCTCCGCACCGCCCACGCTGAGCCCCGGCACCACACCCAGCCTCAAACCTGTCACGCCGCCCAATTCGTCCGGGGTCACATCCGTGGAGCCGGCAGGCGACCTGCCGGGCTGGAAGCACGTCTTCATCGAGGACTTCGCCGCCGGCGACGTGCCGCTCGGCGCCTTTCCGGGGCCGCTTTACCAGGCGCGGTGGAGCGCCGGGTACAAGGACGGGACGCCGGACACGGCCGGGCAGGCCAGCGGCGGCAAATCCGGCTACTATCCGTCCAAGGTGCTCAGTGTCCGGAACGGGATGCTGGACTGGTACCTGCACTCGGAAAACGGGACCTCCATGGGCGCCGCGCCCACGCCCAAGATTCCCAACACCGCCGCCAACCCGCCGCGCGCCAACAGCCTGCTCTACGGAAGGTACTCCGTCCGGTACCGGGCCGATTCGATGCCGGGCTTCAAGACGGCCTGGCTGCTGTGGCCGGACAGCGGCGTCTGGCCGCGCGACGGGGAGATCGATTTCCCGGAAGGGGACCTCGGCGCAACCCTCACGGCGGCAACGCATTTTATGTCCCTGGACCCGCATGACTTTGAGCAGTTCTTCACGGACAAGTTCTCCACGTCATGGCATGTGGCCACGACGGAATGGAGTCCCGGACGGGTCGAATACTTCATCGACGGCCAGTCCATCGGTGCCAGCACCACCGGTGTGCCCTCGGTCCCCATGCATCTGATCCTGCAGACCGAGTCCTGCCTGCCGCACTGCCCGGCTCCCCAGACGCAGGGGCACGTCCAGCTGGACTGGATCAGCATCTGGCTGCCGGCCTAGCCGTTGCGCTGAATCCGGAAGGCATCCGTGAGGCTGTACCCCTCTGCGGGGACAAACCGGGCAGTCAGGTCGTTGGCGGTGGCCTTGACGTCCAGGGTGCCGAGTGCGGGGTTCCGGTTCTTGCCGGACCACTTCGCAAAGTAGCCCATCTCCGGATCCTTGCTTTTGACGTCGTAGAGTCCGACGCCGCCGACGCCGATGGTTGCGAACACTGTCCCGGCGCCCTGCTCCATGCTGGCGTCGGAATCGGACAGACAGTTCGCGGAGAAGGACGCCGCCGCGAGGCCCGGGCAGCGGGCCCCCGTCCCCAGCTGGTGCGACCGCTGGTAGACGTGGTCGTGGCCGGACAGCACCAGATCCACTTTCTTCTCGATCAGCATGTTGGTGAAGTCCTCGCCGGCCTGGCAGTCATACCTGCCCAGGCTGAAGCACGGGACGTGCATGCCGACCACGGTCCAGGGGATGTTTTCCGACTTTGCCGCGTCGATGGCGTCCGCCGTCCAGCGCCACCGCTCGCTTCCCCTCGAGTAGTCGAGCGGCCCGTCGCGGAAGTCGATGCCGGGGGACACCAGGATAAAACGGACCACGGGCTTCTGTTCCGGGACGTCCGCGTACCACTGGGTGCCGTATTCCCCCTGCATTCCGGGCAGTTTGTTGGGCAGGCAGCGGACGAAGTTTTCGATGTCCCCCTCATGCCCGTCGCTCTCGTGGTTTCCGGTCACCAGCTGGTACGGAAATTGCGTTCCCAGTTTGCCGGTGACCATGTCGCAGAACTGCTCTTCGACCCCGGCCTCGTACGAGAAGTCGCCGAGGGCAAGGTTCAGCTGCGGCTTGAGGCCGGCGACGACGTCGAGCACCTTCCTGGCTCCGGAGCCGATCCCGATGTCCCCCTGAGCGGTGAAGTGCACGGTCTCGTCCGACGGCGGCTCCGACGCCGGCCCGGACACGGTGGGCTCCGGGGTGCCGGTCGGTGCCGGTGTGGACGGCTGCGGCGGGCCGGTGGGGGAGGGCCGCGGGGGTTCCGGCGGGCCCGGCAGGCAGCCGGTCAGGAGCAGGACAAGGGCCAGGAGGCCGGCCCCGACATGGAACCTGCGGCGGCTGCGTAGCGATCCGGCCATGATTCCTCACTTGGATGGATCAGGCTTCCGTGAAAGCTAGGAAATTTTATAGGCCAGACTAGCGCCGGGGTGGGGCGAACACCAGATGCCGGGCTCGTGGACCAACGCCGGCCGCTGCGACCGGCGTCCTGCCGGCCCGCTCCCTAGCCGGGGGCCGGCGACGTCGTTAGCATTCTTGGTGGGGGAACACCCCGAATGATGCAGGGCGGGCCCGGCCCGCTACCCTCTCGAAGGAGACCGTTGTGACTCTGCCCGAAGGATTGACCCCCGGCGTCTGGACGCTGGACATGTCCCACAGTGAAATCGGATTCAGCGTCCGCCATGCAGGGATCAGCAAGGTCCGCGGCCGCTTCAACGAGGCCACGGCGGAGGCCAGGGTCCGGGATTCGCTCGCGGACGCCAGCCTGCACGCCAGCGTCAAGACCGCCAGCTTTGACTCGGGCGATGCCAACCGCGACGGCCACGTCCGCGGCCCGGACTTCTTCGACGTCGAGACGTATCCGGAGATGACGTTCCGGGCCACCGGCATTCGGGGCGACGGCGAGGACTATGTCCTCACCGGCGACCTCACGATCCGCGACGTCACCAAGCCTGTGGACCTGGAAGTGGAGTTCACCGGCGTCGCGGTTGATCCGTTCGGCGCCACCCGGGCAGGGTTCAGCGCCGAGGCCGATATCAGCCGCAAGGAGTTCGGCCTCACCTGGAATGCCGCCCTCGAGGCCGGCGGCCTGCTGGTCAGTGACAAGGTAAAGATCAGCGTCGAGGCAGCCATGGTGAAGCAAGGCTAGCCGGGCGCCTCAAAGAAGAGCAGCACAAAACCCAGCGCGGTGGAGGCCGCCCCGACCCCGGTGAGGAGCCAGCCGAGGACCCACGCCGCATTCTCCGGTTTGGGCGGCGCGAGCCCCCACCGGGAGGGGTGGCACACGTCGAAATAAAGCACGACGTCGGTGCCCTCCTCCAGCCCGTGCGATTCAGCGGCCGGCAGCAGGGAGCGGTGGTCGGTGTGCTCGTGGTCCGTCCAGCTGTAGCCTTTGAAGCCGCCGGCACTGAACACCCGGGCCGTGGTTTCGGTCCACAGGCAGCGCTTCCGGATGGCGATCCAGCCCCAGGCCAGCAACGGCAGGCCCAGCACGAAACCCACCCAACTCATGACTTCCAGAATGGGGCCAAAAGCGCCCCCGGGCGTGGTCATCCGCTGAACCGGACCCGCAGCATCAGCGGGTGCTGCGCGCGCGGCGCAGGAAGAACGCGACCGCGGCGGCCACCAACACCAGGACCCCGACGTAGATCAGGAACTGCACGGCTTTCACGGCGAGGCCCACGGCCAGCAGGACGATGGCGACGATCAGGGCAAGCTTCAAAAGTGCAGGCATTGTTCCAGTATTGTGCGGATCGCCGTGTTCGCAAAGCCACGCGCTTTCGCCGGGCGGGGCGCGGCCCGATTCAGGGGCGGTTCAGGGCCAACCCCTAGGCCACATGGGCCCTTCGCGGGGGAGAATGGAGCCATGAAGACATTGCTTAACATCATCTGGCTGCTCTTCGGCGGGCTGTGGCTCGCCATCGGTTACTTCGTGGCCGGGGTTATCTGCTGCCTGCTCATCGTCACTATTCCCTGGGGGCTTGCCTCGTTCCGGATCGCCTCCTACGCGCTCTGGCCTTTCGGCCGCACCGTGGTGGACCGGCCCGGCGGCACCGGCCTGTTTTCGCTGCTCGGCAACGTCATCTGGCTGCTGGTCGCGGGCATCTGGATCGCCGTCGGGCATGTGGTCACGGCCTTCGCCATGGCCATCACCATCATCGGCATCCCGCTGGCCATCGCCAACCTCAAGCTCATCCCGGTGTCCCTTATGCCGCTGGGTAAACAAATCGTCCCTAGCGACAGGCCGTTTGTGACGGCATACAGTAAGGCCATTCGATAGACCGTCAAGGAGGAAGATCGCAATGTCTGAGCATGCCACCTCCCGGGCCGGATCGCCGGGACGAGAAGACGCCGGGCCCGGGGCGCTGGCGGATGACCTCATGCTGGTCATCACCCGGGAGTTCCAGGTTCCGATCAGTAAAGTGTGGTCGGCCCTGACGGATCCGGACCAGGCGCCCGCCTGGTGGGGGCCGCGCGGGTTCCACGTCCCGCGCGAGAGCATCGACGTGGACCTGGAAATCGGCGGGCCCTACCGGGCCTGCATGATCCAGGAGAACACCGGCCAGGAGCACTGGTGGAGCGGAATCTACACGGACATCGAGCCGCCCAACCTGTTCGTTTTCACCCACGCGTGGGACAGGCGGGACGGCACACGGGGCTTCGAAACCGAGGTGACCTTCCAGCTGGAGGAGATCGACGGCAGCACCCGGATGACGTTTACGCAGGGTCCCTTCGACACCATGGAGAACCGCGACAACAACGGTGTCGGCTGGCGGGAGTCGTTCGACCGGCTCGCCGACCACCTGCGGCCCAGGGTCTGACGGCCGTCCCGGAGGCCGGCTAGGCCCGGCTCACCCGAGTTCGCCCTGCAGATTGCGGTGCGCGGCGTCCAGCCACAGCCCGCGGGCCCGGGACGTGTGGAACAGCGGGTCGAGGTCCAGGAGCTGGCGTACGACGGCGGCGCGCCCGGCGGCGAAGTCGGCGTCGCCGATGTGCGCGAAATCCTGTCGGACGGCGGCCAGATACCGGGCGTACGCAGCCGGGTCCCCGCCCAGGACGGACAGGTCCGCGTCACTGAGCAGCGCGCCGGCGTCGTCCCCTGGCTCCGGCCGGTGCTCCGCGGTCATCCGCACCAGCCGGGCCACCTCTTCCACTTCGGCGTCCGGCAGTCCGGCGTGCCGGAGCCGGTCCTCGGCAAGCCGGGCCGACTCCTCCTCGTCCCGGCCCGCGATCCCGCGGTAGACGGCGTCGTGGAACCAGGCGGCCAGCAGCACGGCACGGGGCGGCCTGGCCGGTTCCGTCAGCAGGTCCAGGGCCTCCAGGACGGCCAGCAGATGGGTGCGGCCGTGGTAGCGGCGGTGCTCTTCGCCCCAGCGGTCCAGGAGGTCCAGGAAGAGCGCGTCGTGGTCCGGGAGGACGGCGTTCCAGCGGTTGAGCAGCGGGATTTTCAGCGAGCCGTTGCGCCGGCGGGCCGGGATCCGCAGCCCGCTGGCGACCAGTTTGCGGACCAGCACCCGGCCCTCCACGGGGACGGCCCCGGCCGCGACCAGCGCGTCATACCGTTCTTCGGCGACGTCGTAGTGGTCGCCGTCGAAGGCCCGTTCCGGGATGCCGGCCGCGGCCGCGAAGGCGTGCAGTTCCTCGAGCGAGGTGTCCGAGACCAGGTGCGAGAAATGGGTTCCGTGGGCAGGCCAGAGCGGCGGATCAACGTAGACGGCCATGGGGAAATTCTAGTGCGGTTGGCTGGAGCCGCCGGCGTCGGACTCGGCGATTTCCTGCACCTGCTCCTCCGCCTGCGTCCGGGCATGGTGCGGCTTGGAGCGCACACCCTCGCCTTTTTCATTGAGCCGGGTCTCGTGCTCGGCCTCGGCAATGGCGGCGGGGGTGATGACATCCGTGGTGTTCCAGGCTTTGATCGCGGCCCAGCCGACGGCCACCAGGGGCACCGACAGGATCGCCCCGATGATGCCGGCCAGGATGGTGCCGGCGGTGAGGGCCAGCAGGATGACGAGGGCGTGCACGCTAAGGGCCTGGCCCATGACCACCGGCTGCAGGAAATTGCCCTCCAGCTGGTTGACGACGATCACCACGATGACGACGACCAGCGCGGCCACCGGGCCGTTGGCGACCAGCGCGACGAGCGCCGCGAGGATGCCGGCCAGGGTGGCGCCGATCAGCGGGATAAAGGCTCCGATGAAGGTCAGCGCGGCGAGGGGCAGCGCGAGCGGCACGCCCATCAGGACCAGTGCCAGGCCAATGAAGAACGCATCCACAAGTGCCACGATCGAGGTGCCGCGCACGTAGCCGCCGAGCACGTTGAGGCTTCGCTCGCCGACGCGGCGCGCCTTCACCAGGTTCCTGCCCTTGAACGCGCGCAGCACAAACGCCCAGATGCGCTCGCCGTCCTTGAGGAAGAAGAAGAGGATCACCGCCATCAGCAGGGCGCCGGTGATGAAGTTGCCGGCCGCGCTAAGGCCGGTCACGGCGCCCGCGCCTACGGTACTGCTCGTCGCGAAGTCGATGACGGCGTCGCGCGCCTGCTGGATCTGCTGGTCATCGATGGGGATGGGCCCGGTGCGGATGAAGGCGTAGACCCGGTCGAAGCCGTCCGTGGCCTTGCTGGCCAGTTCGTCCGCCTGGCTCATGACGGCAAAGACGATGCCGGTGATGACGCCGCCGAACGCGAGCAGGAGCAGCAGGAACGACGCCGTTGTGGCGAGTGCGCCGGGCCAGCCCCGGCGGCGGAGCCAGTGCACAAACGGGGCAATCGCCGCGGCGAGGATCAGCGCCAGCACCGCCGGGATCACCACGAGCTTGACCTGGATCAGGGCAAAGACCACCACCACCGCCAGGACCAGCAGCAGGAGGACTTGGGCGGTCCTGATGCTGGCGCGGCCCAGGCTGTCGCTCCAGGGGGTTCTCAGTTCCGGACTGCCCATGCTGTGTTGTCTCCCGTTGTTGGATGCGTCGTGCGTACAGGTGCCTCCTGTAAACCGTCTCACACCCCGGCGCAATGCCGGCTCAGGTGGCGGGAAGGATGTTCTGGTTGCCGCGGAACGTGTTGTCCGGATCGAACTGCCGCTTCACCTGCGCCAGCCGGTTGTAGTTTTCGTCGCCATAGGCCGCGCGGACCCGGCCCTGCCCTTCGTCGCCGATGAAGTTCAGCCATACCCCGCCGGTGGCGTAGGGGGAGATGTCCTGGCGGAACCGTTTGACCCAGGCTTTTGCATCCTGCCCGCCCTGCGGTGTGTCGCCGAGCCCGAAGGGGTGGCTGACCCAGCTGGCGCCCCGGTTCAGCAGCGGCGTGGCAGCGGCGGCCGGCCCGCCCACGGCCCCGCCCCAGTGGGCTATGAGCTGCTGGGAACTTGGTCCCGGGAGGTTCCGCGCCGATTCGATAATGACATCCAGGGCGCCGTCGGAAAGTTCGTTGTGGTAGTCGGCGCTCCAGTAGTTGTACTTGCCCGGCGGGTCGTCGAGGGAACACTGGAAGTCGGCGTAGCCGGTGTCCTCCACCAGGTCCGCAACGGGGCCAAGGTCGCGGTACGCCTTGGCGTGTTCCCTTCCGTCCGCGGCGTCCCCGGCATATACGTAGACCACGTAGACGGCCATCTTGCCCACCAGGTCCGGGGGCACAAAGGGTTCATCCGGGGCAATCGCATAGATCAGCGTGGCGGACTCTTCGTTGGGGGCCGCCTCGGCCAGGTTCCGGTAGCCGCGGCTGACTTCCGCGGCCGCGTCCCCCGGCCACATCAGCAGCCCGGCATGTACCCGGGGCCCGAGCGGGTGCAGGCCAAACGTGAAGGACGTGGCAACGCCAAAGTTCCCGCCGCCTCCGTGCAGGGCCCAGAACAGTTCGGGGTTCTCCTGCGCGCTGGCTCTCACCTGTTCGCCTGCCGCGGTGACCAGGTCCACGGAAATCAGGTCGTCGCAGGCGAAACCGAAGGCGCGCTCGAGCCAGCCGGACCCGCCCCCGAGTGTGAAGCCGGCCAGACCCGTGGTGGAGACCCGCCCGCCTGTGATGGCGAGTCCGTGCTCCTGCGTGGCGCGGTCAAACTCCCCGCAGGTGAGGCCTGTGCCCACCGTCGCGGTGCGGGCCTCGGGGTCCACCCGCGCGGACTTCATTGGTCGGACGTCCACCACCAGGCCGCCGTCGTTCAGTGACATGCCGGCCACAGAATGGCCGCCGGCGCGGACTGCCACGGCAAGGCCGTTGTCCTTGGCATACTTGAGTGCCTCGGCGACCTCGGCCGGGCTCCCGCACTGGGCGATGACCGCCGGGTGGCGGTCGATCATCGCGTTGAACAGTGTCCTGGCCTCGTCATAGCCCGGGCTGTGAGGCTTGATCCACTTCATGGCGGTGCTCCTAGCCGACCGCGGCTCCACCCCTCCCAAAAATCGTAAGGCCGTTCCGGCCCCGGGCACTACCGCGGATTGATGCATTCTGCCGGGAGGGCGGACCTGATTTGCGGACCCCGGGCCGTTGCAGGGCCGTAAATGCGGGCTATAGTTTGGTCATGCCTAATATTCGCGTTTCCGAGGCGGCCCGGTTCCTGGGCGTCAGCGATGACACCGTGCGGCGCTGGACCGAAAACGGAAGCCTGACTCCCGTCAGGGACGACGCCGGACGGCTCGCCGTCGACGGGCTGGAGCTCGCGCAACTGGCCCGGGAACAGGCGCAGCTGCCGGAGGATCCCGCCCGCGTGGGAAGCTCCGCCCGGAACCGGTTCGTCGGGCTGGTCACGGCAATCACCGCCGACAAGGTGATGGCCCAGGTGGAGCTGCAGTGCGGTCCCTTCCGCGTCGTGTCGCTCATGAGCAGCGAGGCCGTGCGCGAGCTGGGGCTGGAACTCGGCTCCGTCGCCACCGCCGTCGTCAAGGCCACCACGGTGATCATCGAGACGCCCAAGGGCAAGGGCGTCATATGAGCCGCCTCCCGAAAGCCGCGGCCGTGCTGCTGGCGGTGGCACTGGCCGCAGGGTCCGCCGGATGCTCCGGCCCGGCCGGCGGCAGTGCGGGCGCCAGCGCCGGCAAAACGCTGACCGTCTTTGCCGCCGCGTCGCTCAAAGCCCCGTTCACGGCGATCGCGGCCCGCTTTGAGGCGCAGCATCCGGGCACCGCAGTGCGGCTCAGCTTCGCCGGGTCCTCGGACCTCGCCACCCAGCTCAGCCAGGGCGCGCCGGCGGACGTGTTCGCCTCCGCCGATGCCAGGAACATGGCCAAGCTCTCCGCCGCGTCGCTGGTGGAGGGCTCGCCTGTGGACTTCGCCACCAACGTGCTGACCATTGCCGTGCCGCCGGCGAACCCGGCGTCGGTCGGCTCCTTTGCGGATCTCGCCGGGCCGGGCGTGAAGGTTGTCATCTGCGCGGCCCAGGTCCCCTGCGGCGCCGCCACGAAGACGGTCGAGAAGGAAACGGGCATCGCACTGCAGCCGGTGAGTGAGGAATCCTCCGTGACGGACGTCCTGGGCAAGGTCACCTCCGGCGAGGCCGACGCCGGCCTGGTCTACGTCACGGACGTCCGGGCGGCCGGGGACAAAGTGCAGGAGGTCCCCTTCGCCGAGTCGGCCAGCGCCGTGAACACCTATCCCATCGCCGCGGTGCGGACCAGCACCAACAAGGACCTGGCGGCGGCCTTCATTGCGGAGGTCACCGGCCCCGGGGGAGCGAAGACCCTGGCCGACGCCGGCTTCGGGCCGCCCCAACCATGAGATTCAAGACCGTCAGCGCCTACAGCGGGATTCCGCGCTGGGTGGCGGCCATTGCCGCCGTCGGCGCGGTGTTTGTGCTCCTGCCGCTCGCGGCGATGGTGGCGCGGGTCAACTGGGCCGCGTTCATCCCGCTGGTCACCTCGGAGTCGTCGCTCACAGCACTGGGGCTCAGCCTCCGCACCGCGGCCGCCAGCACCGTGCTGTGCGTGCTCCTCGGCGTGCCGCTGGCGCTGGTGCTGGCCCGCGGCGATTTCCCCGGCCAGCGGCTGCTGCGCTCCCTGGTCCTCCTGCCGCTCGTTCTGCCGCCCGTGGTGGGCGGCATTGCGCTGCTCTACACCTTTGGGCGGCAGGGACTCCTGGGCAGGAGCCTCGAGGTGGCCGGAATCCAGATCGCGTTCTCGACGACGGCGGTGGTGCTCGCCCAGACCTTCGTGGCGCTGCCGTTCCTCGTGGTGAGCCTCGAGGGCGCACTGCGCTCGGCCGGCAACCGGTACGAGGCCGTCGCCGCGACCCTCGGCGCCCGCCCCACGACCGTTTTGCGCAGGGTCACTGTGCCCCTGGTCCTGCCGGGCCTCGCCGCCGGGGCGGTGCTCTCCTTCGCCCGGAGCCTTGGCGAATTCGGCGCCACCCTCACCTTCGCCGGCAGCCTGCAGGGAGTGACCCGCACGCTCCCGCTGGAGATCTACCTGCAGCGGGAAACCGACGCCGATGCCGCCGTCGCGCTGTCCCTGCTGCTTATCGCCGTGGCCGTGATCGTCGTCGGGCTCTCCTACCGGCGCCCGGCCGCCGACGGCGGTCTCCGGTCCGCCCGTGCGGGGCGGGTGTCCGCATGACGTTCACGGTCGAGGCCGCCGTCGCCGCCCGCAGCTTCGACGTGTCCCTGGAACTGGGACCCGCCGAGACGGTGGCCGTGTTGGGACCCAACGGGGCCGGGAAATCCACCCTGCTCGCGGTCATCGCGGGCCTGCTGCGCCCGGACACCGGCCGGGCCGAGGTGGACGGCCGGATTTTGTTCGACCTCCCGCTGCGCGGGACCGGGCAGTGGACCGTGCCGCACCGCCGGGGGACGGCGCTGCTCGCCCAGGAGGCCCTGCTGTTCCCGCACCTGAGCGCGCTGGAGAACGTGGCCTTCGGGCCGCGGAGCGCCGGGGCGTCCAAAGCCGAGGCGCGGGAGACCGCCCGGCAATGGCTGGCCGAGGTGGACGCAGCCGGCCTCGCCGCCCGGCGGCCCGGCGAACTCTCCGGCGGCCAGGCCCAGCGCGTGGCCGTGGCCCGGGCGCTGGCCGCCAACCCGGAGGTCCTGCTGCTGGACGAGCCGATGGCGGCGCTGGACATCCACGCCGCGCCGCTACTGCGCCGGCTGCTTCGGCGGGTCCTGGCCGGGCGGCGGGCCATCATCGTCACCCACGACGTGCTCGATGCCTTCATGCTGGCGGACCGGGTGATTGTGATGGAGGGCGGCCGGATCACCGAGGAGGGCCGGACCCGGGAGCTGCTGCGGCGGCCGCGGAGCAGCTTTGCCGCCGGACTCGCGGGGTTGAACCTGGTGTCCGGGACGGTTACGCCCGCCGGAATCCGTTCCGCGGAGGGCCTCGAGTTCGCCGGGCAGCACGACGCCCCGCTCATCGAAGGCCAGGCAGGGGTGGCGGCGTTCCCGCCGTCGGCCGTGTCCGTATTCCTGAGCGAGGCGCACGGCAGCCCGCGGAACTCCTACCGGGTCACCGTGACGGACCTCGAACCGCACGGGGACCAGATCCGGGTCCGGGCCGGCGACCTGTCCGCCGACGTGACGCCGGCCGCCTCCGCGGACCTCGGCCTGGCACCCGGCCTGGACGTCTATTTTGTGGTCAAGGCCGCGGCGGTGGCCATTTATCCCGCATAGCGGGCCGGTCAGTCCGCGTGGGCGCGCCGGGCGCTGCGGGCGTCGCGGACCGGGTGCTGGCTGACGATCGAGACCCGGTTGAACGCGTTCATGGCGATGACGAGCCAGCTTATTGCGGAGAACTCCTGGGCCGTCAGGTGCTTCCGGGCCGCCGAGCCTTCGCGTTCGCGGGCTTCGGAATCGGAGATGTTGGTGACGGCCTCGGCCAGGGTCAGGGCGGCGCGCTCCTTGTCCGTAAACAGCGTCGTTTCGCGCCAGGCCGGGAGCACGGCCAGGCGCTGGGTGGATTCGCCGTTCTTGACCGCGTCGCCGACGTGGAGGTCCAGGCAGTACGCGCAGCCGTTGATCTGGGAGATCCGGACGTTCAGCAGTTCGATCAGCGTCTGGTCCAGGCCCGCTTCCTCGGCGGCCTCCTTTGCCTTGAGCCCGAGTCCGTTGAGCGCGCGCCAGGCCGCGGGGTGCTCCTTGTCGAGGAATACGCTGCGGGTTGTCTGGTGCTGCGGTGCCGCTGTCTCGTCCATGGCACAAGATTACCCATGAGAATCCGCATCCTGTCGCGTGACAAAGTTGTCATATGTGTGACAAGCTTTACGGGCGGAAGAACCTCGATCCGGTGATCGGCTCCTTGGGGGAGCCGACCGCCGGATCGATTCTTTTTCATGTGCCACGTTCCCCTCGGTGGGGGACATGCCCATTCTTCCGGTCTCATTC
>JBKKDK010000257.1:0-5651 GCA_046708245.1 Arthrobacter sp.
CGCCTGGTCCTCCCCACCGGCAGGTGGACGTCAGGCGCTGAGCTGCCAGTGGACCTGGATGGCCTGGGCGATTGGGGCCGCGGTGACGTCGACGCGGAAAGCAACGGGCGCTGTCCCTGTCTCTTCGATGATCGCGTCACGGTACACGCGGCCGCAGGAGGGACACAGGGTGTAGAGGTCCTCGTCCGCAGGCCATTCCGCCAGCTCCGCGGGGACCTGCGTGTTCTCTCCGATGTAGACGGGGATACCTTCTGAGTTGGCCTGAATCAGCCCGTCCTTACTCACGGTGTTGCCGCACACGCAGGTGATGGTGGTGACATCATGGCCGGTCACATCGGCGGTTTCGGGCTCCACGATGACCTCCCCGGGTGATGGAAGAGACGTTCTCATATCAGCATATTCCTGCTGGTCCGCGCCGGCGCCACTTGAATCGGGTAATGGAAGCTGGCCGCGCGAATTCAGAAGCAGTTGGCCAGCAACAGGGCAATGTGGCCGCCGACCCCGCGGGCTGGATGAACGGCGACTGCCCGGCAAAAATTGGGCAAACGCGGGGCCAATTCCCAGCTTTCCCTTGGTAGCCTTCGCAACATTTGACTGCCTCGCCACTGCCGTGGCACGCGCGCGCCGACGTTAATGCAAGCGCTTACACTCTGACGCCGGAACTCGACCCCGGGCGTCCGACGCAGGGTTTGGAAACCCGGCGAGGCCTGCCTAACGTGGTTCCGGCGCCGGGCCGCAACATTCCCCCGCTGCCACTCGGGACCCTGCCCAGGTCCCGCCCCCGACACGATGGCGTCCTCGATGACGCCTCTGGTGTCGTCGGGATTGTCGGAGTTTCGGGGAACCAGGGCACATGCCCGTCTTCCACGAATAGTCTGAACTCCGCGAGAAGAGCAACAATGCACGAGCACCCCAATTCACCCCGGAAGCTGCGGCGGCGTTCTGTCGCCGCGGCACTGGCGGCGGCCGTGGCGGCCTCCGTCTTCCTTGCCGTTCCTTCGGCGCAGGCAAACGAACCCTCGGATCCGCCGAGCAGTGAGCAGATGCCGGCGCCGACGCCCGGCTTCCCGCTGCCCACGAAGCACACGCAACAGGCCTACGATCCGGCTGCGGACTTCACCTCCAAATGGACGCGTGCGGACGCCAAGCAGATCATGGCCCAAAGCAGCCCAAACGTCGCCCCGGGCCAGAACTCCATGAGCCCGAGCGTCACCATGCCGGAAATCCCCGAGGACTTCCCGGCCATGAACGATGACGTGTGGGTTTGGGACACTTGGTCTCTGACTGACGAGAACGCAAACCAGATCAGCTTCAAGGGCTGGGATGTCATCTTCTCCCTCGTTGCTGACCGCAAGGCCGGCTACGGCTTCGACCAGCGGCACTGGAACGCCCGGATCGGCTACTTCTTCAGGAAGACCAACGCCGACCCCGCCACGGACAAGTGGAACTACGGCGGACACCTGTTCCTGCCCAACACTTCCATCGGCAACACCGAATGGTCCGGTTCCACCCGCCTGATGCAGGGCAACAAGATCAACGTCTTCTACACGGCGACCACGTTCTTCGACGTCGCTGAGCGCAACGCCGGCGGCGGCGGAATTGCCCCGGACGCTGTGATTGCCAAGGCGCTGGGCAACATCCACGCCGACCAGAACGGCGTGTCCTTCGACGGCTTCGAGCACACCAAGCTCCTCGAGCCGGACGGCGTCATGTACCAGAACAAGGCCCAGAACCCGGGCTTCGCCTTCCGTGACCCGTACACGTTCGAGGACCCGGCGCAGCCGGGCAAGACCTTTATGGTCTTCGAAGGCAACACCGGCGGCACCCGCGGCGACTACAAGTGCAAGGACGAGGACCTGGGCTACCAGCCCGGCGATCCGAACGCCGAGAACCTGAACGAGGTCAACAGCAGCGGCGCCTACTTCCAGACCGCCAATGTCGGCCTGGCCGTCGCGGACAACAAGGACCTCACCAAGTGGTCCTTCCTGCCGCCGATCCTGTCCGCCAACTGCGTCAACGACCAGACCGAGCGCCCGCAGATCTTCATCCAGAACGAGGGCGGCAAGAACAAGTACTACCTGTTCACCATCAGCCACCAGTTCACCTACGCGGCCGGTATGCGCGGCCCTGACGGGGTCTACGGCTTCGTCGGTGACGGTGTCCGTTCCGACTACCAGCCGATGAACAACAGCGGCCTGGCTCTGGCATCCCCCACGGACCTGAACATGCCAGCCAACGCGCCCGAAGGCCCCGATCCGCGCCAGAACGGCCGCCAGTTCCAGGCGTACTCGCACTACGTGCAGCCCGGCGGCCTGGTACAGTCCTTCATCGACAACGTCAACGGCGTCCGCGGCGGGTCCCTCTCGCCCACAGTGAAGATCAACTTCCGCAACGGTGTTTCCGCGGTTGACCGCAGCTTCGGGCAGAACGGCCTCGGTCCGTTCGGCTACCTGCCCACGAACCTCAACGTCGGCGGTGCCGGCCACTACAAGTTGGACAACCACCGAGCTGTAATGGGCATGTAAGCGCCCGGATTCCGGGCGCTTCCATGCTCCGGCAGAACCAGGAATGTTGAATCATGAAGAACCCCGGACGCCAGATGGTGCTGAAAAATTGAATCCATTTCGACGCCGGCCGCCACACTGGAGACTGCGTGCGGCCTCTATTGCCGGGCTTCTCAGCCCCCGCCTGATCTGGATTCTCGTGGCAGCAGCGGCCGCGGCCGTTCTGGTCGCAGTGGCGCTGATCCCCTCGGCGGAACCCCGTACGGCTGCCCAGAGCCGGGCCGGGCAGGCACTCTTCGGAATTGCCGACGCCCAGGCCAAAGCCAGGGAATCCCACGGGCGTTACGGCTCGTACTGGCTCAGCGGCACCGACCGCACTCTTGAGACGCTGACACATCCGCTCCGGACCGAGGGCGTCAGTGACCTGAGGAGCATCGAATGCACCGACGGGTGGGTGGCAGCCGCCCGGGCTGGAGATGACGTTGAGGTCATGTCCAGCGTGGAGAACCGTGTGGTCCGGGCAGGAGCCGGTGAGATTGTTCGCCCGGAGTGCATGACACCCGAAGCGGTCGAGTCCATGCTCGCCGATCTCGGCGTGCCTCGGACGATCCCGGCGCCCGCGCTTTCAGCTTTCGACCGGCCCGAGGGGGCATCAGAGTACCGGCCGAGCTATCACATTACCCCCGGGAAGAACTGGATGAATGATCCGCAGCGTCCGGTCCTGCTGGATGGGCTGTGGCACTACTACTACCTCTACAACGCCGGGTACCCGAACGAGAACGGTACCGAGTGGTACCACCTGACAAGCACAGACCTGGTGCACTGGAAGGACGAAGGGGTGGCGATCGCCAAGTACAAAAACGGGCTGGGCGACATCGAGACCGGAAGCGCCGTGGTGGACCACGACAACTCGGCCGGCTTCGGCAGGGGCACCGTCATCGCGGTCCTGACGCAACAGGACCAGGGCATCCAGCGGCAGTCCCTGTTCTATTCCACCGACAACGGATATACCTTCACCGCGTATGCGCAGAACCCGGTCATGGAAAACCCCGGCGCACCGAACTGGCGGGATCCCAAGATCATCCGCGACGAAGCCCACGGCCAATGGGTGATGACCCTGGCCGAAGGCGACAAAATCGGCGTGTATACGTCAACGGACCTGTTGGACTGGCACTACGCTTCCGGCGTCGAACGCACCGGCCTGGGCACCCTCGAATGCCCGGAACTCTTCCAGCTGGACCTCGACGGTGACCCGTCCAAACGGACCTGGGTCCTGGCCGCCAGCGCCAACGGGAGCGGGGAGGGATTCACCACGGGCGTCGCCTACTGGACCGGCACGTGGGATGGCACCCGGTTCACCCCGTCCGCTGCGCCGCATCAGTGGCTCGACGCCGGCTCCGACTTCTACGCTGCCGTGACCTGGGATGATCCCCGGCTCACCGAAAGCCAGCGGATGTCCTCCCGGCACGCCATCGGATGGATGAACAACTGGGCGTACGCCCGGCAGCTGCCCACCAGGGACTGGCACGGCGGTGCCGACTCGATCGTGCGCGACATCAGGCTGGAAACAGTCGCCGGGAAACCGACCCTCGTGTCGAACCCCACGACGGCGATGAAGTCCATTGAGGGCCCGGCGGCAACGACCGGGGAACGCCGAATGACCCAGAACGGCGCCGGGCAACTGCCCGCTCCGGAAGGAAGGGCGTACCGGCTCGATGTGACCCTCGAGCGGACGGCAGGCGACGACGGTTCCGTTGCCAGGATCGAGCTCGGAAGCGACGGGCGAACATTCGCAACGGTCGGGTACGACTTTGCCGACGGATCGGCCTTCATCTCCCGGGAAGCTGATGCCGCCGCCACCGGCAAGCCCGCACTCGGTCCGGACTATCGGGCATTGCGTCGCGCAGTCAGCCCACCGCGCGACGGGAAAGTCGAGCTTTCGATTTTCGTGGACCATAGCTCGGTCGAGGTCTTCGTCAACGGCGGGGAAAAGACCCTGACGTCGCTCGTTTTCCCCACCGCGGGTAAGCCGAGCCTCAAGACCGTGACGGCCGGCGGTGCGCTGACGCTGAAGTCCTTCAGCTACAGGCGGCTGGCCTCGACGCAATGACCGGCACGCCGCGACCGGTTCCCGGTACCGCCAGCGAGCCAGTTTCAGTGGATGAAGGCCGGAGTCTCTGCCGCCGGCAGCTTGGTTGACAGCTCCGCGGCCGTGGGCGGTGTGGCGCCCGGCCGGCGGACCGTAATGGCCGCGGCCTTCGACGCAGTGCGGCCGAGGCTTTCCAGGACGTCACGCCCCAGCCCTTCGGTAGTGCGGGCCAGCAGGCCGAAAATCAGGGCGGCCATGTAGGAATCCCCGGCGCCGATAGTGTCCGCCACCACGGATGTGATGGCTGGGACGTGCACTGTTTGGGCAGGGGTGGTCAGCAGTGATCCCTGCCCGCCGCGGGTCACCACGGCCATCCCGGCACCCAAGGCCAGGATCCGAGCGGCGGCATCCTCGGGCTGGAGCCCAGGGTAGAGCCAGGCGGCATCCTCGTCGCTGAGCTTGACGACGTCGGTCAGTGGAACCAGGTCTTCAAAGATGGAGCGTGCCTCGGCCTGGCTTCCCAGAAGGGCCGGCCGGACGTTGGGATCGTACGTCACCAGGCACTCTCGGTGTGCCTGCTCCAGGAGCGTCTTGACGGCGGAAGCGCCGGGCGCGAGGAACGTGGCGATGGATCCGGTGTGAAGCACCCTGGGCAGGTAAGGGGGAGCGACCGGCGCCAGCTCCCAGCTGATGTCGAAGCGGTATGAGGCGGAGCCGTCCGCAGCGAGTGTGGCGGTGGCCGAGGCCGTGCGGACCGCCGACTTTGAGCCAGGGAGGAGCTCGACGCCGGCGCTGCGGAGGTGGGCTTCGATCGCTGCGCCCCGGGCGTCATTCCCGAGTGAGGTGAGCAACGCAGTGGGCACCCCCAAACGCCCCAGGCCGTAGGCAACGTTCATCGGTGAGCCGCCCGGGTGCTCGATGATGCCTTCGGAGGCGGCGACGACGTCCACGAGCGCCTCGCCAATAACAACGACGTCCGGAGCGACTGCAGAAATGGCAGTGGGTGAAGGAAAGCTGGCGGGCACGGGGAGCCTTTCATGGAGCCGTCCGCGGGCCCT
>JBKKDK010000258.1:0-2941 GCA_046708245.1 Arthrobacter sp.
CGCGGACAGGCCACCGCGATCTGGGACAGCGGATCCAAGTGGGGACCCGCCATTGCCCCGCCCGTCCTGACTGCCATCATGCTCGCCTTCGGCTGGCAGGCCATTTTCCTCTTCCTCGGCGTCGCCGGCCTGGTGCTGGCCGTTGCCTTCTTCCTCTCCTACCGCGCTCCGGAAGAGCACAAGCGCATCAGTGCCAAAGAACTGGACTACATCGAATCTCAGCGCGTCTCGCAGGTCCTGACTGCCAAGAAAGTCTCCTGGCTGGGCCTCTTCAAGCACCGCCAGATCTGGGGCATGATGGCAGGCTTCTTCTGCGTCATCTGGATCTGGAACATCTTCATCGTTTTCCTCCCGCTCTACCTGCAGGAAGAGCGCGGCGTCAGCATCGCCAACTCCGGCTGGCTGGCTGCTGTCCCGTACCTGGGCGCGGCTATCCTGGGCATCACCGGCGGCTGGGTCATGACCCGCTACTCCAAAAAGGCAGGCCGCGATCCGCTGCTGGCCAAGCGCCACGTCATGTCCGTCGCGGCCGTCGTCGCCGGCATCCTGATCTGTCTTATCCCGTTTGTGGATTCGCTCCCGCTCGCCCTGGCCGTGATGACCGTGGCTCTTGGCTTCGTCGCCACCATGCAGGCAGCGGCGTGGGCCATGCCCGGTGACATCGTTGACAACTCCCAGGTCGCGTCCGTCGGCGCCATCCAGAACTTCGGCGGGTACTTCGGTGGCGCCTTCGCCCCGCTGCTGACCGGTGTGATCGCCGATGCAACCGGCTCCTACGCGCCGTCGTTCGTCATCGGCGGCATCATCGCGGCCCTCGCCGCCGTGGCCTACACCGTGCTGGTCCGCGGACCCATCAAGGACAAGGACGCGGTATCCCCGGCGGAAGTCGGAACCGACGCATGAGCACAGCAACAAATGAAATGACGACGGCGGCCGCCACCATGGCGGCCGCCCCGGCCCGGGGCGCCACCGGCTCCCCGTTTACCGTGGCGGTCACGGCCGACGCCGCCCGGCCTGACGGCAGCTCCATCCACGGCGACCTGGGCCTGCAGCGGCTCACCGGGAAGGGCATCGGCTGGGCCGTCCTGCCCAGCTACACCGACCCGGTCCCGCTGGCCGACCTCGACGGCGTCCAGGCTGTCCTCTCGCTGGGGCACATAGCCTTCGATTCGCGCACTGTGGACCACGCCCCGGACCTGAGGCTCATCGCCCGGTTCGGGGCAGGGTATGAAACCATCGACCTGGACGCCTGCACCCGTGCCGGCGTCGTCGTCACCAACACCCCGGATGCCATCCGCCGGCCCCTGGCCGTGGCCGGGCTGACCCTGCTCCTGGCGCTCTCGCACAAGCTGCTGGCCAAGGACCGGCTGACCCGGACCTCCGACTGGGCGCAGCGTGAGCACTACCGGGGTGCGCCGCTGGTGGGACAGACGGTGGGCATCGTCGGCTTCGGCAGCGTAGGCGCCGAGCTCGCCCGGCTGCTGGCCCCGCTCGGGATGAAGGTGGTGGGCAACAACCGCAGTGGCCGCCACGCGGAAGCCGCTGAACTCGGCGTCGAGCTGCTGGGCCTCGAGGAGCTGCTGGAGACCTCCGACTACGTGGTGCTCTGTGCCGCACTGACGCCTGCAACCGAAAAGCTGATCGACGCCGCGGCGCTGGCCCGGATGAAGTCCAGCGCCTATCTGATCAACATCGGCCGCGGAAAACTCGTGGACACGGATGCCCTCCGGGACGCCCTGCGGGACGGCCGGATCGCCGGCGCCGGGCTGGACGTCTTTGAGCCGGAACCGCTTCTTCCCGACGATGAGCTGCTGACGTTCGACAATGTGGTGCTTTCCCCGCACTCGCTGTGCTGGACCGAGGATTTCACCCGGGACGTGGCCGCCAGTGCCATCGCATCGATCCTCGCGGTAGCAGCCGGAGAGCGTCCCGCCAACGTCCTGAATCCGGAGGTCTTTGCCACCGCGGCCTTCGCCGCGAAGCAGGCACAACCCGACATGTGACCTTGACAACACGATTTGCGATAGTAGATCCTATAGGAAACAGGATTCCACAAGGAGTGAACACCATGGCTTATACAGCTGAGAATTGGCCCATCACCGCGGCCCTCCTGCAGTTCCCGGGGACCGACGCGCAGGGCAAGCATGTCAACGACGCCGGCGCATCCGTCTGGGCCGAAGTCCTCACCGAGGTCAAGGAAGCCGGCTTCGCCGACGCCGACCTGACGGACAGCTGGGTCCGACCGGGCGATCTGGGCAAGGAACGCCTGGCCGAGTTCAAGCAGACTGCGGAGACGGTGGGGATCGGCATTCCCGTCATCTCGGCAATCCGGCGCAGCGTCATCGAAGAAGGCAACTGGGAAGAGAACCTGGCCTACAGCCACCGCACCATCGACGCCGCGGCAGAACTTGGCTGCGAGGTGGTCTCGTTCGGCCTGCACCAGGCGATCACCCCGGAGCAGCAGAAGCAGTTGTGGTTCTGGACGCTCGAAGGCTACAAGGATCCGGCGAACGACAAGGAAACCTGGGGCAAGGCCGTCACCCGCCTGCGCGAACTGGGCCGGCACGCCGCCGAAGTGGGGGTGCTGCTCTCGCTGGAAATGTACGAGGACACCTACCTCGGCACCGCCGATCAGTCCGTGCAGCTGGTCCAGGACATCGGTCTCACCAACGTGGGCCTGAACCCGGACATCGGCAACCTGATCCGTTTGCACCGTCCCATCGAGGACTGGCGCGAAATGGTGGCCAAGACCATGCCGTACTCGAACTACTGGCACATGAAGAATTACATCCGCGACGAGGACGTTGCCCGCGACACGTACGTCGCAATGCCGGCACCGATGGAATCCGGCCTGATCAACTACCGCGAGGCGTTCAAGGTAGCCATCGCGTCCGGATACCAGGGCATCATCTGCACCGAGCACTACGGTGGAGACGGACTG
>JBKKDK010000259.1:0-5153 GCA_046708245.1 Arthrobacter sp.
GTCCCTACACGATCGAGAGCTACAAGCAGACCGCGCTCGGCAGCCTTAAGGCGAACCCCGACTACCAGGGTCTGCTGGGCACGCCGGCCAACGACGGCGCCACGAGCACGTACTCCGCGGACTCCAACAACCTCAAGCTTGACGTCCAGCAGGGCAACATCGACGTCGCCGGCCGCAGCCTGACCGCGACGGACGCCGCTGACCTCGAAAAGGATTCCAAGGTCAAGGTCTACAAGGGCCCGGGTGGCGAGCTGCGTTACATCGTGTTCAACTTCGACACCATGCCGTTTGGCGCCAAGGCACCCGACGCCGATCCCGCGAAGGCCCTGGCCGTCCGCCAGGCGATGGCCAACATCGTCGACCGCGACGCGATTGCCAGCCAGGTCTACAAGGGCACCTACCTGCCGGCGTACTCCGTGGTTCCCGACGGCTTCGTCGGCGCCATCCAGCCGCTGAAGGAAATGTACGGCGACGGCAGCGGCAAGCCCAGCCTCGACAAGGCCAAGAAGGCCTTCAGCGACGCCGGCGTCACGGCCCCCGTCACCGTGAAACTGCAGTACAACCCGGACCACTACGGCAAGTCCTCGGGCGACGAATACGCCATGATCAAGGAACAGCTGGAGAAGTCGGGCCTGTTCAAGGTCGAACTGCAGTCCACCGAGTGGGTCACCTACTCCAAGGACCGCACCGCCGACGCGTACCCGGTCTACCAGCTCGGCTGGTTCCCGGACTACTCCGACGCCGACAACTACCTCACGCCGTTCTTCGTCCCGGGCAACTTCCTGAAGAACCACTACGAGAACCCGGCTGTCACTGACCTGATCGGCAAGCAGCTGACCACGGTGGACAAGGCGGAACGCGAAAAGGTGCTTGGCGAGGCCCAGACGGCCGTCGCCAAGGATCTGTCCACGCTGCCGCTGCTCCAGGGCGCCCAGCTCATGGTCGCCGGCAAGGACGTCAAGGGTGTCGACAAGACCCTCGACGCATCCTTCAAGACCCGCCTTGGAGTGATTTCCAAGTAGGTCCAATCCCCATCCGGTTCTGACCAGCCAAGAAGGCGGGGCGCCTGCACGGCGTCCCGCCTTTCTTGCTGGTAGAGGACAACAGATTCCCGAAGCCCACAAGGCACACGGAAACACACACTTAGGTACCAATGACAACACTTATCGAGGCGCCGCCAACCGACGCCGACGGCCTCCTGCCGTCAAAGAAGAAGCCGTCCGGCGGGGGACTGGGCCAATACCTACTGATCAGGTTCCTGCTGATCTTTCCGACCATCCTGATCCTGGTGACCATGGTGTTCTTCCTGATGCGGATCACCGGCGATCCCATCACGGCAGCCCTCGGCGGACGGCTTCCGCCAGAACAGCTGCAGGAACGCATCACGGCCGCCGGCTACGACCGGCCCATCTTTGTGCAGTACTTCGAATACCTGGCCCAGCTCATCACGGGCAACTTCGGCACCACGCTCTCTGACAACCGCAAGGTCTCGGAGATGCTCCTCACCTACGGCATGGCCACCCTCGAACTGACCATCAACGCCCTCCTGGTCGCCCTGATCGTGGGGATCCCGCTCGGCATGATCGCCGCGCACCGGCGCGACAAGGCCCCCGATGCGGTGCTGCGGATCTTCGCCATCCTCTGCTACGCCACCTCGGTCTTCTTCTCCGGCCTCCTGTTCAAGCTGACCTTCGCGGTCTGGCTGGGCTGGCTCCCGGTCGCCGGACGGGCCAAGCCCTCCACCGAGCTCGCCCTGACCGCACTCGAGGCGCCGTCGGGCATCTACTGGCTGGACGCGCTCCGCAGCGGCAACATGTCCGCGCTGGGTGACGTGGTGGCCCACGCCGTGCTTCCCGCCCTCGCCCTGGGCCTGCTGACCGCCGGCATCTTCCTGCGGCTGGTCCGCACCAACGTGATCGGCACACTCGGCAAGGACTATGTGGAAGCCGGCCGTTCGCGCGGCGTCAGCGAATTCCGCCTCGTCACGAAGCACGCCTACAAGCCGGCCCTCATCCCCATCATCACCGTGATGGGGCTGCAGATTGCGGTGCTGCTCGGCGGTGCCGTGCTGACGGAAACAACCTTCGAATGGAAAGGTCTCGGCTTCCAGCTCGCAACCTACCTGACGGCCCGTGACTTCGTGGCTGTCCAGGGCATCGTGGTCCTGCTGGCAGTGATCGTGGCTGTGACCAACTTCATCGTGGACATCATCGCCGCGCTGATCGACCCCCGCGTGAGGTACTGATATGAGCACCACTTCCCTTATTGAAACCGTCAAGGACCCGCGGGCGCCCTGGTACCGGCGCCTGCCGGTCGTGTCGCACTTCAACAAAAGCGTCGGCCTCCAGCGCGGCATGCTGGTGGCCGGGCTGGTCCTGACGGCGCTCTTCCTGCTCACCGCGGTGTTCGCACCCGTGATCGCCCCGTTCGGCTTCTCGCAGATTTCCGACGCCGACGGCAACTTCCCGTCGCAGCAGGAACCCGGCGGGAAACACCTCTGGGGCACCACCGTCGGCAGCTATGACGTCTTCTCCCGGGTCGTCTGGGGAGCCCAGACCGCCGTCCTGGTGATCGTGGTGGCCGTGGTCATGTCGATCTTCATCGGCGTCATCCTGGGCCTGGTCAGCGGCTACCTTGGCGGCTGGCTGGACCGGATCCTCGTGGTGATTGCCGACGCCGTCTACGCCTTCCCTCCCCTCCTGGTCGCGATCGTCATGGCGATCGTCATCAGCGGCGGCAGGTCCAGCCTGTGGGGCGGCATCCTCGCGGCCGCGATCTCCATCACCGTGGTCTTCATCCCGCAATATTTCCGCGTCATCCGGGCCGAGACCATCCGGCTGAAGGCGGAACCGTTCGTGGAATCGGCGAAGGTGGTGGGCGCCTCGAACATCCGCATCATGAGCCGCCACATCTTCAAGAACGCCACCCGCACCCTGCCGCTGATCTTCACGCTCAACGCCTCGGAGGCCATCCTGACGCTCGCCGGCCTGGGCTTCCTCGGCTTCGGCATCGAACCGACCTCCGCGGCCGAGTGGGGTTTCGACCTTAACAAGGCGCTCGCCGACACCACCTCCGGCATCTGGTGGACCGGCGTGTTCCCGGGCCTGGCGATCGTTCTCACCGTCCTGGGACTGACGCTGGTCGGCGAAAGCATTAACGACCTCAACGATCCCCGGTTGCGGGGCCGGAAAGCAGCCTCCGCCGGCAAGGGCGGCCCGGATTCCTCCGGAGCGGCCCAGGCAGCCATCGCAGCAGAAGTGAGAAGTTCATGACCACCAATATCGACAAGCGCGGCCTTGGCGCCGGGCCCGTCCTGGACATCGACCACCTCAAGGTCACCTTTGCCACCGACGCCGGGGACGTCTATGCCGTCAAGGACGTCAGCCTCGAGGTCAATCCCGGCGAGGTGGTGGCCATCGTCGGCGAATCCGGCTCGGGCAAAACCGTCACGGCGAAGACCATCCTCGGACTGCTGCCGGAGACCGCGCTCAGCTCGGGAGCAGTGCTGATCAACGGCAACAATGTGATCAGCGTCAGCCCGTCCAAACTCCGCGAGATCCGCGGCCGCGACGTCGCCATGGTCTTCCAGGAGCCGTCCACCGCCCTCAACCCCGTCTTCACGGTCGGCTGGCAGATCGCTGAAGGCATCCGCGCCCACGCGGGCCGCGGCGGAGCCGGGCGGGTCAACGCCAAGGACGCGAAGTCGCGTGCCATCGAGGCCCTCCGCAAGGTCGGCATCCCGGACCCGGAAACCCGGGTCAACTACTACCCGCACCAGTTTTCCGGCGGGCAGAAACAGCGGGTCGTGATCGCGGCGGCGCTGGCCCTGAACCCGGGGCTCATCGTCGCCGACGAGCCCACCACCGCCCTGGACGTCACCGTACAGGCGGAGATCCTCGAGCTGCTGCGGGATCTCCGGGACCAATACGGCACCTCGATCGTGCTCATCACCCACAACATGGGCGTGGTGGCAGACCTCGCCGACCGCGTCGTCGTGATGTACCAGGGCGACGTTGTCGAAGAGGCAAGCGCCCGGACCCTCTTCGCGGAGCCCAAGCAGGACTACACCAAGAAACTGCTGGCCGCGGTCCCGCACTTGGGCCGGAACTCGGCCTCGGAAGGGATGGTTGCGCGGGCCCACCAGGGCGGGAAGGTCCTGGTCGAGGCCAGGGATCTGACCATCGAGTACCCCGGCCGGCTGGGCAGCCCGGCATTCAAGGCCGTCGACGGCGTGGACTTCACGCTCTCCGAGGGCGAAGTGTTCGGACTGGTGGGCGAGTCCGGCTCCGGCAAGACCACCATCGGCCGGGCGATCGCCGGGCTCAACAAAACCACGGGCGGCAGCCTGAAGGTGCTCGGCTACGAGATGCTCAACCTCAAGGAACGCACCTTCAAGCCGCTGCGCAAGGAGATCGGCTTCGTGTTCCAGGACCCGGCCGCATCGTTCAACCCGCAGCTGACCATTGGCGACTGCATCGCCGAACCGCTGATCATCCACAGCAAGCCGACCACGGCGCAGGCACGCCAGCGGACCCGCGAGCTGCTGGAATCCGTGCAGCTGCCGGCGTCGTACGCCGAGCGGTTCCCGCACGAACTCTCCGGCGGCCAGCGGCAGCGGGCCTCGCTGGCGCGGGCGCTGATCCTGAACCCGAAGCTGCTGATCGCCGACGAACCGACGTCCGCCCTGGACGTGTCCGTGCAGGCGAAGGTGCTGGAGCTGTTCAAGGAGATCCAGGCCGAGTTCGGCTTTGCCTGCCTGTTCATCAGCCACGACCTTGCCGTCGTGGACATCCTGTCCCACTGGGTGGGTGTGCTCTACAAGGGCAAGATGGTGGAGCAGGGGCTTGGGCACCAGGTGATGGGCAACCCGCAGCATGACTACACCCGGAAACTCATCGCCTCCCTGCCCGTTCCCAACCCGGACGAGCAGGCCCGGCGCCGGGCGGAATTCCGCAGCATCCTGCACAGCTGAGGCCCCTCCGGCGCACGCCGGAAGGACATGCCCGCCGTTCACAGTGACCAGTTCACAGCGAACGGCGGGCATGTCCTTTTTGCTGCGAACGGCACGCAGCGTCCGGCGCGGCAGGGCGGCGCTTAACAGCAGGAACGAATAGCGGCGGTGCCCCTAGACTGGGTCAATGACCGAGCAGAAC
>JBKKDK010000260.1:0-6586 GCA_046708245.1 Arthrobacter sp.
GGCCAGGGCTGTGCGGGCCAACAGGATCTTTTCGTCCACGGGGGCCTGGCCGCTGGCGCGCTGCCGGCGGAAGTAGTCCCGCGCTTCATCCTGGCGGAGTTTTTCCGCGCCGGTGGCGATCTCGGCCCGCAGGTGCTCGGGGCCGAAGCCGAAGGCGTCCACCAGGTCCAGGGCGTGCGGCCGGATCTTTACCAGGAGACGGTTGATGTATTCGCCCACCGTGCGTCCGCGCTGCATCGACAGCCGGCCGTTCATGAGGTACCAGGACAGGTTTTTCTCGATCAGTGACAGGCCGAAAAGATCCCGCAGCCAGGTCAGGACCGTTTTGGTGCCCGGGTCCGTGACCGTGCCGAGGGCTTCGGTGAACGCCTCCCACTGCAGCAGTTCGGCGTGGGCCTGTGCCGCCTCGATGAGTTCGTTCTGGTGCAGGTTGAACAGCGCGGCGCCCTGGTGCTGGGGCAGCCTGTTGGCGCCTTTGAGGGCAGTGGCTACCTCGGCGACCATGGTCTGGACACGGTCCGTCAGCAGCGTCCGCTGGCTCGCTTCGTCCTTGATCGCCAGGGCCGCTTTCTGCACTGAGCCGGAGTCCGCCACGAACTGGGCGACGCCGCGCAGTCCGGTGCGGTGGATAGCGGCGCCGGTGGCCTGGCCCACGACGTACCGGGCCAGCACCCCGAAGTTCACGGTGCGGAACTCCTTGGCGTAGTCGGCCAGCAGGCGCTTGGCCACCAGCTGCAGCAGGACGGTGTTGTCGCCTTCGAACGTGGCATACACGTCCAGGTCGGCGCGCAGCGAGGCGAACCGGTTCTCGATCAGGAAGCCGGCGCCGCCGCAGGCCTCGCGGCATTCCTGCAGGGTGTCCAGGGCATGCCAGGTGCTGAGCGGCTTGAGCGCGGCCGCGAGGGTCTCGAGGTCCTGGCGGTCCGCGTCGGTGTCGCTGCGGCCGGAGAAGACGTCGTCGAACTTCTGCAGCAGCTGCTCGCTGGCGAAGCTGGCGGCGTACGTGGTGGCCAGCCGGGTAAAGAGCCGGCGCTGGTGCCGCTGGTAGTCCAGCAGCACTTCCTCATCGGTCTGGGAGGAGGCGTTGAACTGCCGGCGTTCCGTGGCGTACTGGATGGCCGTCTTCAGGGCCAGTTTCGACGCCGTCACGGCGGCCCCGTCGAGCGAGACCCGGCCCTGGACCAGGGTGCCGAGCATGGTGAAAAAGCGGCGGCCGGGGCTCGCGATGGGGGAGCTGTAGGTACCGTCGGGGTCGACGTTCCCATACCGGTTCAGCAGGTTGGTCCGCGGGATCCGGACGTGGGTGAAGTGCAGCCGGCCGTTGTCGATGCCGTTCAGGCCGCCCTTGACGCCGTCGTCCTCGCCGCCGATGCCCGGCAGGAACTCCCCGGTCACGGGGTCCCGGAGGTCCATGTAGAAGGCGTGGACGCCGTGGTTGACGCCCTGGGTCACCAGCTGCGCGAACACGACGGCGGCCAGGCCGTCTGCGGCGGCGTTGCCGATGTAGTCCTTCCAGGCGGCCCGGAAGGGCGTGTGCACCACGAACTCGCCGGCCGCGGGGTCGTAGGTGGCGGTCGTGGCGATGCTGGCCACGTCCGAGCCGTGACCCGTCTCGGTCATGGCGAAGCAGCCCGGAATGTCCAGGCTCATGATGCCGGGCAGCCACTTCCTGTGGTGGTCGGCGGTGCCCAGGTGGTTCACGGCGGAGCCGAACAGTCCCCACTGGACGCCTGCTTTGATCTGGAGCGAGGGGTCGGCGATGACTAGCTCCTGGAAACCGGCCACGTTGCCGCCGTGATCGTCCGAGCCGCCCACCGACGCCGGAAAAGCGCGGTGCACGGCGCCGTTGTCCACCAGGATCCGGAGCTGGCCGAAGGCGCGTTTGCGGTGCTCGGTGTGGGTCAGGCCCTCGGTCTTGTACAGTTCGGGGCGGCCGGCCAGCGCCCGGGACTTCAGCCGGGTGTCTGCCCACTTTCCGAGCAGCAGTTCACCCAGCGCCGCTACGTCTACGACGGCGGAACCTGCCGCCGTCGTGGCTGCCTGCGGTGCCGGGGGCTGGCCGGTGCGGTGCGCTAGTTCAGTCATGTCGATTCCTTCTTTGGTGCTGACAGTGGTGGTTCCGACAAGGTCGGGCCTGAAGTCTTGGGTTCGAGGTTCCGGAGCTCGGGGGCGAGGCCGAGGCACAGCCAGTCCGTGATCTGGCGCGCCATTGCCTCTTGATCCGGTTTGCCGGGCGACGGAGGGCTGGCCAGCCATTGCTCGCCGGCATTCCGGACCAGCCCGATCGCGGCGTTGGGCCAGTAGCCGATCACCGCCTCCCGTCCGGCGGAGGGCGCCAGGTGGCTGCGCATGGGCCGGGCGATCATGTCGCTGATCGCGGCGAAGAAGTGGCCCAGCGCCCCGGCCGTGGCGATTGAACTGTCCACGGCTCCCGCTTCGCCCGGCGCGTAGCGGGTCACGAACGCATAGACGTTGGGGCTGGTCTCGGCCATCTGCAGGTACGCGGAAACCATGGCGAACAGTCCCTGCCGGGGCGTCTGGGCGCCCTGGGCCGCCTCCTGGATGCGCCGCTGCATCTGGCTCAGCACCACTTCGCCCACTGCCTGCTGGAGCCCGGCTTTGTCCCCAAAGTAGCGGTAGAACACGGACTTGGAGGTGCCGGCAGCGGCGGCTATCTCCTCCATGGAGGCGTCGCTGCCGAGCGCGTGCACAGCCTTGCGTGCAGACTTGATCAGCTCCCGGCGCCGCTCTTCACGGTGCGACTGCCAGCGCGAGGCGCGGCCGTCCACGGCTGACGGGCCGCCTGCGGCGGCACCGGTGGCCGGAAGCTCAGCGGGGTTATTCACGATACCCAGCGTATCAGGTACGCTGGGTATCGGTAACCCGCTTTGATCTGAAGGAGACAGCCATGTCCGTCCACGGAGAGTCCGCCCCCGGACTACAGGATTCGACCCCGTCCGCCGCTCCGGCCGCAGCGCCGCAACTCCGCAAAGCAGTAGTGGTGGGCGGAAACCGGATTCCGTTCGCCCGGACCGGGGGTGCCTACACCAAGTCCTCCAACCAGGACATGCTGACTGCGGCCCTGGACGGTCTGATCGCCCGGTTCGGCCTGCAGGACGAACGCATCGGCGAAGTGGCCGCCGGCGCCGTGCTGAAGCATTCCCGCGACTTCAACCTGACGCGCGAGGCCGTGCTCGGTTCCGCGCTCTCCGCCGAGACGCCGGCCTACGACCTGCAGCAGGCCTGCGCCACGGGACTGGAAACGGTTCTGGGCCTCGCCAACAAGATCAAGCTCGGCCAGATTGACTCGGCCATCGCCGGCGGCGTCGACTCGGCCTCTGACGCCCCGATCGCCGTGAGCGAAGGCCTTCGTGAAGTGCTGCTGGACCTCAACCGCGCCAGGACGCTGCCGCAGCGGCTCCAGGTCCTGAGCCGGCTGCGGCCCAAGGATCTCGCACCGGACGCCCCGAACACCGGGGAACCGCGCACCGGGTTGTCGATGGGCGAGCACCAGGCGCTGACCACGGCGCAGTGGAAGATCACCCGGGAGGCGCAGGACGAGCTGGCGTACAACAGCCACCGGAACCTCGCCGCCGCCTATGACGCAGGCTTCTTCGATGACCTGCTCACGCCCTACCGCGGCCTCACCCGGGACTCCAACCTGCGCGCCGACACCAGCCTTGAAAAGCTGGCAACGCTCAAGCCCGTGTTCGGCAAGAACCTGGGCTCTGCGGCCACCATGACCGCCGGTAACTCCACGCCCCTCACCGACGGCGCCTCCACCGTGCTGCTCGCCTCCGAGGAATGGGCCGACGCCCACGATGTGCCCAAGCTGGCCACGGTCGTCGACGGCGAAACGGCCGCCGTGGACTTTGTGCACGGCAAGGACGGGCTCCTGATGGCCCCTGCCTTCGCAGTACCGCGGCTGCTGGCCCGCAACGGCCTCACCCTCGACGACATCGACTTCTTCGAGATCCACGAGGCCTTTGCCGGCACAGTCCTCAGCACTCTGGCCGCCTGGGAGGACGAGGAATTCGGCCGCACCCGGCTCGGACTCGACGGCGCCTTCGGCAGCATCGACCGCTCCCGGCTCAACGTCAACGGCTCCTCGCTCGCCGCCGGCCATCCCTTCGCTGCCACCGGCGGACGGATTGTGGCATCCCTCGCCAAGCTGCTGCACACCACGGGCCGGGTCGATGGCCGGCCAGCCCGCGGACTGATCTCGATTTGCGCCGCCGGCGGCCAGGGCGTCGTCGCTATTCTGGAAGCACAATAGGGGGATCCGATGACCGACAAATACACCCGCCTGGTGAGCCGCGGCCTGGGCAAGGACGTCGCGCGGAAGCTCGGCCTGCCGCAGCCCGTGGAACTCCGGCGCTATCAGCCGGGCCAGCCGCTCGTTGACGGGCCAGTGCTGGTCCAGGGCGCCGGAACCGGTGCCGACGAACTCGCCTCGGCCCTCCTGACCTGGAACCTGGACGTCCGGCGGCATGCGGTGCCGAAGGAGAAGCTCGGCGCCATCATCCTGGTTCTGGACGAACTCACCGGCCCGGAGGACCTCGAGAAGCCCGTCCTCACGGCGGCCACGTCGCTGCGGGACCTTGCGCCCAACGCCCGGGTCGTCACCGTCTCCCGCGCTGCGGCTGACACCACCGACCCCGCCGCAGCAGCAGCCCGCCAGGGTGTCGACGGCCTCCTGCGATCCGTCGCCAAGGAACTCCGGGCCGGCGCCACCGGCAACGGCATCCTCCTGGCGGACGGTGCACGCACCGCGAGCCCCAGCACCCTCGGCACGCTGCAGTTCTTCCTCTCCGGCCGCTCCGCGTTCGTGGACGGTCAGTTCCTTACCGTCGGTTCCGGGGAAGGCCGGATGCCCGACGACGTCGGGTCGCCGCTGGCGGGCAAGGTCGCCGTCGTGACCGGAGCCGCCCGCGGAATCGGTGCGGCGATTGCGCGCACCCTGCACCGGGACGGCGCCACGGTGGTGGCAGTGGACATCCCGGCCGCGGGGGACCACCTCGCCAGGGTCGCCAATGACGTGCGGGGCACGGCGCTGCAGCTGGACATCAGCCGGGAGGATGCCGGCCAGCGGATCATCGAGCATGCAGTCCAGCGCCACGGCCGGCTCGACATCGTGGTCCACAACGCGGGCATCACGCGGGACAAGCTGCTCGCGAACATGGACCAGGACCGCTGGAACGCGGTCATCGCCGTCAACATCGCCGCCCAGCTGCGCATCAACGAGGCATTGCTGGCGTCGGAGCACTTCCGCAACTCGCCCCGGATTGTCTCGGTCGCCTCCACGAGCGGGATTGCAGGCAACCGCGGGCAGACCAACTACGCGGCGTCGAAGGGCGGCGTGATGGGCATGGTCCGCGCGACGGCCCCGCTGATCGCCGTGCACGGCGGATCCATCAACGCCGTGGCCCCGGGATTCATTGAGACCGAGATGACGGCCCGGATCCCGTTTGCCACCCGCGAGGTGGCCCGCAGGCTCAACTCCCTGCAGCAGGGCGGCCAGCCGGGGGACGTGGCCGAGGCCATAGCCTTCCTGGCCAGCGACGCGGCCGGCGGGATCTCCGGCAACGTGCTCCGCGTCTGCGGGCAGAACCTGGTGGGAGCATGACCGGGCCCCAACCGCTCATCCTCGGCGAGATGCCGTCACTGTCGAAGTTGTACGTCAACGCGGCAGCCACCGCCGCCCGGCGCCGGGTGCTGGGAACGCACACCGGAACAGCCCTGCCGGACGGCAGCCATGAGGTGCGGGGCGTGCGGGCCGGAGTGGAGAACCTCACCGCCTACCAGCACCTGGTCGGCGAGACCGCGAGCGATATTCTGCCGGCCGGCTTCATCCACGCGATGGCGTTTCCGCTGGCCATGAGCGTGATGAACCGGGATGACTTCCCACTGCCCCTGCTTGGCATGATTCATCTGGGCAACCAGGTGGTCCAGTCGGCGCCCGTGCTGTTCACGGAGGCTGTGGACATCAGGGCCTGGGCAGAAAACCTGCGTGCGCACCGCTCCGGCACGCAACTGGATCTTGTGGCCGAGGTGCGTGGTTCCGGCGAGTCCTCCGTCCGCTGGCGCGGCGTGTCCACCTACCTGGCGAAAGGGGTGTTTCTGCCCGGAATCGACACGTCCTCGGCTCCGTCGGCGCCCGGGCACTTCTCGACCCCTAACCCGACCGCGCTCTGGCAGCTGGGGGTGGACACCGGACGGGCGTACGCCGCGGTCTCGGGGGATTTCAACCCGATCCACTTGAGCGTGCTCTCGGCCAAGGCGCTGGGGCTGCGGCGGTCCATCGCGCACGGGATGTACCTTGCCTCCAGGGCACTGGCCGATGTGGGTGCCGCCAAGGGGGAGGCTTTCCGCTGGGATGTCGCCTTTGAGGCCCCCGTCTTCCTGCCGGCCCGGGTGGCCCTGGACATCAGTACGAGCCAGGACCACAACGGCTGGCAGCGCTCGGACTACGTCGCCTGGAACCCGCGTTCCGGCCGCAGGCACTTCAGCGGGGCCGTGGCAGCGCTGTAGCGGGCCCGGCCGCATCAACTGGTCGACGGCGGCGGGCCTCCCGGCAGGGGAGGCC
>JBKKDK010000261.1:0-7278 GCA_046708245.1 Arthrobacter sp.
GTGCTTCATCGATTGGCAGCTGGAACATCTCGCCGCCGGCGCCGCTCAACAGGAGATGCTCCCCGTCGTCGTGGACGCCTACAAGCCGTAGATCCTGCATACAAATCCTCCACCCTGGCATTACTAACAAGCGAAACTCTGCCACCCGGATGGCACATTTCGGGTGAGGACGAAGGGCGCGCCGTCAATTTCCGCGACTTTCCGGGATTTTTTGACCCCCCGGAGACCATCTGCCGGTCCGCCGAACACTTGCCTCTGGCATTCACCAGACGCTTAAGCAAAAATGACCCGACATCGGGCACAAAAACCGCGTGTCCTGTGTTGACAACGAAAGAACCGGGCCAGGAGGGGGCCCGGGCCACAAGCCGGCAGGACCCACGGGCGCGGCGAACCAATCGAACCAGCGGAGTGTGAGCAACAAATAATGGCGACAGATTACGATGCGCCACGCAAGTCCGAAGAGGACCTCAACGAGGACTCCATCGAGGAGCTGAAAACGCGGCGTACGGAAAAGCCTTCCGCAGTGGTGGATGAAGATGAAACCGAGCTGGCGGAAGGCTACGAGCTCCCCGGGGCTGACTTGTCCGGGGAGGAACTCCTGGTCCGGGTATTGCCGGCCCAGGCGGATGAATTCACCTGTGCCTCGTGCTTCCTCGTCCGCCACCGTTCGCAGATCGCGCGTGAAAAGGACGGACTGAAGTACTGCAAGGACTGCGAGGGTTAGCCGGAGCGGACGCCGGGATTCAGCTCCGGGACTGCAGCGCGGCGAGCAGCCGCCCGGGGTGCCTGGTGGAGGTAAGCCAGTACGGTGTGCGGTCCGACGGGTCCGTGATCTCGATCCTGACCACCGGATCCACCCAGCCGCGGATGCACATAAAGGCCAGGCCGTTGAGCCGGGTGCCGCGCTCCGCGGTCGCTTCCTTGCCCTCGAAGGCCTCGGCCTTGCCGACAAAACGGCGTTCGATCATGGCCCGGCCGACGCGCAGCGTGGAGCCGGTCACGATGATGGCCGGTGTGGACAGGATCAACAGGACGGCGATGATTCCGAACAGCACGACGGCGGCCGTGATCCCGGCCTCGATGCTGATGGGTGCAAAAACCAGGATCCCGGCGCCGGACAACCCTGCCGACACGAGCCAGATCCAGAAGTTCGGCCAGAGCTTCTCCTGGTACAGAACGGCGGCGTCACTGGGCGTGTTGGAGGCAGGCATGGCTGCACTGGATTCGGGCATGAGCCCAGCTTTCCACTTTTCCCGGGCTATTTCACCTTGGCGGCCGGGCGCGGGCCGGGGCGGCTGCGGCTAGGCCGAACGGCCGGCCGGGCGTTAGAGTGAGGGACTGTGACTGAGTACGGAACCCCCACCTTGACTGTGCAGTTGAAGATGCTCGACGACGGCCTGGAACCGCCGTCGTACGCGCACCCCGGCGACGCCGGTGCGGACCTGCGGGCCCGCGAGGACGTTGTCCTTGAGCCGGGAGAGCGCCGCCTGGTGCCGACCGGGGTGTCCATCGCCCTCCCGGACGGATTTGTTGCCCTGATCCACCCGCGCTCCGGCCTGGCCACCAAGCACGGCCTGACCGTCGTGAACGCGCCCGGGACCGTTGACGCCGGCTACCGCGGAGAAATCGCCGTGACCCTGCTCAATACTGACCGGGAACAGGCGATTGAACTCAAGCGCGGCGATAGAATTGCACAAATGGTAATCCAGCGCGTCGAGTACGCAACGTTCCTCGCCGTGGAGGAGCTGAACGGCTCGGTCCGCGGCGGCGGCGGCTTCGGATCCACCGGCGGTTTTGGCGCCCCGACGGCCTGAGCCGGCATGGGGCACCGCAGCTGCGCGGTGACGGTCAGCGGTGCGGTGACGGTTAGCCGCTCGATGGCCGTTAGCATTACGCAGTGGCCGGTACACGGGCCAGACGCCACGCGGACGCAAAGCGGCGCGGCGGCACATCACAACTAAGGAGACAACCCGATGGTTTTTGGGCGTGGCAGGAAAGCCAAGCAGGAACAGCTGACCGAGCCCGGGGAAACCCCGGAGACGGCTGACGTCTCTGCCGCGGACCCCGCCGCCGGCGCGGGCCGGAGCTCCACCGGTCCCTTCGATGTGTCCGAAATCGAGAGCCAGGACGGCTATGTTGACCTCGGCGCGCTCCTGATCGCCCCGCAGGAAGGCCTTCAGCTCCGGCTCGAGGTCGAGGAGGCAACGCAGCGCGTCGTCGCCGTCACCATGGACCTGGAGGGCTCAAGCCTCCAGCTGCAGGCGTTTGCCGCACCCCGGTCCGAAGGGCTCTGGGACGAAATCCGCGAACAGATCGGGCAGTCCGTCGGAAGCCAGGGCGGCCAGGTCGAGGAAATCCAGGGAAACTTCGGCACCGAACTCCTCGCCAAGCTGCCCGCCGGCGGCGGGGACGGCAGCCAGGGGTACCGCGTCGCACGCTTTATCGGCGTCGACGGTCCGCGCTGGTTCCTCCGCGGAGTCCTGGGCGGGGAGGCCGCCGTAAACCGTGAGGCCGCCGCCGGCCTCGAAGGACTGTTCCGGCAGATCGTCGTTATCCGCGGCGAGAACCCCATGCCGCCGCGCGACCTGCTGCAGCTGCGCCTCCCCAAGGACTCCGCGGCTCCGGCCTCCAAGGCCGTGCCGGACCTCGAAAAGCCTGAACGTGGACCGGAGATCACCCAGATTGGCTGAAGCCGCCCGCAAGGCAACCGCCGCACCGCTCCCCGTCCGGGGACTGCCCGGGCGCGGCCACGTGCTGTGCCAGGGATTCATCGAGTCCGTGACCTACCCGCCGGCAAACCAGGTGGCGGCCTTCACCGCGATCGTCGTGGACCACGACGCGCCGCGGTCCTTGATCAAGGCGCCGGGCCAGGGCACCAAAGGACGCCTGCGGGTGATCTGGCTGGGGCGGCGGCGCATCGCCGGAGTCGATGCCGGTACGGAGCTTCGGCTCGAGGGGATGGTCACGGTGCGTGACGGCCTCCCCACCATGTTCAATCCCCGTTACGAGATACTCTCCCGCCAGGAGGACCAATGACCCTGCCCGAGAAGCCCGCACCCGGCTCTGACCAGCCCACCGTGGCCCAGCTGGCGGAGGGGTACGCGGGCAAGGCGGGCCTGCACCGTTCCAGCAACGGCAACATCGACGTGCTCAAGAGCGCCGGCGGCGTGCAGGGGATTGCCGAGAGCATCCTGCCCGGGCTGGTCTTCCTCGTTGCCTTCACCATCACCCGGGACCTCCCGGTGGCACTCATCGGCGCGCTCGCCACGGCCGCGGTATTCACCGTCGTCCGGCTCCTCCAGCGCCGGCCGCTGACCCAGGCACTTGCCGGGATCGTCGGCGTCGGGGTCTCCGCCTGGCTGGCAAACACCACGGGCAAAGCCGAGGATTTCTACGTCCCGGGCTTCTTCGCCAACGCGGCGTATATCCTCGCGATGGGGCTCTCCATTGCCTTCCGCTGGCCGTTCGCCGGCCTGATTTTCGGGTTCATCCGGAACGAAGGGCTGGAGTGGCGCAAGCAGCCCGCCCGGTTGAAGGCCTACCGGATCGGCACGTGGGTCATCGTCGGCGTGCTGGCACTGCGCCTTGTGGTCCAGGTGCCGCTGTACTTTATGGGCGACGCCGGGCTGGCCGCCCTCGCCACAACGCGGCTGCTGATGGGCGCCCCGCTGTACATCCTCGGCGTCTGGGTGGCGTGGCTCCTGACCCGGCCCGCCCCGGCTCCGGCCGAAGAGGGAACCGAACGCAGCTAGCCCGCCCCCGTTGCTCTATCAGGTCTGGTTTTTATGGGCCGTCCGTGACCACCCGGCCTGATAGAGCAACCGGGGGTTAGCCGTCGAAGCCGTCGTTCCCGGACTGCTGGTTGCCGGCGCCGGGCCGGTCGGCGGTGACCGGCTGGTTTTCGTCGGCTGGCGCCTCCGCCGAGAGCAGGGCCCGCAGCTGGTCCTCGGCGGCGATCGTGGTGACGAAGAACAGTTCATCGCCGCCGTCAATGACGTCGTCCCGGCTCGGCGTGATCGGTGCCTGGTCCCGCAGGATCGCGACCAGGGTGGCGTCCTCGGGCCAGTCGATGTCCCCGACGGTCAGGCCGATGACGTGCGAATCGTGCGGGACCGTGAACTCGACCAGCGACGACACGCCCGTCTGCAGGGTCAGCAGCCGGACGAGGTCGCCGATCTCCACGGCCTCCTCGACGAGGGCCGTCATCAGCTGCGGGGTGTTAACGGCGACGTCGACGCCCCAGGAGTCATCGAACATCCAGTCGTTCTTGGGGTTGTTGACCCGCCCCACCGTGCGGCCCACGCCAAACTCCGTCTTGGCCAGCAGCGAGACCACCAGGTTGACCTTGTCGTCACCCGTGGCGGAAACCACGACGTCGGCATCCTCCAGTTTCGCGTCCTTGAGCGTGCTCAGTTCGCAGGCGTCGCCGACGAGCCAATGGGCGCCGCGGAGGCCGCTGCGCCCGATCACCTCGGGCTTGAGGTCGATCAGCAGGATTTCGTGTTTGTGGGCCAGCAGCTCGCGGGCGATGGACGAACCGACACTGCCCGCCCCGACGATGACAACTTTCACTTAAGACTCCTTGGCGGGGGACTTGGCAAGAATGTGGGCGACTTCGGTGCTGCGGTCCACGTCCAGCATCGCGTGGACCGTGTCGCCGTCCTGGTAGGAGGTGCCGGCTGCGGGCAGGATTCCCTCGCCGAAACGGGTCAGGTACGCCACCCGGATTCCTGCGGCCTTCTCGATCGCCGTCACTGAATGCCCGATCCAGCCCGCCTCCAGGTCGACTTCCGCGAGCACCAGCCGGCCCGACGGATCACGGAAATCGCCGGCGAGGTGCTGTTCGGGCAGGATCCGGCGGAGCACCTGATCGGCGCTCCAGCGCACGGCCGCGACCGTGGGGATGCCGAGGCGCTGGTAAATTTCCGCGCGGCCGGGGTCATAGATCCGGGCCACCACATGCGGGACGTGGAAGGTCTCGCGGGCCACCCGGGTGGCCAGGATGTTGGAATTGTCCCCGCTGGAGACGGCGGCGAAGGCGTAGGCCTCCTCGACGCCGGCCTGCTTGAGCGTTTCCCGGTCAAAGCCCACACCGGTGACCTTGCGGCCGGTGAAGCCGGTACGGAGGCGCCGGAAGGCACGATCGTCCTGGTCGATGATGGCCACCGAATGACCGGCGTCCTCAAGCGTGTGCGCCAGGGTTGCCCCCACCCGGCCGCAACCCATAATGACGAAATGCGCCACCCGTGCCTCCTTATGCTTCGTGGTCTGCTGCTGGGTAAAACTCTACCGGCCACGCGGCGCCCTCCAGCCAGCGCCGCCGCCCGCCAACCGGCCGTCATGACATCGCGTGCGAATACAGCTAGCTTTGTGTGGTGCTGACAATATTCAATGCCGTGAAGCGGGTGCTGGTAGGCAAGCCCTTCCGGAACGACAGCCTGGCCCACACCTTGCTTCCGAAGCGGATCGCGCTGCCCATTTTTGCCTCCGATGCGCTGTCCTCCGTCGCGTACGCGCCCGACGAAATCCTGCTGACCCTGGCCCTGGCCGGGGTCAGCGCCGTGGCCTTCTCCCCGTGGGTGGGACTGGCCGTTATGGTGGTGCTCCTCACCGTCGTCGCGTCCTACCGCCAGAACGTCCACGCCTACCCCTCCGGGGGCGGCGACTACGAGATCGCGAACGACAACCTCGGCAAGTACGCCGGCCTCACCGTCGCTTCCGCGCTGCTCGTGGACTATGTGCTGACCGTCGCCGTGTCGATGTCCTCCGCCGCGGCCTACCTGACCACGGCCGTGCCGTCGCTGCACGGCCAGCAGGCCGCTATCGCGACGATCGGCGTGATCATCCTGGCGCTTGTGAACCTTCGCGGCATCAAGGAGGCCGGCAGCGTCTTCGCCGTGCCGACCTACATCTTTATGGCGTCCATCCTGGGCATGACGGCCGTCGGCGTTTTCCAGGCCGCCACCGGCCAGCTGGGCGAGGCCCCGTCCGCGGGGTTCACCATCGTGCCCGCCGAGGGATTCGACGAAGGCCTGGTCGGGCTGGCCGGCGCCTTCCTGCTGCTCCGCGCCTTCTCCTCCGGCGCCGCCGCGCTGACCGGCATCGAGGCCATCAGCAACGGCGTGCCGAACTTCCAGAAGCCCAAGAGCAAGAACGCGGCCACCACGCTGCTGCTGCTCGGCGTCATTGCCGCTTCCATGCTGGCCGGCATCATCTACCTGGCCAACGCCACCAAAGTGCACATCGTGCTGGACCCGGCGACCGAGTTCCTGCTGGACGGCCAGCCGCTCCCGGACGACTACATCCAGAGCCCGGCCATCAGCCAGATCGCGCAGACCATCTTCGGCGCCGGTTCCATCCCGTTCTACCTCGTGGTCGCCGCCACCGGCGTGATCCTGGTCTTCGCCTCCAACACGGCGTTCAACGGGTTCCCGGTCCTCGGCTCGATCCTGGCCCAGGACGGCTACCTGCCGCGGCAGCTGCGGACCCGCGGGGACCGGCTGGCGTTCAGCAACGGCGTCCTGGCCCTGGCCGCCGGCGCCCTCGTGCTGATCATCGCCTTCAACGCGGACGTCACCAAGCTCATCCAGCTCTACATCGTGGGCGTCTTCATCTCCTTCACGATCAGCCAGCTCGGCATGATCCGGCACTGGGGCCGGGAGCTGAAACTTGCCAAGGACCCGGCGGTGAAGCTGCGGATGGTCAAGTCCCGCACCATCAACACCATCGGCTTCGGGATGACCTCCCTGGTGCTGGTGATCGTGCTGATCACCAAGTTCGAACAGGGCGCCTGGATTGCACTGCTGGCGGGCTGCTCGACGGTTCGGCCGTCGTGCGGTACAGCGCATCCCTCGATGCTGGCGAACTCGACGCCCTCGATGCGACGACACCGCTGATCGTCACCGACTCAAACCGCGATCGCGCTCGCCACTGGCGCAGCTCGCAGGACACCACCGGCTACACCGAGTCCGACCAGGCTGAGCTGGCGCTGTTGCGCGCGGTCGCCTCCGATCAGCGGCTCCCGGTGTTCGCCGAGCGAGACGCGCCGACCGACCCGGCGACACAGACGATCGCCCGTCAGGTGGGTCCCGTCACCGCCACCGCCACCAGCTACGGCGAACCGTTCGCCTACCTGCCCGAGCGCCGCCCCTACATGGCGATCGACGGCGACCTGGCGACGGCCTGGACCGTCGGCGAGCACGCCGATCCGGTCGGCGAGACACTACGGCTGCAGTTGGAGACCCCGCTGTCGTCACTGGCGTTGGTGCAGCACGACTC
>JBKKDK010000262.1:0-4019 GCA_046708245.1 Arthrobacter sp.
CCGACGGCGGGACCGCGGGCTCCGGCGCGACCATCGGCTCCGTCACCTCCGCCGAGGTGCACTTTATGGAGATGAGCACCGCGGAAATCGATGCCTATATCGCCACCGGCGAACCGCTGCAGTGCGCTGGGTCCTTCACGATCGACGGCTACGGCGGGGCCTTCATCCGCAAGGTCGACGGCGACCCGCACACCGTCGTCGGGCTCTCCATTTCCACCCTCCGCGGGCTGCTGGGCCAGGCGCAGGTGGGCATCACCGAACTCTGGACCGGCGGGGCGGTAGACCCGGCCGAAGTGCGTGCCGAGTGAGCCATTTCGCAGCGCCTTGTAGCAACCCTACAAAGGAGGGTCCGTTTACGCGCGGAATCCGCAAGTAATATCGGCGGAACCCACAAAACCGCGCTAGGCTCCCTGAAGGAAAAGAAGGAGACGCCTTGTCAGCAAATTCGGAGCAGTCCGCAAATCCCGTGCAGCGATCCACCCAGGCAGCCCCTGCCGCCGGCACCCGTCGGCTGAGCAAGGTGCTGATCGCGAACCGCGGTGAGATCGCCGTCCGCATCATCCGCGCCGCACGCGATGAAGGCATCACCTCCGTTGCGGTCTACGCGGACCCCGACCGGAACGCCCTGCACGTCAAGCTCGCCGACGAGGCCTACGCGCTGGGCGGCAACACCGCTGCAGAGTCGTACCTCGTGATGGACAAGCTGATCGAAGTGGCCCGCCGCTCCGGAGCCGACGCCATCCACCCCGGCTACGGCTTCCTGGCCGAAAACGCCGAGTTCGCCGCCAAGGTGATCGCCGCCGGCATCACCTGGATCGGTCCCTCCCCCGAGGCAATCTCGGCCCTCGGCGACAAGGTCCAGGCCCGCCACATTGCGGAAAAGGTCGGCGCCCCGCAGGTCCCCGGCACCGCGGACCCGGTGGAATCCGCCGAGGAAATCCTCGAATTCGTGGACAAGTTCGGCCTGCCCGTGGCCATCAAGGCTGCCTTCGGCGGTGGCGGACGCGGCATCAAGGTGGCGCGCACCCGTGAGGAAATCCCCGAACTGTTTGAATCCGCGGTACGCGAGGCCGTCGCCGCCTTCGGCCGCGGCGAGTGCTTTATCGAGCGCTTCCTCGACGCGCCCCGGCACGTCGAAACCCAGTGCCTCGCCGACGCCCACGGCAACGTGGTGGTGGTCTCCACCCGCGACTGCTCGCTCCAGCGCCGCAACCAGAAGCTCGTCGAAGAAGCCCCGGCCCCGTTCCTCACCGAAGAGCAAAACCGGCGGCTCTACGAATCCTCCAAGGCCATCCTCAAGGAGGCCGGCTACCTCGGCGCCGGCACCTGCGAATTCCTTGTGGGCCAGGACGGCACCATCTCCTTCCTCGAGGTCAACACCCGCCTCCAGGTGGAGCACTGCGTCTCCGAGGAAGTCACCGGCATCGACCTCGTCCGCGAGCAGTTCCGGCTGGCCCGCGGCGAGGAACTCGGCTACGGCGATCCCGAGGTCCGCGGCCACTCGATCGAATTCCGCATCACCGGCGAGGATCCGGGGCGCAACTTCATGCCCGCACCGGGCACCATCACACGGCTGCTGAACCCCACCGGACCCGGCGTCCGGATCGACTCCGGCGTGGAGCAGGGCGATGTCATCAGCGGAAACTTCGACTCGATGCTGTCCAAGCTGATCGTCACCGGCGCCACCCGCCAGCAGGCCCTGCAGCGCGCCCGCCGCGCCCTCGAGGAAATGGTGGTCGAGGGCATCCCCACCGTCATCCCGTTCGACCTCGCCGTGGTCAGCAACCCCGACTTCGCACCCGCCGAGGGACCGTTCAAGGTCCACACCCGCTGGATCGAGACGGCCTTCGTCAACGACATCCCCGCGTGGACCCCAACCGGGGTTGACGCTGAAACGGCCGACGCCGGCGAACGCCAGCGCGTCGTCGTCGAGGTCGGCGGCAAACGCCTCGAGGTCGTGCTCCCGGCGTCGCTCGGGTCCGGCACCTCCGGCGGCGTGGGCGGCGCCAAGCCGGCCAAGGCCAAAAAGCGTTCGCGAAGCGGCGGCGCCGCCGCTGCGGCCAGCGGCAACGCCCTGACCTCCCCCATGCAGGGCACCATCGTGAAGGTTGCCGTCGCCGAGGGCGACTCCGTGGCCGAAGGTGATCTCGTCGTCGTGCTTGAGGCCATGAAGATGGAGCAGCCGCTCACCGCGCACCGGGCCGGAATCGTCATCGGGCTCGCGGCAGCGGCCGGTGAAACGGTCTCCGCCGGTGCCGTGATCGCCATGATCGAAGACGCGGCCGGCGGGGAATAGCGGACCGGCCGCGGCGGGGGCAGACTTAGTTCCGTGAAGCCATTCCTGCTCCTCGCCTCCCGCGCCGAGGACACCGCTGCCGAAGACGAATACCGGGCGTATCTGCGCTATACCGGGCTGGACGAAGCGCAGCTGCACCGGATCCGGATGGAGGCGGCTCCGCTGCCGGCGCTGGATCTCGAGGCGTATTCGGGTGTGATCGTGGGCGGAAGCCCCTTCACCTCCAGCGACCCGCCCGGGCAGAAGAGCGCCGCCCAGCACCGGGTGGAGCGGGAACTTGCCACGCTGCTGGACGGGATCGTGGCCGCGGACTTCCCGTTTCTAGGCGCCTGTTACGGGGTCGGGACGCTGGGCCTGCACCAGGGTGCCGTGATCGACCGGACCTACGGTGAAGGCCTGGGCGGTGTGACCATCAGCCTGACCGCCGAGGGGCTGCAGGACCCGCTGCTCAAGGGCCTGCCGGAGCAGTTTACGGCGTTCACCGGGCACAAGGAGGCGTGCACCGTCCTGCCGCCGGACGCCGTCCTGCTGGCGAGCTCAGCGGCCTGCCCGGTGCACATGTTCCGGATCAAGACGAACCTGTACGCCACGCAGTTCCACCCGGAGCTCGACGCGGAAGGGCTCTGCACCAGGATCGACATCTACCGCCATGCCGGGTACTTCCCGCCGGAATCCGCCGAAATGCTGATGGCGGACGCCCGGACGTTCACCGCGACCGAACCGATGAAGATCCTCCGGAACTTCGTGGAGCGGTACGCCGTCCTCTAAGACCCCTCGGTCCGCCGCGGAAACAAGGCACAAAGAAGCCCGGTGTGGTCAACACACCGGGCTTCTTCTGTCAGGACCGCGGAACGGGCGTCAGGCGACGTTGTTCTCGTAGTCGAGGTCGCGGGTTTCCTTGCTCAGGAACAGTGCGACGAGCGTCAGTACCGACATGACGGTCAGGTAGACGCCGACCAGCACGGGGCTGCCCTTCGCCATCTCCCAGAGCCAGACGGCGATGAACGGCGCCACAGCCGCACCCAGGATGCTGGAGACGTTGTAGCTGACGGCCGAGCCGGTGTACCGGACGTTGGTCGGGAACAGCTCCGGCAGCAGCGCACCCATGGGCCCGAACGTCAGCCCCATCAGGGAGAAGCCGATGATGAGCAGCGCCATGGTGCCCACGAAGCCGCCGCTGAAGAGCGGGACAAACAGCATGCCGAAGACGAAGATGCCGGCAGTGACCGCCATCAGCATCTTGCGGCGGCCGTACTTCTCGGCCAGCGGGCCGGAGACCAGGGTGAAGATGCCGAAGAACACGACGCCGGCAATGAGCATCCAGAGGAAGTCGTTCCGGGCGAAGCCCAGGCCGGGGACGAACGCGGCCGCGGCGGCCTCGGTCATCGGCTTGCCGGCCTTTTCTGCCGCTGCCTTGGCGGCATCCAGGCTGGACGCGCGGGTGCCGTAGGTCAGCGTGAACGTGGTCATCAGGTAGAAGAGCACGTAGGTGGCGAGCATGATGAACGTGCCGAGGATCAGCGGACGCCAGCTGGTCTTGAAGACCCGGGCCAGCGGCAGCTTGGCTACCTCGTTGGACTCGAGCACCTTCGTGAACGCGGGCGTTTCGATCAGCTTGAGCCGGACATAGAGGCCGATGATGACCATAACGGCGCTGACCAGGAACGGCACACGCCAGCCCCATTCCATAAACGCCGCCGGGGAAAGCGCGTAGCTGAAGACC
>JBKKDK010000263.1:0-5493 GCA_046708245.1 Arthrobacter sp.
TGTTGTGTTTAATTGAGACGCCTTGCTCAGCAGGTGGAAAGTATGCGGGCCGAGGATGTACGGGGGGGTCTCGAGTCCGTTGGCGAGGGCGTTTTCGAATTCCTCGACGATGCGGTTGGAGGTCAGCGCGAAGCTGGTCTCCGGGCCGATCTCCGGAACGAGGTAGTGGTAGTTGGTGTCGAACCACTTGGTCATTTCGAGCGGCTGCTGGTCCTTGTTGCCGCGGGCGAGGGTGAAGTAGCCGTCGACGTCGAGCTGGCCCTCGCCGTTGAGGAGGTTGCCGAAGCGGGCGGGTACGGCGCCGAGGTGGGCGGCGGCGTCGAGCACCTGGTCGTAGTAGGAGAACGTGCCGGGTACGGCGGCGGCTTCGGTGAGGCCCAGGCCCTGCAGGCGCCGGGCCGTGCCGAGCTGGATCTCCTTGGCGGCGGCGTCCAGGGCGGCAGCGTCGATCTTTCCGGCCCAGTAGGCTTCGACGGCCTTCTTGAGTTCGCGGCGGCGGCCGATGCGCGGGTAGCCCAGGATGGAGGCGGACGGGAAAGGGGTGCCTGCGGAAGCGTGCTGTTCAGTCATGGGAAGTCCTTAGGTGTTGGTGGTTCGGTGGGAGGAAAGTCTGCTGGCTAGCTGGCGAGCTTGTTGCCGGCGGTGCGCCGGGCCGCCAGCGCGGCGCTGTTCCGATGGCCGCCGTGCCGGTTGTTGCGGTGCGGGCGGGGCAGCGCGAGCTGGTCCAGCACCTCGAGCGCGGCCGTGTGTTCGTTGAACGTGTAGAGGTGCAGTCCGGGGGCGCCGGCGTCCAGGGCCGCGTTGGCCAGGTCAACGGTGGCGTTGACCCCGATCCGCGTCCGTTCGGCGTCGGTGTCGGCTGCGGCGAGCCGTTCGATCAGCTCGGGCGCCGGTTCGACGCCGGTCAGCTCGCCGAGGCGGGTGAGCCGGCGGATGCTGGTGAGCGGCATAACGCCGGGGATGATCGGAATCGTCACCCCTGCCCGGCGGGCCCGGGTCAGGAGGTGCGCGTACTGCTCGGTGTGGAAGAAGACCTGGGTGATGGCGAAGTCGGCGCCGGAGCGCTGCTTGGCCAGGAGCACCTCGACATCGTGCGCCTCACTCGGGGATTCGGGGTGCCGGGTGGGGTACGCGGCGACGCCGACGGCCACCTTTCCGGCGCAGAGCAGCGCCGAGCGGCGCTGTTCCACCCGGCGGATCAGCTCGATCAGGTCCTGGGCGTAGCGCAGGGATCCGTCCGGCGCGGTGGCGCCGTCCTTGGGCTGGTCCCCGCGCAGGGCCAGGATGCCGCGCACCCCGACGTCAAGGAGTTCGCCGATGATCTCCGCGAGCTCCTGCGGGGAGTTCCCGACGCACGTCAGGTGCGCCAGGGGCCGCAGCGTGGTTTCCTGCACGAGCCGGTTGATCAGCTCGACGGCGGTGTTGCGGTTGGAGCCGCTGGCGCCGTAGGTCACGGAGACGTAGTCCGGGTCCGTTGCTTCCAGTTCCCCGATGGTGGTCCACAGCGATTCGGCGGCCGCGGGCGAGCGGGGCGGAAAAAGCTCATAGGACAGCGCGACGGGCGCCGCGCCGGCAAGATTGGGATGTGCGTCGATAAGGCTTGGTGGAGACATTTGCATCCTTGGCTGTAAACACTGAGGCCGGGATGCCGGACACCGGAGAACCGGAACGGAACCACAGCCGTCAGTGGATTGAGTTTGGGGAACACGGAGAAAACTTCAGCAGGACGCAGCCGCGACTGTTACGCCTGAAACGAAGTTGTCCGTGAGCAAATGTCAGGCCCACATGGGGGCACCCACACCCTCCTTGACCGCCCTGGGGCTGCCCTTCTGCGGAGGATCGCTGACACGTTACCTCGGTAACTTGTATAGAACTCTAGGGCCCGCCGGAGGGGCATTCAAGTCGACTGCCGAATTAAGACGCAGCTTTACAGGTTGCGGGGGCATCGAACAGAACATTATTCGCGGCTTGCGGCGCAGGGGCATGCTGTCCGCGCGGGCACGGTGCCGGGAATCCGGTCCCGGGGAGCCCTCCCCATCGCGCGGGCGCAGGTCTATCCTGTTGCCATGATCCAGCTTCCAGCCAGCTACCAGGAGTATCTCGCCGGCAAGAGCGAGAGATTCATCCTCACAGTCCGGCCTGTCCTGATGCAGTCTGCAGCGGACAAGTCCCATGGCGTCCGGGTTACCTACAACCCAGGGCCGACCGGCCACCAGGCGCACCTCGATGAGACCATCCCGTTCGGGACTGTCATCGAGGACATCGACTGACCTCTGACCGGGAACGCGGCCTACCCCTCCAGCAGCAGGCGCTGGGAGCGCGGCGCGAGCATGTGCTCGAGGACCAGGCAGGCCGCACCGATGGCCGCGACGTCCTCGCCGACGCCGGTGCCGACTACCTCGATGGCGTGGATCTTCCGCGTCGCACTGTTTTCCTCCACGAGTGCCGGCATCTGTGCCAGGTAGGCCCGGGAGAGCGAGGTCCAGAACGGGCCGCCGAAGACCACCCGGTCCACATCCAGGGTGTTGGTGACCGCCGAGACGGCCCGGGCGACGAGCACGGCGGATTTGTCGATGATTTCAGCCGCTTTCTCGTTGCCCGCGTACGCGGCGGCGCAGAGTTCGGCAAAGCTGTCCTGGACGGCCGGGGCGCTGTTGTCGTGCCGGGCGCCGTCGAGGACTCCGGCCGCCTCGGCCTGGGCCACCAGGACCTGCGGGATGCAGGAGGACTTCACGCAGCCGCGGATGCCGCAGTCACATGGCGGGCCGTCCGGATCCACCATGATGTGCCCGATTTCGCCGGCGTTCCCGGAGGTGCCGCGCACCACTTCGTCGTTCAGGACGATGCCGCAGCCGATGCCGGTTCCCATGTACATAAAAACAAAGCTGCCGGCACCGCTTGGGCCGCCTGCCCAGGTCTCCGCGACGGCGGCGCTGGTCACGTCCTTGTCCACCAGGGTCGGCAGCCCTGTGGCCCCGGCCAGCGCGTCCCGCAGCGGCACCCGGTCCCAGCCGAGCAGGAGCGGCGGGTCGATGACGGTGCCTTCCTCGAGGTCTATGGGGCCGGGTGAGGCGACGCCGAGTCCTGCGATCTTGGTGCGGTCCACGCCTGAGTCCTCGATGAGCTGGTGGATTTCGGCGGCAATGGTGCCGATGACGGCGTCGGGGTCCGCCCCGGTGGGGGTCTTGACGCGGGAGTGCCTGACCATCGCGCCCACCAGGTCCAGCACGACGAAAGTCATCACGGCGGGATCCAGGTGGACGCCCACGGCGTACATGCCGGCGGGGTTGAGCCGGAGCATGGTCCGGGGCTTCCCCGGGCCGGTGCCCTCTTTCCCGGCCTCCACGATGAGGCTCTGGTCCAGGAGCCGGCGGGAGATGTTGGAAATTGTCTGCGGCGACAGCCCGACAATCTGGGCCAGCTCCACGCGGCTCAAGCCTCCGGGTGAGCGCCGGATGGCGTCGAGGATGACGGTGAGGTTGAAGTCGCCCATCCGGGGCAGGTTGGTTCCGCGCCTTGGCGAGGGCTGGCGGATCTCGGTCACTGATTCCCCTAGAGGTTTTTAGGTACGCACTACTTATGTCAGAATCGTACGTTACGGGCGTGAGCCCGCCCACACGCCGGCCTTACGGCGCGGCCGTTTTCCGGGTGCTTGCCGTCACAGTGAATTTCGGGTTCCGCCCGACCTCACGCGTGGGCCCGATCAGCCGCTCCAGCGCGGGCCGATAGTGCAGGTGGCTGTTGTACACCGTCCACAGTTCCCCGCCCGGCGCGAGGACCCGCCCCGCCGCTTCAATCATCTTGATGCCGGCGCCGGCATGGACTGCCGCGCCGAGGTGGAAGGGCGGGTTCAGCAGGATCAGGTCGGCACTCCCGGCCGGCAGGGAGCCCATGGCGTCGTCCTGGAGTGCCTCGATCTGCCCGTCGAGTCCGTTGGCGGCGGCGGTGGCCCGGGCGGACGCGACGGCGGCCGCGGACTGGTCGGTGGCCGTGACCCGGGCGCCGGGGTTGGCCCGGGCGTACATGGCCGCGAGGATGCCGGTGCCGCAGCCAAGGTCCACGGCGTGGGCGGCGGCGGGCATGTCCGGCAGGAAGTCCAGCAGGAACCGGGTGCCGATGTCCAGGCCGGTGCCGGCAAACACGGCGCCATGGGCGCACACCGTCAGCCCGAGCCCGGGATGGTCCTCGGTCACCGGGAAGGGCGGCACCGCCGTGGCCGGCCGGGGTCCGCCCGCAAGCAGGACCCGGGATTTCTGCCGCGCGAGCTGCGGCCGGACGTCGCTGAAGTAGCGTTCCAGCACCGCGTTCATGCCCAGGCTCATGTGTTTGACCCGGCCGCCTGCCAGCAGCACGACGTCGGGTGCGGCGTGCCGTGCGACGGCGTCGGCGATTTCCGCCAGTTCGGCGAGGGATCTGGGGAGCTGCAGGAGCACTACTGTGGCACCCTCCAGCAGCGCTGCCCCGAGGGGCAGCTGTTCGAAGCCGGCCGTAATGCCGAGGGCCGCGGCGTTGTGGCGGAGCGCGCGCTCACCGGTGATGAGGTCCTGGTGGACGCGGACCGGCCCGGTCCCGTGCGGTCCGGCGGCGGGATCCAGGGCACCGAGCGTCAGGGCACCGTAACGGTCCCCCACCACGGCGGGCCGGCTGCCGGGCGCCAGCAAAGCAGCCGCAGTATCCAGCAGGAGCCGGTCCGTGGCGTCCCAGGCCTGGAGGTTGGGTGCCTCGACGTCCGGGAACCGCCGCAACCTGGAAAAGAGCGATTCGAGACCGGTGTCCGCGACGGGCCGGCTGCCGCCTTGTCCGTTCATCATCAGATCTTTTTGACGACGCTGGATTTGAGCTGCATCGGGCCGACGCCGTCGACCTTGCAGTCGATGTCGTGGTCCCCCACGCCGTTGACGAGCCGGATGCCGCGGACCTTGGTGCCGACTTTGATCACGGTGGAGCTGCCCTTGATTTTCAGGTCCTTGATGACGGTAACAGTGTCGCCGTCCGCGAGTTCGTTGCCGACGGCGTCCTTGATGGCCTTCGGTTCCGGCGCGTCGTCCGGCGCGGATGACGCAGCCGCCCATTCATGGCCGCACTCCGGGCAGACCAGCAGCGCACCCATCTCGTAGGCGTATTCGCTGGCGCATTCGGGGCACGGGGTCAGGGTCTCGTTCACGTCCCCAATTTTAGCCGTTGCCACACGGGCGGCCTGCGCGCAGAGGCGGGCCCGGCGGCGGGCCCGTAATACAGTTGAGGCCCAACTCAATGAGTAGGGCCTCTTCGGTGGAGCTGAGGGGACTCGAACCCCTGACCCCCTGCATGCCATGCAGGTGCGCTACCAGCTGCGCCACAGCCCCAAAATCGCTTGGGAATCTTTCCTGCGAAGGACCGTCTTCCCTGAAGCAACCTGTTTATCTTAAACTACATTTCCCGTTCACGCGAATCGGCACACCCTCGGGCGGAAAAGTCCCGCGAGGCTTCCATTTTCCGGGCTCCGGACACCGC
>JBKKDK010000264.1:0-5293 GCA_046708245.1 Arthrobacter sp.
TGGCGGCCCTGCTGCAGCGCGAGCGGACCGGGCAGGGGCAGATCGTCCGCACTTCCCTGCTCGCGGCGCTGATCGGCGTCCATGCCTTCCAGGGCACGCGGGCCACCGTCGCCGGCGAGACCCCGAAGGCCCAGGGCAACCACCACCCATCCATCGCGCCTTACGGGCTGTTCCATTGCCGGCAGAGCCGGGTGCAGATCAGCGTGGGCAGCGAAAAACTGTGGGCCACCTTTGCCTCGGCATTCGGGATCGACACCGCCAGGCCCGAATTCGCCAGCAACGCTGACCGCGTCCGGAACCGGGAAAAGGTCATCGAAGAGGTCGAACGGGTGTTCTCCGACTTCGAGGCCGAACCGCTGCTCGCCAAGCTGAACGAGGCCGGAATCCCGGCCGGCAAGGTGCGGACGCTGGACGAGGTCTATGCATGGGAGCAGGTCCACTCCCAGGGCCTGGTGATCGACGTGGACCACAAGATCCTCGGGAACGTCAGCCTGCCGGGGCCGCCCTTGCGGTTCTTCAGCGCCGCCGACACCGCAGAGACAACCCTCAAGACGCACACGGCGCCGCCGCTGCTGGACCAGGACGGAGAACAGATCCGGCAGTGGCTCGGTCTGGTCCCTGCCGACGCGTCCGGCAGCGCCCCAGGCACCGGTGCAGGCACCGGTTCGGAAGGCCACTGAGCATGCTGACCCAGCAGAAAGCCCGCCACCTGGACGCCGCCGAACTCATCGCCGCCGTGCTTGATCCGGGTTCGTACCGGAGCTGGGACGCACCGGTCACGGACCCTGAACCGGGCCCCGAGTACCGGCAGGAACTTGCCGCCGCCCGGGCCAAAACCGGCGTTGACGAATCCGTCCTCACCGGCGAAGGCCTCATCCGCGGCCGGCGGGTTGCGGTAATCGTCAGCGAGTTCCGCTTCCTGGCCGGTTCCATCGGGCTCGCTGCCGCCGAACGCATTGTCACCGCCGTCGAGCGGGCCACCCGGGAAGGCCTTCCGCTCCTCGCGGGTCCGGCGTCCGGCGGGACCCGGATGCAGGAAGGGACCATCGCGTTCCTGGCCATGGTGAAAATCAGTGCCGCCGTCCGGGCCCACCGGCAGGCCGGGCTTCCTTACCTTGTGTACCTCCGGCACCCCACCACGGGCGGTGTCATGGCCTCATGGGGTTCGCTGGGCCACATCACGGTGGCCGAGCCCGGCGCCCTGCTCGGTTTCCTGGGGCCCCGCGTCTATGAGGCGCTGTACGGCATGCCGTTTCCGGAAAACGTCCAGGTCGCCGAGAACCTTTTCGACAAGGGGCTCGTGGACGCCGTCGTGCCGCCCGGGCAACTGTCCGACGTCGTCGACCGCGCGTTGAGCATCCTGGTCGCGGGTCCGCATCGGGTTCCTTCCCCGCCCAGGACCTTATTGGTGCAGCCCTCCGGGGCCAGCGCCTGGGAGTCCATCGGGATCTCCCGGGATCCCCGCCGGCCGGACCTCCGCCAGCTGCTCGCGCACGGCGCCCGCGACGTGCTGCCGCTCAACGGCACCGGCCAGGGGGAAAAGGACCCGGGCCTGCAACTTGCCCTCGCCCGCTTCGGCCAGGAATCCTGCGTGGTTATCGGGCACACCAGGCCCCGGCCCTCGCAGCAGACGGCGATGGGGCCGGCGTCGCTTCGCGAAGCCCGGCGCGGCATGCGGCTGGCCGAGGAGCTGGGCCTGCCGCTGCTCACCGTCATCGACACCGGCGGCGCCTCCTTGTCCCGGGAAGCCGAGGAAGGCGGGCTGGCCGGCGAGATTGCCCGGTCCCTGCAGGACCTGATCGGGCTCAGCTCCCCCACCGTGTCCGTGCTGCTCGGGCAGGGAGCGGGCGGCGGGGCGCTGGCCCTCCTGCCTGCGGACCGCACCATCGCGGCCCAGCATGCCTGGCTGTCGCCCTTGCCGCCCGAAGGTGCCAGCGCCATTGTCCACCGGAGCACGGACTTTGCGCCGGCAATGTCCGAGGCCCAGGGTGTCAACGTGGCAGCGCTGTACGCCAACGGACTCGTGGAGCACATCGTGGATGAACGCGGCGACGCGGCCCTGGAAGCCAAGGCCTTCTGCCAGCGGATGGGCAAGGCCATCGAATATGAACTCGCCACCTTGTCCGGCGTCGGGATCGGTGAGCTGCTGCCGCTGCGGCTGGCAAAGTACCGGAACCTGGGCTAGCCGGCCGGCGCCACAACGTCCTCCAGCGCTGCCCTGTCGAAGAAGCGGATCTCGCCCGTTTCCTGGAAGTACACGGGTACGACCGAAGTGCTGGGGTCCTTCGAGGTCTCGAAGATCTCGGCGCCCACCCCGTGCTTGCGCGCGATGGTGCCAATCAGGTCGGTGCCGCGAACCCGGACGGTGCGGAATTTGTAGCTCATGGGGACCCCTTTGTCGGTTGGTGCAAACCTACACCTGGGTGCCCGGGAACGTCAGAAAGCGTCGGCCGGGTCCTCAGGGGATTACCCTGGACACCCGGCCGACGCGTTTCACAGAACCGGCGGATCCCGGCTTAGAGCCTTGTGTCGAAGGAGCCGCAGAAGACGTTCTCGTTGAACGTGCCCTGGAATTCGGATTTGCCCATGATCTTCCCGATGGTTGCGCGGATGGCCTCGGCGGATCCGGCGTGGGCGTGGATGGCCGTCTTCACCATCGGCACGTCGATCAGGTGGTTGGGCTGGTTGAGCGAGACGAACACCGTGGGCACCTCTGTGACGTACCAGGGGATCTCCGCCGCCATCGGCGTGGACCACTTGATTCGGATGGCCGCTTCCTGCGCAAAGCCCTTGACGTTGGCGAAGACAAACGCGGCGTCGTATTTTTCCGGGTAGTCCCCGGTGGCCTCCTCGGAGATGACGGACATGAAGTTCAGGCCCGCCTCTCCCGCCGCCTCACGCTGCGCTGCCGTCTTGAACAGATGCACCTCGAAGCCGGCCCGTTCGAGCTCGTCCTTGACGGTGTCCAGGTACGCCAGCGGATCCGAGCGGGTGAAGTCCGCACCGCCGGAGATGCCGTACAGGCGGATCCGCTTGTGCGTCGCCGGAGTGATGGGCAAGTTGCCCGCGGTGTCCTTGACCAGTGTGACGGTCTTGTCGGCAATCGCCGCCGCCACGGCCCGGTGGGCCTCGCTGCCGATCACAGCGAGGGCTTCCGCCGGCGGGACGAGCTGCGCGGCCGGCTTCCGGTGCAGCCCAAGCGTTGCCTTCAGCGCCAGGATCCGGCGCAGCGCATCCTGGAGACGCGCCTCCGTAATGACGCCGGACTTGTAGCCGTCCATCATGTACCGGAAGTCCTCCGCCGGGTTGCGGAAGAACAGGAACATGTCGCAGCCTGCCGCGATGGTGGCCGGGACCAGATCCTTGCGCTTCATCGCCTGGGTCAGGCCGATCATCTGGGATGCATCGGTGAGGACCAGCCCGTTGAAGCCGAGCTCGCCGCGGAGCAGGTCCTGCAGCAGTTCCGGCGCCAGTGTTGCCGGCAGCACATCCTTGTCCGCCAAGCCCGGACGGAAGTGCCGGGACAGCTCCGGCGCACCGATGTGCCCGATCATGATGGACTGCACGCCATGCCCAATCATCTCGCGGTACACGTGACCGTAGGTCCGGTTCCAGTCCTCATACCCAAGGGTGTTGTAGGACGTGACCACGTGCTGGTCGCGCTCGTCCACCCCGTCGCCGGGGAAGTGTTTCATGGCGCACACGGTGGGCGACTCGCTGATGCCGTCGAAGTACTCCTTGGCCCGCTCCACCACAACCTCCGGGGTGTTTCCGAAGGACCGGGTGGAGATGACGGTGTTCCGCCAGTTGTAGTGGATGTCGACAATTGGGGCGAAGGCCCAGTTGCAGCCCAGCGCGGCGGTTTCGACGCCGGCGACCTGTCCCATCTTGCGGGCGATGGCCTTGTCCGGGTGAGATCCCGCCTGCAGGTGCGTGGACACGAACGTGCCGTCGTCGCAGCTGCCCGCGCCACCCATTTCCGGATTGGACGCCACGAGCAGCGGGATCCTGGCCTTCGACTGTGCGTAGCGGATGTGTTCCTGCACGGCGGCCGAGGGGCCCGGGCGGTAGCGCATGCCGCCCACGTGATAGTTCTCCAGCACCGTGTCGAGGTACTCCGGTGAGTAGTCGTTGTTGTGGTTGATGAACAGCTGCCCGATTTTTTCCTCGAGGCTCATCGACCCGATCGTGTCCTCCACCCAGGCGATCGCGTCGTCGTCGAGGTTGAAGGGAGCGGCGCGGAGGTCGACGTCGAACTGCCGGGCGACGGCGGTAATGCCGGCCAGCGCGTCCGCCACCACCTGATCCACGGCACCGGCGATGTCGACGACGACGCCGGCCTCGTCCGCGGCGAGGGGTTCCAGTGTGGCGAGCTGGGAATCCAGCAGCGCCGGCGGCATGAAGTGGCCGGAGCGACCCTCCAGACGGGCGCCCAGGACGTCCCTGCTCCCGTGCAGGTGCAGGAAGACGGTTCCGGGCGCCAGGGCCAGAATGGCGTCACGGTAGCTGCGCTTGAGCGCCGAGCAGGCCAGGACCAGTCCGCCGGCACCGGCGTTGCCCAGGGTGCTGCCCACCGTGGCGAGCCAGGGCCAGCGGTCGTCATCCGTGAGTGGTGTTCCGGCCGCCATTTTGGCGACGTTTTCCACCGGGTGGAGGGAGTCACCGTCGAGGAAGGGAACGTTCAGCCGGCGGGCGATCAAATCGCCGATGGTCGTTTTGCCGCAGCCTGAGACTCCCATGACCACAACCCGCGGCGCGAAAGTTGTCCTCGGTTCGGTTCCGTGGCCCGTCACCAGTCGTGGACCGTTCCGTCGACGAGGCGGTTGTAGGGCAGGTAGGCCTGCTGGTAGGGGTACGCGGCGGCGGCTTCGGCGTTGAACTCGACACCGAGGCCCGGCGCGTCGCCCGGGTGCAGGTAGCCGTCCACAAACGTCATCGACTGCTCGAACACCGTGTTCGTCGCGTCCGAGTGCTGCATGTACTCCTGGATCCCGTAGTTATGGATCGCCAGGCCCACGTGCAGCTGCGCCGCGAACCCGACCGGGGAAATGTCGGTGGGGCCGTGGAAACCGGACTTGACCTGGTACTGCGCGGCGAAATCCATCACCTTCTTCAACGGGCTGATCCCGCCAAAGTGCGTCGACGCGGCCCGCACATAATCAATCAGCTGTTCCTTGATCAGCGTCTGGTAATCAAAGACCGTGTTAAAAATCTCCCCGATCGCCAGCGGCGTCGTGGTGTGCTGCCGGACCAGGCGCAGCGCCTCCTGGTTCTCCGCCGGCGTGCAGTCCTC
>JBKKDK010000265.1:0-4205 GCA_046708245.1 Arthrobacter sp.
TCCGCAGGCCGAGGAAGTCCATCTTGATCAGGCCGAGGCCCTCGGACGTGGGGTAGTCGAACTGCGTGATGACCTGGCCGTCCTGGAAGCGGCGCATGATCGGGATGACGTCGATGATCGGGTCCGAGGACATGATGACGCCGGCGGCGTGCACGCCCCACTGGCGTTTCAGCCCCTCGATGCCGAGGGCCGTTTCGAAGACCTTGGCGGCTTCCGGGTCCGTGGCGATCAGCTGCCGGAAGTCACCGGCCTCGCTGTAGCGCTTGGAGTCCTTGTCCTGGATGTCCGCCAGCGGGATGTCCTTGGCCATCACGGCCGGCGGCAGGGCCTTGGTGAGGGTCTCGCCCATGCTGAACGGGTATCCCAGCACCCGCGAGGAGTCCTTGAGCGCCTGCTTGGTCTTGATGGTGCCGTAGGTGACGATCATGGCGACGCGTTCGTCGCCGTACTTGCGTGTGACGTAGTCGATCACTTCGGAGCGGCGCCGGTCATCGAAGTCGACGTCAAAGTCGGGCATGGAGACGCGGTCCGGGTTGAGGAAGCGCTCGAAGATCAGGCCGTGGTGGAGCGGGTCGAGGTCGGTGATGCGCATGGCGTAGGCCACCATGGACCCGGCGCCGGAGCCGCGTCCGGGACCCACCCGGATGCCGTTGTTCTTGGCCCAGTTGATGAAGTCGGCCACGACGAGGAAGTAGCCCGGAAAGCCCATGGAGTTGATGACGCCGAGTTCGTAGTCGGCCTGGGTGCGCACCTTGTCCGGGATGCCCTTGGGGTAGCGGTAGTGCAGTCCCTTGTCGACTTCCTTGACCAGCCAGGACGTCTCGTCCTCCCCTTCCGGGCAGGGGAAGCGGGGCATGTAGTTGGCGCCGGTGTTGAACGAGACCTCGCAACGCTCGGCGATGAGGAGTGTGTTGTCGCACGCCTCCGGGTGGTCGCGGAACAGCTCCCGCATTTCCTGCGGCGACTTCAGGTAGTACCCGCTGCCGGAGAAGGCGAAGCGCGAGCCGCCGTTGTCGTACGTCGGCTCCAGCAGGGTGGACCCGGACTGGATGGCCAGCAGGGCCTCGTGCGCCTTCGCGTCGTGCTCGTGCGTGTAGTGGAGGTCGTTGGTGGCAACCAGCGGGATGTTCAGTTCCTTGGCCAGGCGCAGCAGGTCGCCGGTGACGCGCCGCTCGATGTCCAGGCCGTGGTCCATGAGTTCGCAAAAGTAGTTTTCCGCACCGAAGATGTCGCGGAACTCGGCGGCGGCCTCGACCGCTTCCCGGTACTGCCCGAGCCGGAGCCGGGTCTGGACCTCACCGGACGGGCAGCCGGTGGTGGCAATCAGGCCTTCGGAGTAGGTGTTCAGCAGCTCGCGGTCCAGCCGGGGCCATTTGCCGAAGACGGAGTCCAGTGAGGCGATCGACGAGGCACGGAAGAGGTTCCGCATGCCCTTGTTGTTGTAGCTGAGCAGCGTCATGTGGGTGTAGGAACCGCCGCCGGAGATGTCGTCCTTGCGCTGGTTTTCCTCGCCCCAGCGGACCCGGGTCTTGTCCGTGCGGGCGGTGCCCGGCGTCACGTAGGCTTCGACGCCGATGATGGGCTTAATGCCCTTGTCCGTGGCCCGCTTCCAGAAATCGAAGGCGCCGAAGAGGTAGCCGTGGTCCGTGGTGGCCAGCGCGGGCATGCCCAGCCGCTCGGTTTCATCGAACAGCTCCCCGAGCCGGGCGGCGCCGTCCAGCATGGAGTACTCGGTGTGGTTGTGGAGATGGACAAACGAGTCGTTGCTGGAAGTCACCGCACCATTCTAGTGCGCGGCACCGGCCTCCGCCGCCAGGCCCGCCGGCAGCCGCGCCGCCAGGCAATCGCTGTCAGGCCTGGCCGGACTCCAGGACTTCCAGCGCGTAGGACAGGTCCTGCGGGTAGTCGCTGGTGACGGTGACCCGTTCGCCGGTGCGGGGGTGGTCGAAGGAGAGCTGGCGCGCGTGCAGCCACTGCCGGGTGAGCCCCAGGGTGGCGGCGAGCCGGGGGTCCGCCCCGTAGGTCAGGTCGCCGGCGCAGGGGTGGCGGAGCGCGGAGAAGTGCACGCGGATCTGGTGGGTTCGGCCGGTTTCGAGGTGGACCTCCACCAGGGAGGCCTTGCCGAACGCCTCCATCACTTCGTAGTGGGTGATGGAGTCCCTGCCGTCCTCGATCACGGCGAAGCGCCAGTCATGGCCGGGGTGCCGGCCGATCGGGGCGTCGATGGTGCCGGCCAGCGGGTCCGGGAGGCCCTGCACAACGGCGTGGTAGACCTTCTCGACGGTGCGTTCCTTGAAGGCGCGCTTCAGGGCCGTGTACGCCTCCTCGGTCTTGGCGACCACCATAACGCCGGAGGTCCCGACGTCGAGCCGGTGCACAATCCCGGCGCGTTCGGGCGAACCGGAGGTGGAGATCCGGTACCCGGCGCCGGCAAGGCCGCCGACAACGGTGGGGCCCACCCAGCCCGGCGACGGGTGCGCCGCCACCCCGACCGGTTTGTCGATGACCACAAACTCGTCATCGTCCAGCAGGATCTTGAGGCCTTCCACTACTTCCTCCACGACTTCCAGGGGGTCCCGCCGTTCGGGGACGACGACGTCGAGGACGGCACCGGGGCTGAGTTTGACGGATTTTCCGACCGCCTTGCCGGCGCTCGTGACGTTGCCTTCGGCGATCAGCACGGCAGCCTGGGAACGGGAGATGTCCATGAGCCGGGCCAGGCCGGCGTCCACCCGGGTCCCGGCCAGTTCCTCCGGGACCACGAGGCGCCGCGGCGCGCTGGATTCCTCGGCGAGGTCCGCGAGGTCCCCGGCCTCGTCTTCGCTCAGGTTCCTGGGCGCATGCTCAGACATCGCGTTCTGCTGCTTCCTTGGTGTGGTGGGTGCCGTCGAGGGAGATGCCCTTGAGGGTAAGCAGGCAGATGATCACGACCGAGGAAACGACGGCGGAATCGGCAATGTTGAAGATCGCGAAGTTGGGCAGCTGGATGAAGTCCACCACATGGCCCATGGCGAAGGAGGGCTCGCGGAACAGCCGGTCCGTCAGGTTTCCCAGGGCTCCGCCAAGCAGCAGGCCCAGGGCCAGGGCCCACCAGACCGAGCCGAGCTTGCGCAGCTGCAGCAGGATGGCCACCGACACGGCGGCCATCACGATGGTGAACACCCAGGTGACGTTCTCGCCGATGGAAAACGCGGCCCCGGAGTTCCGGATGTAGTACCAGTGCAGCAGCGGCGGCAGCACCGGGATCCGTTCCCCCTCGACCATGGTGCTGGTGACCCAGAGCTTGGTCAGCTGGTCGAACACGTAGGCGAACGCGGCGAGTCCGGAGAAAACCCCGAGCAGCAGGGCGCGGCGGGGCTTGGCGGGCGTAACGGGGGCGGGCGTCGTTGCGTCAGGTGGTGGGGCGTCAGTCATAGGGCTTTCATTCGGGAGCCAGGGCGGGCACTGGGGGCGTACTGCGCCGCGGAAGCGGCCGTTAATGCCAAAAGCCGGCGGCCGAGGAAACCTCAGCCACCGGCTTTCAGAATACTTGCTTTTTGCCTAGCTGCTGGCTTCGACCTCGGGGGCCGCCACGGAACCGCGGGCATCGAGGTCGCGGAGCTGGCCTTCGATGTAAGCCTTCAGGCGTGAGCGGTAGTCGCGCTCGAAGCCGCGGAGCTGCTCGACCTTGCGTTCCAGGACGGAGCGCTGCTGCTCGAGGGCACCGAGGATCTTGCGGGACTTTTCCTGGGCGTCGTTGACAAGGCTGCTGGCCTCGATTTGGGCTTCAGCGATGATCTTGTCGCGCTGCTGCTCGCCGTCGGCCACGTGCTTGTCGTGCATCTGCTGCGCCATGGCCAGCAGGCCTGCTGCGGACTCGGCAGCGGGGGTGGCGGCGGCGCGTGCCGGAGCCGGGGCGGGAGCCTTCTCGGCTTCCTTCTTCTTCGCGGCTTCGGCGGCCTTGGCCTCGGCTTCTGCCTTGGCGCGGTCTTCCTTTTCCTTGTCGACCTTGACGGGTGCCGGCACCTTTTCCACGACGGGCGCCGCGGCAGTGGAGCTGGCAGGCGTGCCGGCGCCGGATTCGGCGAGCTTCTTGCGAAGCTCGTCGTTCTCCTGGTTCAGGCGTCGCAGTTCGACGACGATCTCGTCCAGGAAGTCATCAACTTCGTCCTGGTCGTAGCCTTCGCGGAACTTGGTCGGCTGAAAGCGCTTGTTGACAACGTCTT
>JBKKDK010000266.1:0-3210 GCA_046708245.1 Arthrobacter sp.
CCTCAAGGCTCCTGCCGCCGCCGCTGTACGCATCATCGACGCACTGCGCCTCAAGCTTGAAGAAGAGAACGGTGCACCGGCAGAAGCCGAGGCTCCCGCCGCTGAAGAAGCCCCGGCCGACGCTGACGCTCCCGCAGCAGATGCAGCAGCAGAGGCCGAAGCTCCGGCCGACGCCGCAGCCCCCAAAGAGAACTAACTCTCTTTCACATCAGACTCCGGTGTGAAGGCGTGCCCCAGGCCGCCGAACACCACTATAGGAAGGACGCCACACCATGGCGAAGCTCACCAACGAAGAGCTCATTGGAGCTTTCAAGGAACTGACCATCATCGAGCTCTCTGAGTTCGTAAAGCTCTTCGAAGAGACCTTTGAAGTTACCGCCGCTGCTGTGGCCGTTGCTGGCCCCGCCGCCGGCGCTGCTGCAGAAGAAGAAGAGCAGACCGCATTCGACGTCATCCTGGAGCACCCGGGCGACAAGAAGATTGCAGTCATCAAGGAAGTTCGCGCCATCACTTCCCTGGGTCTCAAGGAAGCCAAGGACCTGGTTGACAGCGCTCCGAAGGCCGTTCTCGAAGGTGTCACCAAGGAAGCAGCCGAGAAGGCTGTTGCACAGCTCGAAGAAGCTGGCGCACGCGTTACCCTCAAGTAACTCGCTGCTCCGGGAACCGGTCGGAAACGTCCGTTCCCAGTCTGTTCCGGGAAACCCCGTCCACTCCGGTGGGCGGGGTTTCCTGCGTTCCGGCCCGGCTTTTAGACGCCGGCGCAGTTAACCCGCCCGGGCTAGTTTGGTTCGGAAATATCCGCAACGACCGCGTCCAGGGCAGCCGTAAGGGCGTCGGCGTCAACAAAGGCGCTGTAGCCGTGCTCCCCGGCGCCCATCGAAATGCGCCGTCCGGCAATGGTGCGGTCGGCATACACCGGCCACGCGACGGTGCTGCCAAGCGGCGTGATGGTGCCGCGCGCATAGCCCGTGGCTTCCAGGGCGACCTCCGGCGTGGGCAGCGACAACTTGTTGACGCCCACCAGGGCCCGGAGCTTGGGCCAGGAAATCTGCCGGTCGCCGGGGACCAGGGCGAACAGGAAGCTGCCGTCCTTGTGCTTGACGACGAGCGACTTCACGATGTCCGCCGGCTGGATGCCCAGGATCCCGGCCGCCTCCGCCAGGCTGTTCGCCGCGGGGCGCTCCACCACTCGGACGTCAAGCCCGCGGGCCGCGGCGTCGGCCAGGAAACGCTCCCGGCCGGCACCGGGGCCGGTCCCGCCGCCGGCGGGGCCGTTGGCCCGGGAATTGTGGGTCACGGCCGGTTTCAGTCGCGGTAGAGGAGCAGGGCTTCGCCCTGGCCGCCGCCGCCGCATAGGGAGACGGCCGCCTTGCCGCTGCCTCTGCGCTTCAGCTCGTGGGCCGCGTGCAGCGCCAGCCGGGCACCGGAGGCGCCGATCGGGTGTCCCAGGGCGATGGCGCCGCCGTGGATGTTGCACTGCTCCAGCGGGTAGTCCAGGTCCTTGAGGGACTGGACGGCCACGGAGCCGAAGGCCTCGTTGATCTCGATGAAGTCCAGGTCCGCGGTGGTCCAGCCGGCCTTGTCCAGCGCGTTCTTGATCGCATTGGAGGGCTGGGAGTGCAGCGAGTTGTCCGGCCCGGCAACCTGGCCCGGCTTGCCCACCACGGCCAGGTATTCGAGCCCGTTGTCCGCCGCGAATTTCCGGGAGCACAGCACGAGGGCGGCGGCGCCGTCGGACAGCGGGGAGGAGTTGCCGGCGGTGATGGTTCCGTCCGTGACGAACGCGGCCCGCAGCCCGGCAAGCGAGGAGACGGTGGTGTCCGGGCGGATGCCCTCATCGGCCGCCACGAGAATCGGATCGCCCTTGCGCTGCTTGACGCTGATCGGGGCAATCTCGCCGTTGAACACGCCGTCCTTCGCGGCCCTCGCGGCGCGCTGGTGCGAGCCGGCCGCGACCTCGTCCTGGGCGGCGCGGTCGATGCCGAGGGTGAGGTTCTTGGTCTCGGTCGACAGCCCCATCGACTGGCCGTCGAAGGCGTCGGTGAGCCCGTCGTGGGCGGCGACGTCGAGCGCCTGGACCGTTCCGTAGTTCCAGCCCTGCCGGGAGCCCGGCAGGACGTGCGGTGCCCGGGTCATCGACTCCTGGCCGCCCGCGACGACCACCGTGGCGTCGCCGCTGCGGATCATCCGGGCCGCGTCGATGACCGCGGTGAGGCCGGACAGGCAGACCTTGTTGATGGTGACGGTGGGGACGTTCCAGCCGATGCCGGCGGCGATGGCGCTCTGCCGGGCAGGGTTCTGGCCGGCGCCGGCCTGCAGCACCTGGCCCATGACCACGGAGTCCACCTGCTCGGTCTTGACGCCGCTGGCGGCCAGCGCGGCCCGGATGGCATGGGCGCCAAGCTCGACGGCGGTGAAGCTGGCCAGCTGGCCGTTTAGGCGGCCCTGCGGCGTACGGGCGGCGGCCAGGATGACAACATCATTGTTGTCCGCGAAGTTGCTCATGATTTTCTCTTCCGATCATTAACGATGTACACCAAGGTTATCGTGAGCCCCATCACCTATCCATTCGGCGCCGGGCTGCAGCCCCCCGATGCGTCCCCTGCTCCGGCCCACATATGGAAACCCGGTGCTTGCAATCGGAAGGGAAGTGGGGTAGACAAGTAGGTTGCTTTGCCGTATCGTAGATATTTGCGTCTTCCCTGTTTACCTTCAGCCTTCATATAGCGGTGGGCTTAGCCTGACAGCTGTTCCATCAATGTGCCGTCTACAACGTGCACCAACATGGGCAGCGCGGGTCCCGGGTCATATAGCGGAACCGGACTGGTAGCACTGCGGAGTCACTCCGCAGGGTGGATAACGGGGGAGATCTGAAAACGCCTGAAGGTCTGTGGAAGGATCCCTCTTGGTCGCCTCGAGCACCTCTAATGTAAACAACGCTGCAACCGCTATCAATGCCGAAAGCACCGACGGTGCAACCCGGCGGCTCTCATTCGCAAAGATTCACGAACCCCTTGACGTTCCGAATCTGCTTGCCCTGCAGACGGACAGCTTCGACTGGCTGGTCGGAAACGAACGCTGGCAGGCCCGCGTAGCGAAGGCCGTCGAAGAAGGCGACCTGAGCGTCGCCACCTCCTCCGGTCTTTCTGACATCTTCGAAGAGATCTCCCCGATCGAGGATTTCCAGGGCACCATGTCCCTGAGCTTCTC
>JBKKDK010000267.1:0-12000 GCA_046708245.1 Arthrobacter sp.
AGCCGCCGCTATGACTCCCGCCGGAGCCGGGGCCTGAGCGGTTACACCGAGTTGTCAGGCATCGCGCCGAACTGCTCGACCGACACTCATAATCCACTCCGGGGCCGAGTTTTTCCGCAGATCCTGCTACCAGGTCCTTGACGGTCTGCTCGCCCCTGCCCACACTGGGGAGGATGAGCGATGAAACGAAAGATCCTGTTCTCAGACGTGTAATCGGGCGGCTCACTGCCCGCTACCCGGAAGCACCCCGGTCACACATCGAGTCCATCGTCGCGGAAGAATACGACACTCTGAACCGTGGACGGATCAAAACCTACATACCCATCCTGGTTGAACACAGCGCCCGGGACGGGCTCCACAGCGAATCCAGAATCCGCTCCACCGGGCAATAACCTCCGAACCGTTCCCCCTGCCCGCTTGTATAAGATGAGCCCGGAACGAACGCCAGAGATCCGCGCGATACTGCACACCGGATCCCGTCCACAAGTCCGCGAGCCGGCTCTGCTACCACCTGCGAAGTCCGCCAGTTCCCGACTGCACGCCCGGAAGGAAGCCACCGCCCTGGACGCCAAAGTCTGTCTCTGCCCGCCGGAGGCCGGCCGCGATGGACACGGGTCCGTCGGCGCGCACAAGAACATGAGCCGGAGCGCCGGCCCCTTTGTTATACACGATCGTTCAACCGTGGATTCGGGCACAGCATCATCTGAGCCCGCCCCCGCGCACGTCGCGCTTCCAGGGCCCGTGCTCCTAACCCGGGCGCAGGTCAGGCAGCGGCCGATTCGAATCCGGCGCTGCGGACACGGCTGATCTCCAGATCGGCCATGTCCAACAAACGCCGCCCGCCGGTCAGCTCATCCATGATCCAGAACAATCCGTGCTCCGGAACCCTCTCAGTCACGCACCCCCGGTGCACGAGGGAGCCCTTGTAACGGGCGACAATGCAATCGCCGGCAGCAAGTTCATAGCAGGTGCCAACCGTCTCTTCACTCACAGTCATAAGCCGCATCCTTTCCGAAGCGTTCCGTACTCACAGAATGCACGTTCAAGGCTGCACAAAAGTTTCGCCCGCATGATTTCTTCGTGCTCACGAGGCTGGCATCCACACGGCGATCGACATCCGAAATTTGCATACCGGGTCTTAGGGCTTGAGTTGTGGGTCCAAGGCCCTGACAAGCGCGTCCCAGTCCGCGGCCGGTTGAGGAAGTTCGCCACCGATGAAAGGGTCAACTTCTCATGAACAAGCGCTGCCCACCGACCCCCACAAGGCAGCCATTTCCCACCTGTTTTTTGCCCGTCGTCTGCGGTGCAGCCCTTGAAGAGCCCATCTACTCAGAGCCAGACAGACACCTGGTGATCTGCCCTTCTCCCCGCCACCACGCATTCCCGTCATTGACAGATGACCCACAGAAAAGCATAAATTCTCAGGACCTGACCGATTCTCGAATCGGAGTCTTCTCGGAATCATTCGTTTCTGAGAGCCGCATCTTTAGAGAGCGACGGCTATAATATGTGCATATACGCGCACCTATGCACTTGAGGAGTTGGCCGAATGTTGTCGGTTCTGCGAGATGTCACCTATCGGAGGCTTTTCGCCGCACAGATCGTGTCGTTGATCGGTACCGGCCTGCTGACCGTGGCCTTGGGCCTGCTGGCCTACGACCTGGCCGGCAGCAATGCTGGAGCAGTTCTGGGCACGGCGCTGACCATCAAGATGCTCGCCTATGTGGGCCTGGCCCCGGTGATCAACGCTTTGGCCGCCCGGTGGCCAAAAAAGCCGGTCCTGATCGGCGCCGACCTGGTCCGGGCGGCCATGGCTCTGTGCCTGCCGTTCATCACCGACGTCTGGCAGATCTATATCGTGATCTTCCTGCTCCAGTCGGCTTCCGCGACGTTCACCCCTGCATTCCAGTCACTGATCCCGACCATCCTGACCGACGTGCGGGACTACACCCGGGCACTGTCCCTGTCCCGGCTCGCCTACGACATGGAAGCCCTGGTCAGCCCGGCCGCGGCCGCGCTGCTGCTGACCGTGCTCAGCTACAACAACCTGTTCCTGGGCACCGTGGCGGGATTCCTGTTCTCGGCGTTCATGGTCACCGTCACCGCGCTGCCCAGAAGCACGGCGGCCACGGTGCCGCAGACCTCGCTGTGGCACCGGACCACACTCGGTGCCAGGATTTTCTGGCGGAACCCTAGGCTGCGGTCCCTGCTGGCTCTGAACCTGGTCGTCGCCGCGCCGACAGCCTTGGTGCTGGTCAACACGGTCGTTTACGTCCGGGACATCCTGCAGCGGCCCAACACCGACCTTGCCCTGGCGCTGGCATGCTTCGGTGTGGGTTCCATGATCGTGGCTTTGTCCGCCCCCCGGGTACTGGACCGGTTCGGCGACCGGGCGGTCATGCTCACCGGCGCCGCAATCATCCCGCTCGTCCTAGCCTGCGCCGCCGCCCTGACCCTGCTGGGTGTTCCCGGTACGGGCTGGTGGCTGCTGCTGGGGCTCTGGTTCCTGCTCGGCGCGGCAAACTCCACGATCCTTACGCCCTCGTCCCGGCTGCTGCGCGCCGCGTCAACGGAGGAGACACAGCCGTACGTCTTCACGGCCCAGTTCTCTCTGTCGCACGCCTGCTACATCCTGACCTACCCGCTGGCCGGCTGGGTCGGCGCGGCGGCGGGTTTGGGCTGGGCTGCGGTGGCGCTGACAATTATTGCGATGATAGGCAGTGCAGGAGCATTCGTCTCCTGGCCCCGGCACGACATCACAGGAACCACGGCAGCGGCAGGGAAGGACACACGCGATGAGCAGCCAACCCGGCAGCGCACCCCGCACCGTCCCTGACCAGCCCTCCCTGGTCCACCCGGTAACCCCCGGGCCGGAACTGCTTGAGACGGCGGCCGCGACGCTGCGGATGCTCGCCGAACCGACCCGTCTGCACCTGCTCTGGCAGCTCTCCCAAGGCCCCAAAACCGTTACCGAACTTACCGCCGCGGCTACTGTGCCACGCACGGTTGTCAGCCAGCACTTGGCCAAACTCCGCCTCAGCGGGCTCGTCGACACGCGAAAAGACGGCCGCCACGTCATCTACTCACTCCATGACGGGCACCTCGTGCGCCTTATCCGAGAAACCATCAACCACGCCGACCACCGGATCACCGGCGAACCCACTCACGGCTGACCCCCGGCATGCCCGTGACCGTCCCGCCGCAGCATGCCCGGCCCCACAGTGCCCTTGCGCCGTGGCCCGTTCTCCGCTCCGCCGTGGTGACCGCCTTCGTACTGGGCATTGCGGCCGCCGCGCACACGGGCGCGGGCGGGCACCTGCCCCCACTGCCTATATTGACCCTGCTCGCCGTCCTCGTCATGGCCCCTGTGACCGCCCTGTCCCGCCGTCGGCTGTCACTGCCCGTCCTGGGCGGGATCCTGGCCACAGGCCAGGGAATCCTGCACCTGGCCTTCAACGCACTCTCGGGCCCGGGCGCGCATTGCCGGCCTGCAGGTATCACCGCACACAGCCACCACCAACCCGAGGTTGTCCCGGACTGTGTCCGGGAGGGCGCAACAGGCATCGCCGAAGCAGTTTCATTCGGTGTCGGCTCCGCTGGGATGACGACAGCGCATGTGCTGGCCACAGCCCTGACAGCCATGTTCCTCGCCCGCGCCGAGGCCGCGTTGTGGCAGCTCAGAGCCTGGCTCCGGCCCCTGACCCATCGGCTGCAACCGGCTTCGCTGCCGGGCACCTTTACCGTCCCAACACCGGTCCCCGCATCCCGACCCTGGCCGGTGCCGGCCACCCGCGTAACCGCACCCCGCGGCCCACCACCACGGCTTATCCTGCTGCCGGCGCACTGACGCGCAAGGCCCAGGAAACGCAGACCCTCCCTTATCTTCGCCTGACCCGCGCGGTTCAGGCAGTCCCCGAAAGGACACACTCATGGCTTTCTCCCTCCGCCGCGCCAGGACTACCGGCGCACTGACCGCTGCCCTGGCCTTCACAGCAATCCTTGGCACTACACCCGCCCAGGCCCACGACGCACTGGCATCCACCAGCCCCGCCGACGGGCAGACCATCACCACCAATCCCGGCAAAGTCTCCATCACGCTGACCAACCCACCCACCACCGGAGTCCCGGGCTCAAACATTCTTACCGTCACAGCCCCCGACGGTCATGTCATCAGCAACGGCGAAGTCACCGTCGACGGTGCCACCCTCAGCACGGCAGCCGACGTTGACCACGACGGCAAACACACCGTGGAATGGCGGGCTGTGTCCGCCGACGGGCACCCCATCGAAGGTATGTTCAGCTTCACTTACACCCCCGAAGCCGCTGCCTCGGCTGCACCGACGGCTGCCTTGCCCTCGGCCACCGCAACGGCAGCAACCAGCGCGGCCGCTGCTGTTGAGCCATCTCCTGCAGCCACAGAGGCGGCAACTGATCCCGCAGCCCAAACTGAACCTGCCAGCCCGGCTGGCTGGGTGATCGGCGGCATCCTCGTCCTTGCCGTCCTTGCCGGGTTGGTCTACTTCCTGCGCCGCAGGAACAAGGCCGGCAGCACGGCATAACCCTAGGCAGCCGGGTATCAGGCGATGAAAGCCTGATACCCGGCTTTTCCTTGCTGGCAAGCGTGACCGGTGGTTGCTACATGAATAGCCGTGCAAGGACTTCTGACATTCCGTGCAGAAGACTTCGGAAACTGACACAGCAGCCGGCCGCGCTGACCTAGACGACGACCATAGAACTCTCCGGCACAACACGCGTCCGATCGGGTGCCCGTAAGCCGATCCCTCAGCGAGCATCTCATGCTCGGCTCGGTAGCATGGCGGGTAATGCCTCGCTCGCCGGGTGAAGTCTGGTTAAGAGGTCGTCGAAAGTTCACATGGGAGAGCCGAGGATGGCGCTTAGGGCGGAAGAAGAGCACGCGAGAGTCGTGCTCGAAGGCGAGCTCGGAGTGGAATTCCAACACCACGATGACGGATCCGAATCGAGGATGCCCGACCTTCTATCTCTGGACGGGAACCACGTGGCGGAAGTGATTACGACCGCTCCGCGTGCCGTCCGTGAAGCACAAAAACGCTTGGACCCGATGCCGGATGCGACACTGCCCCACTGCGTACGGGTGATCATGCCGTACACGATCGTGGGAGGCGCCACCAAGCCCGCGCGCCACAAAATCAAGGCAGATGTCCTGCGGTGGACGGCGAAGCCCGGATGTAAGTATCACTGGTCATCGCGCGATGAACGGCAATTGCGCCCGGGCGTCGATCCCTACCCGGTCCTCGGCCTCCGGGCTTACGACGACGGCGTCACAGTGTGGTGCGTTCAACGCTGCCGGCATTCGGACGTCCAGTCTCATCAGATCGAGTGGTCTCTCGTACACGAACCCTCACCTGATGATCCATGGGAGTTGATTCGGCAATCGCTGCACATCGTCGACAAGGAACAGCATGGAGGAGTGCAGGCCCTGGCCAAGAAGTTGAACGGGTACCCGAACAAGCACCTGGTGATGTACCCGTTCGGTCCGCCGGAGAACCTGACAGCAGCCTTCAGCCGCTATGTGCCCCCGTCGAATTCGCGCGACCTCATGCCACCGCAATTGAACCCGCCACTGACCGACATTCACGTTTGGCTCTTATACCGGTACGGGGACCGCGATGTCGTAGAGGGACTTCACGTCTGCAGCGGGCACTGGGCGAAATTCGGGACGACGTTCCCAACGCCGGATAACCCGTCTTCCCTACTCCGGCGCCTCCACTACCGGGATGCCTAGGCGCGCATCATCCCGCGCGACTGCCCGCTAGCTGGTCGGCCATCATGCACGAATAGGATCCCCCACCGAGCACCCTCAGCGAACGGCGAGAATTGCCCCGTGAGATCGCTGCCCGGTGGTTGTCCTTGCGTGCGTCTCGACCACATCGAAGCCCGCAGCTACCAGCTCGTCGCAGAGATCACTTACCGGCCACTGGTATGCCGGGACGACCGAATGATCGAACTTCTCGACGACGTCACCATCGAAGAAGCCGACCAGCACGGCGCCACCAGGGCGGAGTACTCGACTGAACTCCAAGAGAGGAGTGCGGATCGTGTCAGGCTCATGGTGGATCAGTGAGTACCACGCGAGCACTCCACCAATTGTCCCGGTGCTGACATCGAGGGCGTCGAGGCTGCCTGTCCGGAACGGAATGCCGGGGTAGGCAACGCGGGCGTGTTCGATGAATTCGGGAACCAGATCCACTCCGAGTGCAGGAATCCCAGCTTCATTGAGAAAATTCGTCCATTGGCCCGGACCGCAGCCAGCGTCGAGTACCGCGCCCTCGACGCCATCCGCCCAAGTCTCCACCAGCTGCCGATCTGAAGGGTGCACAACACCCATTGAAGCAAAGCGTTCGACGTATTCCGCCGCCCTGCTCGAGTATGCATCGCAAACAACGTTGACCATGCGCTCGAGTCTAGGCAAGGTACGGATAAATGCCCGGTAGCCGATCGGCTAATGGGCGGGAGCCGCGTCCACAGAAACTGGTCAAACCCCAGGGGACATGATTGTGAGTTGCCCGCTGCTCAAAAGCGGAGCCACACAGTCTGCAACGCGGAGGGCATCGGCTTCGGATGCTCCTGCCTTCAGCCGGAATCCAAGTCTGGAGGACGGCATGTCCGCGCTTTGCACAGCTGACTCCACACTGGGATCGTCTTCGCACCCGGCAAGAGACGAATAGACAGGGTAGCTTACGCCCACGCCCCATCGGTCGTCGGCAGAAGCAGTACGTGGGTAATCCGTTGGACCGGACGGTGCACGACAGGCGGCCAGCAACATAACGAGTATCGGCGCCAAAGCTCGCTTTCGCATTGCCGCCCCCTAAAACTGTTGTCTTTGCCTTGATCATGGCATTGCAGACGGCTTTGGACATTCCGTGCAGTCGACTTCTGAAACTGACAGCCGGCCTACCGTCTCGACGGTGCGGGAAGCGGCGGGTGTGAGCAACGCCGACGCCACCCGATACCTGAAAGAGTGGGTCGAAGAGAAGCAGGCCGCGGGAGGTTAGCCGCTCCAGGTGTCGCCTAGCCAACAGCTTCGAGTTGCGTCCTGAGCTTTTGGAGGCCATGCCGGTAAAACGCCTCATTGGGCGAGCGTCCATCAAAGGAGCTCCGCGAAAACGAGCTGGCCAACGCGCGCGAGGACGGCGTTGTTGTTTACCGCATCCGGATCGTGGGTCTTGGTCATCACGGCCAGTGTTAGCGGTGGACGCGCATCCGGCCACACGACGCCCGCGTCATTGACGACTCCGTAAGCGCCGGCACCTGTCTTGTCGGCGAGTTCAGCTCCAGGTGGCACCGCCGCACCCAGCCGCTTGCCGGCGGTGGTGTTGCGGAGCATCCAGCTGCGAAGACGGGCCTGCCCGAGTGTACTGAGCGCGTCGCCGAGCAAGAGGGCCTCGTAGAGTTTGTGGATTTCAGACGGCGTGCTGGTATCGCGGAGGTCACCGGGAAGCGCCTCATTGAGCTCCGGCTCCCAGCGGTCCAGCCGGGTGGATGGGGCGCCGAGAGTTCGCGCATACGCCCCTATCTGCAATGGGCCTCCGATGAGTTCGAGCAGGAGATTACCAGCCGTGTTATCGCTGAAACGCAGGGCAGCTTCGGCGAGCTCTTCCACGCTCATGTCCCGGTCCTCGTCGGCAGCGCAAATTACGGAGTTCTCCACGATCTGATCATCACGGAATCGAATTCGGCGCTTCCAGAACTCGTCATCGTACGCGTGGTCGCGCAGGAGCCGGGCAACAGCGAGGGTCTTGAAAAGAGAGCACATCGGGAACGTATCACCGCCTCGGTAGGCATAGGATTTTTGTCCTTGTCGGCCCGCGACAATGCCGATCGTGACGCCATTGGCCGATTCGAGGGCGGCGATTGCCCGGTCGAGATGCGGACGGGCGCTCCCCGGTCCGGGAGGTTTCCCTTGGGCGAATCCCGGGGTGTTTCCCGTGGCGACTAGTGAGGCTGCGAGTACTCCACCCGTGCCGAGCCTGAGGATCCCGCGACGGGTCGGGGCGATATTCCGGTCTTGGGGACTGGATGCGTCAATTGGTTTCATGCGGCCAGTCTGCGGGAATGCCCTGATGCGTTCAAAGCCTGAAATGACGAGTTTTATGTATTTTCCGCATAATTAGGAGATGGATATCCTCAGTTGTGCGCGTGCATTCGTTGCCGTCGCTCGGCGGCAAAGTTTCTCGGCGGCCTCGCACGACGAACGGACGACCCAGCCCGTAGTCAGTCGGCGAGTCGCTGCATTGGAGGTCCATCTCGGCGGAGCGCTGCTCGAGCGGAGTACGCGCCAAGTGAGTCTCACGCCCTTCGGCGCGGCACTCCTCGGACATGCTCAAGCGGTTCTGAGCGCCGAACGCGCGCTCCTGGATGCTGCAGAATCCCATCGTCGCGGCACGATCCGCCTTCTCGTACCACCCGATCATGATCCCGCGCTGTGGGCGGCCCTTCGATTACGCGCACTGGGGGCGGGCGCCGACCTCCAGGTCGAGGAGAATGACCGGGAGCGGCGTTCTTTGAGGTTCCGGCTAGGGGAAGCGGATGCCGCCATTCTTCCGGTCGAGACCGCCCGGGCAGACTGGATGGTGCCACTGGGCCTCGCGCAAGCTACCGATCGGACCAGGCCGCTCACACTTGCGGCTTTGCGTCCGACCCGGGCCTTGCGGCCACACGCGGCTTGGCGTATCGCAGTGCTGGCGGAGGACGCGTCCGACCAGCTTCTGACCCTGTTACGAGAGTCCGCTGCGGAGTCTGGGCTGGCAGCACATCAGGTTTACGAATCCCCAAGCGTCATCAGCGCGCTCACAGGAGCGCTAGCAGGCGAGGACTGGGTCCTGTGTACGCGGGAGCAGGCGGCCGCGTGGCGTTTGCAATGGTTCGAGGTGCGCAAATTGACGGTCGCACGTGCGTATCGGCTTGAGTCACGCTTGACAGATGCCAGGAAGCTCTTCGATACGATTCTTGGGCGGGAAATCGCTGCGGCGCTCGGCGGCGTAAGGCGGGGGCAATCTTGACTGTCCCGGCGCACGACACCGTTGCGGGGACGAGGGCCCTGCGCCGGGCAGCGCACGCGCTCGAGAGCGCGGGACTTTCGGGATCTCTCCTCGTGCGTCACCTTGGCACGGGAGACGAGCTGGCACTTGATGCCGATCGGCCCTTCCCTCTGGCGTCCGTAGCCAAGCTGCCATTAGCGGCGGCAGCGCTCGAAGCTGCGCAGCAGGGTCGGCTCGATCTCAGCATGCCGGTGCGCATCGATGACGCGAGCCGATCTCAGGGTGGTCCAGGTATTGCCCGCTTTACTCACCCGGTGACGATCGCCGTGGGGGACCTCATTCGGCTTGCAATTGAGATCAGCGACAACACGGCCGCAGATGCAATTTTCGGCGTTGTCTCCCCGCTCGACGTCACGAATTGGCTCCGGGCCCTTGGGATCAGCGGTATCGTTTTGCGTCATCCAATTGGCGAACTTTACGCATCACTCGCGACGCAAACCGTAACCCGCGATGCTGCTACGGTGCACTCGCTCGTTGTTTCTGCTGACAGGCAGGGGCACCCCTCTCCATTGCCCCAACTGGACATCGAGCGTGCTAACGCTGGCACCGCGCGCGGGCTTGCCGATCTCCTGCAAAAGATCTGGGACGGAAGCGTCGGTGAGGCAGTGGCGGCACCTTTGCGCGAGATGCTCGCTGCAAACGTCTTCCGACATCGCCTCGCACCGGATTTCTCAGCCGATACATCGGTCTGGTACTCGAAAACGGGTTCCTTCGTCCATCTCCGTCACGAAGCGGGCGTCGTCGAACACATAGGGGGCGAGAGCTTAGTCGTTGTTGCGCTCACTCGTAGTCGGGTGCCAGCTGTCATCCAGCCGTCAGCTGAGCAGGCGATGGGTCACGCTGCGCGTATCCTCCATGATGAACTCGTGTAACCGTATATCCATCCCTGAGGCAGGCTTCAACACGTTGGTAACCGGACTCCCTCGGGCAGCTCCGCGGAATTTAGCCGTCGCAGCGCTGAATGCCGGCGTCTACGGAAGATTCTCGGGCAGTTGAAGCCATAACAAGCCCGAGCACTCAGCTCTCACTAAGGGCAGTCAAAATCGTGCAACGCCGGCCAAACAGGGTCGGCGCCGTGCAGCTGCAGAAGCGCACCTTCGTTGTCCCACTTGAATTCATACGTGTCGGAGGCAATTGGTTGGTAGCCATCATCAGCGGTCCAAGAACTAACAGACCTGCCAAAGCCACCAAAACCCGCTGCGTACAACTCGCCGCCACCGGCAAACATGAACGAGTGTTCTCTCACTGCGGCCTGGCAGAAGCCGGGCCCCTGGGGGCGCAGGACGGTATAGGTTGCACCAAGATCGCCTACCCCACTGATTACGCTGCAAACGCCGACCAAAACTGCGAGCCCCGCCCACAGTCGCGAACCCCTGCGGGTTGACCTTTGCTCGCCCGAGGCAGCCTTCCGACGGTGGCGCACAAATGCGCCGACGATTGCGAGTACGAGCGAAAGTACAAGCAGCGAGGCGCTAAGAGCCCATCCCGGCATCACTAAATCACCCCACACCAGGACGACGCCCAGCATGCCGCCCACCATGGCCACTGCTGCCAGGAATAGGCACAAGCTGACAGCCTGGTCGAGGCGATCTGCCTCCATCGCTCGGTGTCTGAACGATTGCCAAGTTGAGTTCATCGAACCATCGTGCCACCTGGACTTGGTGCTTAGTCCGCGTTTGAGTGGCTGGTCTTCAGCTACGGAAGGCAGTTCACAGCGGTTCAGTTGAGGAAGTGTCCTAGGTTTTGAGGACCTCACGCCTCTGAGGATGTGTCTGAGCTCCGAATGATCTCCGTTGCATTGGAAGAAAAGACCCGGCCGGCATCCAACTTCCCCGATGACTAATAGCCTGTGGAACACTTCCGGCTAAAAGAATTACCTACGGGTGCTGGTGCGACGAAAAGCGACCATAAATCGACGCCATATAGCGATCAAATCCACACCGAAGTCGTCTGCACGGAATGTCAGAAGGCGTCTGGACAGCCGTTCCGTGTCCGCATAGGGATCCTCCATCGGATCGGGACGATACGGCATCGGTATCGCTACTCCTCCCTGTGGTGAGAAGATGGGCTCGCGCCCCGTGAGCCACCTGGCAATAGGAACGCGAGCCGCTGGTCTGGCGCCCACACATACGCGTCATCACACCGATAACCCCTCAGCCACGCCTGCCCGTCCACAACACGGAGGTAGAAGCCCTTGGGATACTCCACGTCATCGCTCACCGGCTCGGAAGCGACGTGGATTGCTCCGGCCGGGGCGCGGCCTGCGGACAAGGCGGAATCCGGCGCGTTCGCCTGGCCCATCATCGCCAATCGGAGGTAAGGGCCCGTCACCAAGGGACAGAGTTCGAGGCCTTGGTTCATCGCAGCGGTGAAGATCCGGGACTGAACCGCGCCATGCTTGAAGCCAAGATCCTCTACCGTTCGCTCCACGATTCGAAAGCTTTGACCCTTTGGGGCGTCGAACTCGGGGTGAGCGAGCAGCGTCTCGGCGTGAACATTGAGCAAGACGCCCTTACTGTGGAGCAACTGCACGACCTCAGCTCGTGACAGACCCCCCACCCGAACCACGAAACCCTCAACCTTCGCTGTGCTGATCATGCACCGATTCTCCATCATTGCCAGCCGGACAACGCCTCGCCGTGGTGATTCAGGATGTCCGTTCGAGGATCGGCTTGCGGGCGCCACGCATTTGCAGCCCAGCTGTCACGTATCGCTAGTGGAAAAAGTCAGGTCGCCTCCGGTAGCCCCCAGGAATTCCGCAGCGAGGATTAGACCGAAGCACGGCATGCTCAACCGCAGCTTCGTGCGCTCCTATTGCGGGATAGGATTTGCCCCGGCAACGTGGGACGGGGCCGGTTCCGCGGTGGCGTATAGGGAGTTGAGTTGGCGGTAGAGCGTTCGGGCGATGTAGCGCTTGAGG
>JBKKDK010000268.1:0-5468 GCA_046708245.1 Arthrobacter sp.
CCGTTGCGCCGTCGACGGAGCCGGCGGTGATGTCGTCTGCCCGCACACCGGCGAGCTTCGTTGAGGCGGCGATGGTCAGCGGGGCGCCAACGAGGGCAGTGTCGGAACGGGTTTGGCCTGCGGCGTCGTACTCGATGACCCGAGGCTTGACCGTGAGGTTCTCCAGGGTCAGGTTGATCTCGACCGGACCGGTGTGGCCTTGAAGCTCGGTGAGGTCGGAGCCGGACTTCTCTCCGGCCCGGTATTGCAGGCTTACCCGCACCGGCAGCTCGCCCACCACCTGGGCGGCGTCGTACTTCGTGTCCGCGGCGGAGGACTCGCCGGCCGCGGACACGGAGATGGTGGTGCCCTCTACCGTCTCAACTCCGGCGGCCGGTGACAGGCCCACGCGCACGCTCTGGAGGAGCTTGACCGGGTTGTCAACCGCTTTCGGCGCCGGGGCTTGGCTGCACGACGTCGTCGCGATCAGCCCCAGGGAGATAATGACAGCGCTCAGCACCCGGCCCGGCGTGTTGCGGCGCTCCGGGCTGTGCTGGTGGGTGTTCGTCAATCTGGGCATTATCGTCCCTCTTCTATTCACTGTGCCTTCAGCATGGTACGGGGTTTCACTCGCGAATGGACTAATCGCGGCCTGGGAGGCCCTCTATGACATGGGTATTCGTGTCCAGTCACAATAGTTTATCCTTTTGTTGGATTTATTGACTGATGTTGGTATCGTCGGCATAGTCTGGTCGTCGGCGGTCATGTGCTCGGCGGTGAAGCGGTTGTCTCTTGGGAGGAATTTTTATGTCTCGTGTGTTGTCTACTGAGCAAGCGAAGGCTGCGATTGGGCAGGTGCAGTCGATCATTAACGGTGGTTTCACCGATCAGATCTCGGCGCTCGATGCGCAGGGACGCATTTTGTCCGATCCGAATATCTGGGATGGTCCTTTGGCCGCGCAGTTCCGTGGTTCGACGTGGCCGGAGACGAAAGCTGCTTTGGACAAGGCCAGGGAAGAGCTGGAGCAGTTGCGCGGTCAGTTGCAGAAGATCTCACAGGACATCTTCTCGGCCGGCGGCGGCGCCTGAGCCTGTTCGTGACGGTGTGAAGCCGGGTAATCGCGCCGCTCTGGTGAGCGGGCGGTTACCTGGCTATTGCACCGTTTGCGGTCTGTACTGCCGGTCCAGGGATTTCCCGGTCCGGTTTTTGGGTTTTCTTGTCCCGGGTTGAGGTCTCCTTCCGGGCCGTTCCTGCCCCTGGTGTTCTTTCCCGGGCGGGTTCGCCGGTTCTGCGGTGATGGTGGTTGTTCTTCTTGTTCCAGTTCTTGTCCAGTGGGGGGCCTTGGTTGTGACCGAGTTCGTTGAGATGCCGTTGTTGCCGGCTTCAGATGCTTCTGATGGCGGGCGGTTCAGTTACGCCGTGGCCGGGTCGGTGAGGTCGGCGTTCGAGTCGGCGGCCTCAAGGCTTGAAGAGCAGGCGGGTTCGCGGATGGCGTACGCCTCCGCGGCGAAGGAGGACTTCAAGGGTCACTTCTCGACGGTCTTTGAGGCCAACGCTGCCACCGCTAAGAATGACGCGAACGCGTTGGCGTCTGAATTGCGGACGGTGGCCGGATACGTCCAGCAGATGATCGACGCCGGGCATGAAGAGGACGCCCGGCGTGAGAAGAACAACGAGTGGGTTCGGGAACACAACGACCGCAATGCGTGGGAGCAATTCACAGATTGGTTTGGCGGTGAGGAAGCGCGGCCGAACGCGGCGCCGGGGGCGGCTCCGACGTTTGCCGCAGCCAGGGCCAATATCGGGTCCCGGGAAACCCCGCCACCCGGCGGCGGGTACGGGGGCGGAACGTCCTCGGCCCGGCCGGCCAATCTGCGGTCCTTCGCGACCAACTCGCGCGGCCTGGATGAGGGATTGTCCGCGGCCCCGGGCACGCTGGAGGGGCACCTGTCCTCGTTTGCGTCCAGTTGTTACTGGGGCTCGATTGATGCTTCGGGGGTGCTTGTTGCTTACCGGGAGTATCTGAGGGCCAATGAGAACGATGCGAAGTGGGCGATCATTGTCGCGGACGCGTTTGCGGCCGCCGGAGGCGAGGGAACCGTCTCGACTGTCTCGGACGCGGCAGTGAATGAGGCGTTGGCAGCGGCCGGCGTAAGCGCGACCCGGTCGGCGCTGGTAGTCGACCCGCCGACGGCGGCGGGCGCAATGCCCACCAGCGGGTATGCGAATGATCCGGTGAACACCGCGACGGGAAACTTCATTGAGCCGGAATCGGATCTGGGGTTTGCCGGGCTTGCCTCAAATGTGGTGCTCTCGCGGATGTACAACTCGCTGGCGTCGGGTTTGGAAGTGCCCGGGGTGTTTGGTCCGGGGTGGGCTTCGGTTCTGGATCAGTACCTCACGCTCTCGGATGAGGGCTGCCGGTGGGTGATGGCCGACGGACGGGCGGTGGACTTTCCCCGCCAGGGGGCCGGCTGGGGCCGCGGGGTGGGCGAGAATTACTGGCTGACCCGCGAGCCCGCAAACGCTGCCGGCCTGGCGGAGCTGGGCTCCGTTCCGGAGGGCACGTCCGAGGTGCTGGTGGTAAGGGACAACCAGGGCGCCTGGTGGGCCTATAGCCTCGCCGGCGTGTGGCTCGGTGCCGGGTCAGGGCCCGGCCGGACGGTGTCCGTAGTCCGGGAAAAGCCGGCCGACGGCGCCGACTCCGAGATTCCCGGACTGGTGAGCCGGCTGGCGCATGTGCGCGGCCGTTTCCTGGACGTCGAGTACGTGAACGGGCTCGTTGCCGTGGTGCGGGCCTCGGACGGGCGCCGGGTCGAGTACGAATACGACTCCGCCGGCCAGCTGACGACTGTGGCAACCGAACTGGGGGCGCGCACGTACCGGTGGAATGAGCAGGGCCTGATTGAGGCTGTGGTCTCGGCTGCGGGTGTCCTTGAGGCAGAAAACACCTATGACGAACACGGCCGGGTTGTGCTGCAGGTGACCCAGCATGGCCGCCGGACCAGGTTCGCGTATTTGCCGGGCCGGGTAACAGCCGTTTCGGATGAGGACGGCACCCGCTCGAACTCGTGGATCGCGGACGCGAAGGGCCGCCTGGTCGGCGTGCTCGATTCCCATGACCAGCGTCAGTCCATGGCGTATGACGGCCACGGAAACCTGGTGTCGTTCACGGAACGCGATGGATCCGTCACGGTGAATGCCTATGACGCCCGGGGCCGGAAGATCCGGACCGTTACCCCGGAAGGTGCGGACATCACCTACGGCTGGGATGAGCAGGACCGCATCACCACCCTGGTGACGGAGTCCGGGTCGGTCGTCTCCTATGAGTACGCCGATGACGTGTCGCGGGACCCTTCGGTAATCCTGGACCCGCTGGGCGGGCGCACCGAGCTGGTGTGGCGGAACGGGCAATTGGCCCGGGTGGTGGACCCGGCCGGAGTGACCATCGGCTTTGAGTACGACCGGTTCGGCGACCTGGTTTCGACCCGGAACGCGGCCGGGGACGTCGCGAGGATCGTCCGTGACCATGCTGGCCGCCCGGTTGCGGCGCTCAGCCCGTCCGGCGCTGAAACCCGTTTCATCCATGACGGTGCGGGCCTGCTGGCGCGGCGTGAGGACCCGGACGGCGCCGTCTGGGCCTTCGAATACGATTCAGCGGGGCGGACGACGGCGTTCGTCGCCCCGGACGGCGGGCGGACCGAACTCGAATACGCCGTCAACGGCGAACTGGTCCGAACGATCGATCCGTTGGGCCGTGCCGTTGAGCGGATGTTCGACGAGCTCGGCAACGTCACCGGCGCGGTGCTGCCCGACGGCGCCCGCTGGGGCTTTGTTCACGACTCGCTGTCCCGGCTGGTCGGGATCACGGATCCGGCCGGCCATGACTGGGGGCGGGAGTACGACAAGGTCGGCGCCCTGGCCGCCGTCGTCGACCCCACCGGTGTCCGCACGGACGCCACGACGGACCGCAGGGCCGGCACGGCCACCCTGACGGACGCGTTTGCGTCCTCGACGTACAGCTTTGACGAGTACGGGCGCCCCACGCAGGTGCACGGCGTGGACGGATCCGCGGAGCTTGTCTCCTACGATGCGGCCGGGAACCCGGTGGAGCTCGTCGACGGCGAAGGCGGCCTGACGGTCCTGGGCCGGAACGTGGCCGGGAAAATCACCTCGATCACATCTCCCTCTGGCGCCGTCACCAGGTATGAGTACGACGGCTGCGGACGGCCCTGGAAAACCACGGACCCGCTCGGCGCGGTCACGGAACTGGCCTACGACGCCGACCAGAGGGTCGCCGCCCGGACGCTGCCCACAGGCGAGATCGAGACCTTCGAGTACGACCCGTGCGGGCGGCTCCTAACGCGCAATACCCCCGGCCAGGGCGTTTCCCGGTACGGCTACGACAAAGCCGGACGGCTGAGCTTCTCCCAGGACTCCTGGTACGGCACCCGCCGGTTCAAATACAACACCGCCGGGGAACTGACCGAAACCGTCAACGGCGTCGGCGGGCGGACCCGGTTCGAGTACGACGTGCGCGGGCGCCTGGTCCGCATCACCGATCCGCTGGGCGGGGTGACCACCCGCACCTACACGGCCACGGACTTGGTCGATTCCGTCACCGACGCCCTCGGCCGGGCGACCACGGCCACTTACGATCCCGCCGGGCGGCAGCTCTCCCAGACCGACCCGGATGGGCACACCACCACCTGGACGTACGATTCGGCAGGCCGCGAATCCTCCACGTCGTTCGACGGGAAGCTGCTGGCCGCCGTCGAGCGCGACCTGATCCGCCGTCGCATGATCATCACCGACTACACGGGTGCCGACGGACTGGCGGTGGCGCACGAGCTGGCGTTCGACCGGCGCGGGCAGCTGACCTCCCGCACCCGCGGGGCCGGGCGAATGTCCTGGGAGTACGACGCCGACGGGAACCGCACCGGGTACACCGACGCGCACGGAACCACCACCACGTATGTCCGGGATGCTGCGGGCAGGGTGACCACCGTCAGCAACGCCCGACTCGGGGAGGCCGTGTTCACCCACGACGCCTCGGGGCGTATCACCTCCGCCACCGCCGGGGACCTGGTCCAGGAATGGGCCTACCGCTACGGGAGCCTGTCCGGGCACAGCCGCACCGACCGCACCGACCTTCGCTCGGCGGATGCCACCCTGATCGGCCGGGACGGGGACGGCCGGATCACGGCCCTGACCCGCGCCGGCGCCGTGACCCGGTACGGCTACGACGGGGCCGGGCAGATGGTCTCGGCCACCACTACCCGGAACGGAGACACAGATCTTTCCGCGCAGGCTTCAGTGCCGGCTTCCGTCTCGGAGTGGGTGTACGACGCCGGCGGGCGCCTTGTCCGCGAATCCACGCCAGCCGGCTCCCGGGCCTACGAGTACGACGCCGCGGGGCAACTCCTTGCCGTCACCGACGCGGACGGTACCCGGACGGAGTACGTCCACGACGGGCTGGGGCGCCGTA
>JBKKDK010000269.1:0-7892 GCA_046708245.1 Arthrobacter sp.
GCCGGCACCTGCGCGGGCCGCGGCGCCGGCGGCATCAGCCGGACCGGCGCGCCGTCCAGCAGGAATCCAAAGCCAAGGCGGAAGGACCTCGACTTGCCCCGCCGGTCCTCCAGGGCCACCACGTACATCCCGCCGGACTTTTCCACCCGGGTGACAGCGCCCACCCAGCCGGTCTGCACGTCCTCGAGCACCATGCCGCGTTCCACCGGGACTTCGGGCAGCTGGGCTTTGGCGGGGGCGGACAGGTCCTGGGGGCCCCAGTTTTGGTACGACATCGGTTACACACTGCCTTGCGTTCGGAATAATACGGCGGGCTGTGCCCGAAAACACCAGCCCCGGGAGCAACGCCCGGAGCGAACCCAATGCTAACAACGCGGCGAGTCATATTAGACTTGTTAGCACTTAGGCATGTCGAGTGCTAACCCTGCAGTGCTGGCCCTGCCCCGCGCGGACCGCCTGCCGGGCAGGGCCGGACCAGGCGGCACTGCATGCAGGACGGTCGATTGGAGGTGGAGCGTGAGCGAACCGCGCAAACTCGAAGTGCTGCGCGCCATCGTGGAGGACTACGTCCATTCCCGTGAACCCGTTGGCTCCAAAGCCCTCGTGGAACGGCACCACCTGGGCGTGTCCAGCGCCACCATCCGCAACGACATGGCGGCCCTGGAGGACGAGGGCCTCATCACGGCGCCGCACACGAGCGCCGGTAGAATTCCCACGGACAAGGGCTACCGGCTCTTCGTGGACCAGATTTCTGCCGTCAAACCGCTGTCCCCGGCCGAACGCCGCGCCATCCAGGCCCTGCTCGAGGGATCCGATGATCTCGACGACGTCCTGGAGCGGACGGTACGGCTGCTCTCGCAGCTGACCAACCAGGTCGCCGTCGTGCAGTATCCGCACCTGAGCCGCGCCCGGGTGCGGCATATCGAATTTGTGCTGCTGGCCCCCCGGAAGGTGCTGGTGGTCCTGATCGCCGACACCGGCAAGGTGGAACAGCGGGTGATCGACGTCCTCCAGGACCTCCCGGACGAGGACGTCTCGGAACTGCGGATGCGGTTCCTGACCAGGCTCTCCGGAACGCCGTTGAACCTGCTGCCGCAGACACTGCAGACCGTCGTTGCCAGCTGCCCGCCGGCGCGGCAGCGGGCGGCGCAGGCGCTGGCCGGGGGACTCGAGGCCCTCGCCGCCAGCAGCCGGGAGGAACGGATGGTCATGGCCGGAACTGCCAACCTTGCCCGCTCCAACGTGGACTTCCCGCTGAGCATCGGCCCTGTGCTGGAAGCTCTCGAAGAACAGGTGGTCATGCTCCGCCTGCTCAGCGACATGGCGGCGGACCCGCGCGGCGTCACAGTCAGCATCGGCAGGGAGAACCCGTACGACGGGCTTGCCGAAGCGTCGGTAGTGGCGACCGGCTACGGCCCGGACGCCACCGCCAAGGTCGGCGTCCTCGGCCCCACCCGGATGGACTATCCAACCACCATGGCCGCCGTCCGTGCGGTGGCCCGCTACCTTTCCAGGATCCTCGGACCCTGACCGCCAGGCAGCCGGCGTCCAGCGCCGCTGCGGACCAGACTTCGTGCCCCCAACGGGCAGTACAACCAGGAAGAGATACAAACTTTGAGCAGCCACTACGACGTTCTTGGAGTCTCCCGCGATGCAACCGGGGAAGAGATCAAGAAGGCTTACCGCAAGCTGGCGCGGACCCTGCACCCGGATGTGAACCCCGGCGAGGACGCGTCAGACCGTTTCAAGGCCGTCACACACGCGTATGAGGTGCTCTCCGATCCGCAAAAACGCCGGGTCTACGACACCACCGGCAACGAAAACGGCACCGACAACGGCTTCGGCGGCGGCAGCTACGCCGGCCAGGGCTTCGCGTTCCAGGACATCTTCGACACGTTCTTCGGCGCCGGCGGCGGCCAGGCCGGTCCGGCGTCGCGGGTCCGCCGCGGCCAGGACGCCCTGATCAGCGTCCGGATCGAGCTCCGCGACGCCGTGTTCGGTGTCAACAAGAAACTTGAAGTCGACACCGCTGTCACGTGCCCCACGTGCGGGGGATCCTGCTGCCGGGAAGGCAGCCACCCGGAGCGCTGCGACATTTGCGGCGGCAGCGGGCAGGTCCAGCGCGCCGTCCGGTCCATCCTCGGCCAGGTCATGACCACAGCCCCCTGCGGCAGCTGCGAAGGCTTCGGCACGGTCATCAAGGACCCCTGCAATGAGTGCGCCGGCCAGGGCCGGATCCGCAGCCGCCGGAGCCTGACCGTCAAGGTCCCTGCCGGCGTTGCCACCGGCACCCGCATCCAGCTCTCCGGCCAGGGCGAGGCAGGACCCGCCGGCGGGCCGGCCGGTGACCTCTACGTGGAGATCCGGGTCAACACCGACGCCACCTACGTGCGCGACGGCGACGACCTCCACGCCAGCCTCAACATTCCGATGACTGCCGCGGCGCTCGGCACCGAGCTCACCCTCGATACTTTTGACGGAAAACAGGAGATCGACGTCAAGGCCGGCACCCAATCCGGCGAGGTCATCACCCTGCGCGGACTCGGCGTCACCCACCTGCGCGGCTACGGCCGCGGCGACCTCAAGGTCCACCTGCAGGTGGAGACCCCGGGCAAGCTCGACGCCGCCCAGGAGGATCTTCTCCGCCAGCTCGCAAAGCTGCGCGGAGAACAGTTCACGCACGGGAAACTCGCCGCCAGCGGTGGGGTCTTCGCCAAGCTCCGGGACCGGCTCGGTAACCTGTAGCCGTGAGCAACCCGGTCTTCTTCACCGCCCCGGGGACCCTGGACCAGCAGGTTCCCGGGTCCACCTTCATCCTCGACGGCGCCGAGGCGCGGCACGCCGTCACGGTGAAACGCCTCGGTGCCGGCGAGGCAGTGGACATCGCCGACGGCGCCGGTAAACGGCTCACGGGGACCGTGACCGCCGCCGCGCCCGGCGAACTGACGGTGGAGTGCGTTGACCTGGCCGAGGAACCGCGGCCGGACATCCGGCTGGTGCTGGTGCAGGCTTTGGCGAAGGGCGACCGGGACGAACTGGCGGCCGAAACCGCCACCGAGCTGGGGATCGACGCGGTCATCCCCTGGCAGGCGGAACGCTCGATTGTCCGCTGGAAAGCCGAACGGGCGGCCAAGGCCCACGCCAAATGGCAGTCCGTCGTGACGGCGGCCGCCAAGCAGGCCCGGCGGGCCTGGATTCCCGACGTCCGTTCCGCCGTCGACGGCGCCGGGCTGCAGGCCGCCGTCGCCGCCGCCGGGCTCGCTGTCATCCTGCACGAGGACGCCGTGCGTCCGCTGCGGCAGGTGCTGGAGTCCTGGCAGGCGGCGCAGGCCCCGCGGGGCGGCCGGACCGGCGGAACGGGACGCGGAACCGAGGTGTTGCTGATCGTCGGGCCGGAAGGCGGCATCAGCCCGCGCGAAGTGACGAGACTGTGCGACGCCGGCGCGGTCACCGCGCTGCTCGGCCACCACGTGCTGCGCTCCTCGACTGCCGGCCCCGCCGCGACTGTGCTCGCGAGCGACATCCTGGGCCGCTGGTAGCAGGCATCGACTGCTCCGTACCGGCCGTTTTGGGCGCCCAAAAGGGCCGTTACGGAGCAGTCGATGCCAAAGCGGGGTGGCGCAGAGTTACTTAACCGTGAAGCCGCGGGTGTCGACGTTCAGGTCCTGGGACGGGTTGTCGTCCCGGAGCTGGGACACCCTGACCTCGTAGTTGCCCGGGCCCAGGTTCACCGACACGCTGAACAGCCCGGACTGCCCGGTGTCCGTGGAGGCGGTGGCGTTGCCGTTGAGGTAGCTCGTCTTGACGCTCCCGTCGATCCGCAGGATCTCCCAGCGGAGCTTTCCGCCCGGAACCGTGCTCCGGCCACTGACCTTGACCGCGCCGTCCTGCATCGATGTGCCCTCCTGCGGATCGATGATCCACACCGGGGCGACCATTCCGGCGCTGCGGGGCGTCGGCGAGCCCAGGCGCACGTGGTTGAAGGCGACATAGTCGGTGTGGCCGTCGACGAGCACCACCACCTGGATCTGCTGCCCGGAATCGATCAGGCCCGCGCTGGCACCGGCCGCCGTCGCGGTGTACACGAGCTGCTGGATGGCGCGTTCGGCCATGGCCGCGTCCACGTTGCTGTTGAAGGCGTCGTCCGAGAGGTCCACGGTGATGACGTTTTTCCCGGAAATGGACGTTGCCAGCTTCTTCGGGTTCTGCCAGGGCGTGAAGAAATCCGGATCCAGGGGCTTCTCGGACATCATTACCCGGAGCGCGCGGGTGACTGGGTTGTCCTGGTCCGGCACGTCACGGAACTCGCGGTAAAGGAACATGCTGTCGTTGCTGCGGCCGATCCAGTACACCGGTGCCTTGTTCGAGGCCTGTGTGGTTTCCAGCGGCGCGCTGGTGGTCGGGGCGCCGGGGGAGGCCTGCCCGGACTGCAGCTGCGCGGGGGAGCTCGAGCCGGTGACGCCGGGCTGCGGAGTGGCGACGCAGCCGGAGAGGACCAGTGCGGCGGGCAACACCAGCAGCAACAGGCCGGGACGCATACGCCCGGCTGCTGATCGCTGGCTCATTCCACGCTGCCTGATCGCTGTAATCCTTCCCGCTCCATGGCACCCACGACGTCGACGAAGCCTGCGCCATGGTGTTCAACGCCGCCGGGGGGCACTCCCCGGGCGGCGGCCGATTCCCAGCATCGCATACCCTCCCGTGGCAGGGCCGGGGTTTCGGGCCGGGCGGCGGAACTGCAACGGGAACGATATGCGGCCGATGCGAAGTTGATACCTAATGACGCCCGGAGGTGCCGGACGGCCGCCGGGCAGGGCACTGACACCGCGGCGGCCCGAAGAGTGCGGCGCCGCGCTCTGGCGTAAGATGAGAGGACCCGTTGGGACCCGGAACCAGAAGGCGAGCATCGCCGTCGGGCCGGGGCCGGCGGGACAGATCAATTCCGAACTGGAGGGGACCAGAGGCCCGCGGGCCAACACCATGACTGAAGCAGCGAACGGCAAAGCCCGGATCAGCGCCGGAGAGCGCTCCGCAGGTGAATTTCCACACTCCCTCCCAGGGTTGCGGACGGAGGTGGTCCTGTTCGACAACTCCGACCAGATGGTCCAGTCCCTCGGCAGTCATGACGAAGCCCTGCGTTTCATCGAGACCCAGTTCCCGGCCGTGGACTTCCATGTCCGCGGCAACGAACTCTCGATCAGCGGCCCGGCCGCCGATGTGCCCCGGATCATGCGCCTGCTCAACGAGGTGCGCGGCCTCGTGGCCCGCGGCACGGTGATCACCCCTGCCGTGCTGCAGCAGCTCGTGTCGCTGCTCCGGAGCCAGTCCCTGCAGAACCCCGTGGATGTGCTCACGCACAACATCCTCTCCAGCCGCGGCAAAACCATCCGGCCCAAGACGCTGAACCAGAAGAACTATGTGGACGCCATCGACGCCAACACGGTGATCTTCGGGATCGGCCCGGCCGGCACCGGCAAGACGTTCCTTGCCATGGCCAAAGCCGTGCAGGCGCTGCAGCAAAAGGAAGTCACCCGCATCATCCTGACCCGCCCCGCCGTCGAAGCGGGGGAGCGGCTCGGCTTCCTGCCCGGGACCCTCAGCGACAAGATCGACCCGTACCTGCGCCCGCTCTATGACGCGCTGCACGACATGATGGACCCCGAATCCATCCCGCGGCTCATGGCCGCCGGCACCATCGAGGTCGCCCCGCTGGCCTACATGCGCGGCCGTACCCTCAACGACGCGTTCATCATCCTGGACGAGGCGCAAAACACCACGCCCGAACAGATGAAGATGTTCCTCACCCGGCTCGGCTTCGGGTCCAAGATGGTGGTCACCGGTGACGTCACCCAGGTTGACCTGCCGTTCGGCACCCGTTCCGGCCTGCGGATCGTGGAAGAGATCCTGCAGGGCATTGAGGACGTCAACTTCACGGTCCTGGACGCGTCCGACGTCGTCCGGCACCGCCTCGTGGGCGACATCGTCAACGCGTACAGCATCTGGGACGACATCCAGCGGAACCGGGTCAAGCAGTCCGTCGCCCGGGACAAACGGGGAGATAACGCATGAGCATCGAAGTCAACAACGAATCCGGCGTAGCAGTTGACGAAGCCGAACTCGTGGCGCTTTCGCGGTTCATCTTCGAACGCCTCTTCATCCACCCCCAGGCCGAACTTTCCATCCTGCTCGTGGATGAGCCGGCCATGGAAAAACTGCACATCGAGCTGATGGACGAACCCGGCTCCACGGATGTGCTGTCCGTACCGATGGATGAGCTCACGCCGGGCACGCCGGACAAGCCGACCCCGCAGGGCATGCTGGGAGACATCGCGATCTGCCCGCAGGTGGCCGAGGTGCAGGCGAAGAACGCCGGGCACTCCACCCAGGACGAAATGCTGCTGCTCACGACGCATGGCATCCTGCACCTGCTCGGATTTGACCACGCGGAGCCGGAGGAGAAGGAAGAAATGTTCGGCCTCCAGCGTGACCTGCTCTCCGCCTTTACCGGCAAAGAGGCCCCTGCAGAGACGATTCAGTGACCCCACTGATCCTCGCCGGCATGGCGCTGGTGTTCCTCAGCTTCGCCGCCCTGCTGACCGCGGCCGAGTCCGCTTTCAGCTACCTCCCGCGGCACGACGCCGAGGCGGCCATCCTGGAGAGCCGCGGCACGGCGCTCAAACGCATCATGGCGCAGCCGATTGCGCACATGCGTGCGCTCCGGTTCTGGCGCATCTGGTTCGAAATGGCCTCCGCCGTCGCCGTCACCGTGCTGCTGTACAGCCTGCTGGACAACGTCTGGCTGGCCGGGCTGGCGGCCACCGGCATCATGGCGCTCATCGGCTTCGTGATCGTCGGCGTGTCCCCGCGGCAGCTCGGACGGGTCCACTCGGCCGCGCTGGTCCGATTCACCGCCCCGCTTATCCGCTCGCTCTGCAGCATCCTCGGCCCCATCCCGGGCTGGCTGGTCACGCTCGGAAGCGCGGTGGCCCCCGGTGCCCCGGGGGACAACGAGGCCTTCTTCAGTGAAGAGGAATTCCGCGAGCTCGTGGACCGCGCCACCGAGTCCGACGTCATCGAGGACAACGAGGCCGAACTCATCCAGTCGGTGTTTGACTTCGGCGACACCCTGGTCCGTTCCGTCATGGTGCCGCGGACCGACATCCTTTGCATCGACTCCGGCTCCAGCCTGCACCGGGCCATGTCGCTGTTCCTGCGCTCGGGGTATTCGCGCATCCCTGTCATCGGGGAGAACACGGACCAGATCCTCGGCATTGTCTACCTCAAGGACGTTGCCGCCGTGCTGCACAACCTGCGCCCCGACGAACAGCCCCCGGTTGTCGACGAACTGGCCCGCGAGGTCCGCTACGTTCCGGACTCCAAGCCGGTGAGTGAGCTGCTGCGCGAACTCCAGAAGGAATCCACCCACGTCGCGATCGTCATCGACGAATACGGCGGAACCGCCGGACTGGTGACGCTCGAGGACCTCATCGAGGAAATTGTCGGCGAGATCGTCGACGAGTACGACACCGAAAGTGCGGAGGCCGTGGCGCTGGGCGACGGCAGCTACCGGGTCAGCGCACGCATGAGCATCGATGACCTCGGCGAACTGTTCGACCTCGAGCTCGACGACGACGAGGTGGACACCATCGGCGGGCTGCTCGCCAAGGCGCTGGGGCGGGTGCCGATCGTCGGCAGCACCGTCGTGGTCCACGGACTGTCCCTCCGCGCGGACCGGCTCGAGGGCCGGCGGAACCGGGTCAGCCACATCATTGCGGCCGCCGTTCCAAAGGAAGAAACTGACCTTGAAGACCTTCTCGACGAGGCCGCACCAATCCAACAGGGAGTACCACGTGAGCAAGCAGAATAAATCCGACGGCGAAGCAGCCTACGGC
>JBKKDK010000270.1:0-3255 GCA_046708245.1 Arthrobacter sp.
CGGGGACGCCACCGCCGCGGCGGCGGACGCGGCCTGTTTCCGGGTCCGGTCCACGGCGCCCGCGGCCACGACCTGCAAATACTCCAGGGCCCGCGAGGCTTCCTCCAACCGGCCGGCAAAATCCGACGCGGCCGCAAAACCCCAGCCCGCCGCGTCCTGGACCGCCGTCGACCCGAGGTCCTGCAGCACGGCCAGGGCATCGTCCACACCGGGCCGCCGGACCGGGGCTGCTGCGACCCGGTCCGCGTCCTGGAAAGGAAGAAACTCCCTGACGGCTTCCATAACTCAAGCATCCCAAGGGGGTACGACGGTAATGATGGAATTGGCTGTGTTGCGGTGTGACTCCGGGTACGACTGACGCCTCGCGAGGGGTTTGTCTTGTAAATGATCTGTCCTCCGCGACACAGCTGCAGTGAACGCGGCGGCCAGGTGGACATGACTTCATAGGAGCCTGTTCGAATAAGTCCCATTACCGTCTTGTCTGCCCACCCGGCCGGCGTGCCCTTTGTGTTTCCATCGCACGCAACGGAAGGTCGGGCAGTTTCATCATGGCAAACGAACATCGGAAAGTCATCGCCGGGATCGACACCCATGCCGATACGCATCACGTCGCCATCATCGCCGAAACCGGAGCCCACCTCGCCGACCGCGAGTTCCTGGCCGTCGGGTCCGGCTACCGGAAGATCATCGAATTCATTACCGGGTTCGGGCAGGTCATCGGCGCCGGGGTGGAAGGCACCGGCAGCTACGGCGCGGAACTCTCCCGCGTCCTGACCAAGGAGGGTATCCGGGTCCTGGAGGTCATGCGCCCGAACCGGCAGGGGCGACGGCTGAAAGGGAAATCGGACCCGCTGGATGCCTACCAGGCTGCCGAGTCCGTCCTCGCGGACCGTGGCACCGCGACGCCCAAAGCCCGGGACGGGGCCGTGGAATCACTCCGCGTTCTGCGGGCCGAACGGGCGACCGCGATGCGGGCGCGGGTCGCCGTCATGACCCAGATCAAAAGCATCCTCGTCTCGGCACCTGAATCCCTTCGCGCCAGATACCGGGGCCTGAGCAGCGCAGCGCTGATGGCCGAGCTGGAAAAGACCCGGCCCGCGGGGAGCCTTTCGGCGCCGGCACACGCCACCGCACTGGTGCTCAAACGGCTCGCGGTCCGTTACCGGCAACTGCACCAGGAACTCACTTTGATCGATGCCGAACTCGACGCGATCATCACCATCCACGCCCCCATGCTCCGGGACCTGCACGGCGTCGGGACCGACGTCGCCAGCCAGCTGCTCGTCACCGTGGGCGACAACCCCGGACGGATCGGCAAGGAGGCGCAATTCGCAGCCTTGGTCGGTGTCGCCCCGATCCCCGCGTCCTCCGGAAAGACGACCCGGCACCGGCTCAGCCGCGGCGGAGACCGGCAGGCGAACAAGGCCATCCACCACGTCGCGCTCGTGCGGATGAGGACCGATACCCGGACCATAAACTACGTCGCCAGGCGAAGGCAGGAAGGCAAAAGCACCACGGAAATCATCCGGTGCCTGAAACGCTACATCGCCCGCGAAATCTACGATCAGCTCCTCCACCCGCAGCCGGCACCGGACGCCGGGGCCCTCCGGGCCCTGCGCCAAACCAAGAAGATCACCCTCCAGGCCGCCGCGGACAACCTCCGCGTCTGGCCCACCAGGCTTTCCCGGCTCGAACGCGGAACCGCCCGCGACGACGAGTTTTATCAACGCTACGAAAACTGGCTCAACGAGCATTGACGACTATAGGAGCATCATATTGGTGCGCACATCCCAGTCTCGGATCAACTACAGCGGCTCCTCGAGCAGGGCCGCCCGGCGTGCTTGTCCAAGGCTGTATCCGTGAAGGTCCGATCCAGTTGGATGCCCTCAAACTGGATCTGAGTATTCTGATGCCAACGCTGACCCTGATGTATACGATGTCCCGCCCGGCCATGCTGACTTCCCTACAAATAGTGTCAGATTGAACCCTGGGACCCCAACCTTCGAGTGTCCGTGACCCAGAAATTGGACCCTAACCTGACAGGGCCCGCAGGCGCGCTGTCCTGACGTCCGTTTGAGGTATTCCCCAACCGGGTAACAGAAAAACCTGGAAGGCACAGACCGCTTCAACGCCATGACCGAGGCCATCACTTCTGGATGATTCTGTCGGCTAATCGACACGCCCCTTACGTCGGAGCATCAAGCCGGACAGCTCCTGATGCACGGCCGCAGCTCCCGGACGATGTGATGGGGACCCCTCGAGCTTCCAAGCCGACCCTCTACTGTCCTCCGGCGGGAGCATTCGCGAACTCCACCCTCCGTCGCACCGTGGATGATCGCTTCGTTCAACCCCTGCGGGTCAGCAATCAGCGCCCTCAAACCTCCGCCACCGGCGCCGCGAACTGCGCCGCGTACAGCGCGGCGTAGGCCCCGCCTGCTTCCAGCAATGACGCGTGCGTCCCCTGCTCCACGATCTGCCCGGATTCCATCACCAGGATGAGGTCGGCGTCGCGGATGGTGGAGAGGCGGTGGGCAATGACAAACGAAGTCCGGTCGCTCCGCAAAGCGCTCATCGCCTTCTGCACCAACACCTCGGTGCGGGTGTCCACGGAAGAAGTCGCCTCGTCCAGGATCAGCACGGACGGGCGGGCCAGGAACGCCCGGGCGATCGTCAGCAGCTGCTTCTCGCCGGCGGAGACGTTGCCCCCCTCGTCGTCGAGCACGGTGTCGTAGCCCTCCGGCAGGGACCGGACAAACCGGTCCACGTACGTCGCCCGGGCCGCCTCGAGGATCTCCTCCTCCGAGGCAGACGGCCGACCGTACGCGATGTTGTCCCGGATGGACCCGCCGAACAGCCACGTGTCCTGCAGCACCATGCCCATCCGCGAGCGCAGTTCGTTGCGGGTCATCGCGGTGACGTCCACGCCGTCGAGTGTGATCCGGCCGGCGTCGATCTCGTAGAACCGCATCATCAGGTTCACCAGCGTCGTCTTGCCCGCCCCGGTCGGGCCCACAATCGCCACCGTCTGCCCCGGCTCCGCCACCAGGCTCAGCGAAGAAATCAGCGGCTTGTCCGGCGAGTAGGAGAAGGACACGTCCTCGAACACCAGACGCCCCCGCCCGCCGGCAGGAGCACCACCAGAAACGGGGTCCGGTGACTGCTTGTCCGTGTCCAGCAGTTCGAACACCCGTTCCGCCGAGGCCACCCCGGACTGCAGCAGGTTCGCCATCGAGCCCAGCTGGGCCAGCGGCTGGG
>JBKKDK010000271.1:0-4289 GCA_046708245.1 Arthrobacter sp.
GCAATGCGATGGTTCACCGTGTCGCGCATCGAGCGAGCCAGCGTAACCAAGACGGCTTGCGGCGGCCATACCATCCACGAGGTCGGAGAACCCCCAGCGAACGCCAGACCGGTGCACGGTCGGGGCAAATGAGTCACGCAATCAACCTCTCCGGTCAGTACAACTAGAGCTCCTTGAAGCACACCGCCACAGGTATTTGCCTGCAGCCGAGACTCTCATAGAGAGCCCTGGCAGGGGCGTGGAACGGGTCTCCGCCCGTGCCGATCTCGACGTTTTTGGCCCCAAGGTCCTTCATCCTGCCCATTGCATGCTCACAGAGCTGCCGGCCTACTTGGCTGCGCCGATGACCACGAGACACCGCAAGGATGCTGATAGTCCCATGCCCCCGTGAAGCGTCTACCTCCCAGCCGACGTATCCCGCAAGGCCACCCTCGACCTCTGCAACAGCAACATACTTACCGGCACCAGGCTCGTGGAGCCCCGGGACTATCCGGGTGTATTCCTCGCGCCAATCGGCGTGTTGAACAGCAAAGATCATTTCGCCCATCAGCGGGCGGAATGATTCTTCGTAAAAGGGCCCGAACGTTTGCAGCGTCAGGTCTAGGACCGGCTGCTCGTCTTGGACAATGAAGGGGCGTATAGGCATGATGTGGGCCTTTGGTCGAGGAACAGGGCATAATTCAACCGCCCGCCACCGGACCGGCAGCAAGGCAGTTGTCCCTCACAAACGCGTGCGCGTTGAGCAAAAGCAGTCCACCAAAAACACCTTAGACGGGCGTCCTATTTCGAACAGTCCCAGCCTTCTCCGAATCGAGTTAGAGCCAACGCCGGTTAGAGACTGTGGACGCATCCGATGCAGCCGGGAAGGTAGGTCAAGGGACGGCTTGACGAATATAGAAGCATCCAAACCATTACGCCGCCGGGGTGGCCGCCGTTGTGGCCGGCTTCTTTTCAGCAGGGACGAAACGGCCGGAGGCGCGGGGCCAGGTGATGCGGGCACGGTGCCGTGGGCAGGTGGCAGGCCCGGCAGGCGCCGAGGGGACTGGCGCCGTGGGCTGCTGCCAGCATTAACCCAAGAGCAAACGCCCACCCGCGAGAAAGGCAGAAACCAGTGGGAACCATCATCCGCACGGCAGACACCGGAGAAACCATCTCCGAACCCAACCTCCCCAGCGCCGAATGGTGCGCCGGTTACGACTACATGGACCGCGCAGCCAAACGCGGCTGGTCAGCCCTGGGCAGCTGGGGGAGAGGAAGGCTACGACCTCGGGGCCTGGCCCTACGTGGTCATGTTCGTGCGCGTCGTCAGGGACGTCGGACGCCACCTCTACGGCTTCGGGCATTACGTCGAGGGCGACGTCGACACGGTCCACTACCGAAGCACCAAGCAAGCGATCCAGCTTGTGCCACAGTCCACTACAGGCGATCGGACCCCTAATAGAACCAAGGATGTGGGATGGTGAATTTATCCCCGCTAGCGGCTCTTGTCCGGTGCGCCAGGCACGGTTTTCGAAAAGGTCACGGCTCTGTTCAGAGAGAGTTCGTCGCTCTGTTCTTCGAATAGAGAGAGACGTAGGCTAAGGCCACCATCCGGAGCCCGCAGAAGCTGAGAGGGAACATTATGACCATTCCGCCGCAACGCGAACCCGCACCGTTTCCACCAGACCCGGTTCCTGCGCCAGGGTCCCCGGATCCGACATCGCCCGCAGCGCCGGAACCGGTTCCTGACCCTAATCCGGGTTCACCTGACCCGACACCCCCGGTGGCCCCGGGCCCGGGGCCGGGCGCCCCGGACCGGGGACCACCAACCGAAGACCCCACGCACAGGTCCTGAAGACCCCACAGACAGCTCCTGAAGGCCGCGGCCGGGGGATGGGCGCGTCTTAGCCGGCAGCGGCAGGCCCACTGTGCCCGTCATGTGGTTCATTTGTGCCGTGCCAGCTGCTGCTCCAGCTTCGACTCAGCGTCACGGCGCCGCTGGCCCACTGTGCGCAGCTCCCGCGTGTCGGCGTGCCCGGGTGCGGTACGGCCTCCGCCACCTCGCGGGGTGACGGCCGCAGCAGGCCCGCTTCCTTGGCCTAAGGGCCGATCTTGTTCCTGTCGATGGAGAGGACGGTTGCGCCTTTGGCGATCAGATCGTCGATGTCCTCCGGGCCGAGCATGGTGTCTCCTTGGAATTTCTCGATGGGCAGGTTGGGGCTTGTGGAAAAGTGAAATATCCGACGCTAAGGTCGTGTCCTTCAGCGGCATGTTCTTAGTGGATGACCGTGCCGGTGGTCTCCACTGTGGTGCCCGAAATAGCGTTGCGGCCACTGACCTCGAGCTGGATTCCTGTCCGCCGCAGCGGTGTTTCCAAGGCCGTGGAGAGGTCCGGAATGACCCTGGTGTTGATGCTGTGGAGGACGTCCTGGATGTCGGCGCGGTTGTTGACCGTGACTTTCATCGTCAGATCCGGGTCCCTGGCTGTGCCGCGCAGCAGTGCCGAGGAACCCACAACCCCAGGCAGGGTATTGATCTGGTTTTCCACGGCGGAGGCCAGCACCGAGGTTTCACATACCGTGGTTCCGGAGGCGGGGTCCTGATGCAGCCGGTACCTGTCGGCGGCATTCCTTCGTGGAATCTGCGCCAGGATCCACGACGACCCCAGGGCGCCCATGACAATGCCGGCCACCAGGACAATGGCGGTAACAGAGGCCGGCCCGAAGACCGTGCGCAGAGCCCCTGTAACGACGGGACTCTCTGCAGCGACCGTTGCGGGGCTCATGGCGTGCAGCGTTCCGCTGGCCACCAGCAGTATCAGGACGCCGCCGGCCAGGGCGAGAATGCCAAGGATGACCAAGCACGTGCGGTTCAGCGCTCCGGCGTGTTGTCGCATGGGGTTCCTTCTTTCCGGAATACGGGAGGATGGTTTCCGCGGTCATTTCTTGGACCGGACGGACGCCGTGATCTTTGGGACCGGGGTGAGCCCGGCACCGGCCAGTTGGGCCCTGACCTCGGCAATGACGCGGCCGCGCAGCTCCCCTGTTTCATGCAGAGCCGTGGTCACATTTAGATGGACAGCGTGTGCCGAGGCCGTGGCCGATGCTGAACCGACGCCGTCGACGTCTTCACAATGCGCCGCCGCGTACCGCGCAACAGCCCGCCGCGTCATGACAATCTCCTGCGTGCCCGCCACCTCGACTTGCCCCCCGTCCCCGGGTACCCGCAGCCGCAAGGCGTTAAAGCTGCCCGGAACCAGTGCTGCCGCCAGCAGGACTGCTCCCACGACCGCCGCCGCGGCCCCGACGACCCAGACTCCCGGATCGTTCCAGGCCAAACCGGTCAGCCAGTCCCGGGGTCCGGCCAGTAACACCGGCCACGAACCCGTGACCAGCCGGGCCGCTGCCGCCCACACCAGTGCCACGCCGGCGGCCAGAAAAAGCGCTCCCAGGATCAGGGCAGGATCTGCCCTGCTGGGACGGTGCCGCAGGGGTGTGGCATTCCCATCGTGCCGGCTCATAACAGCCTCCGGCGGCCGGTGGATTCATCGGCAGGTTTAAGCCAGGACACTGTGATGTCGACCTGGCGCACCTCCACCCCGGTCAGGGCGTTGACGCGTTCGCTGATCCGGCGGCGCAGCTGTTCGGTTACCTGGCGCAGCGGTACCGGGTAGAGGAGCCCTATCTCCACGGTGAGGGCGGCGATATTGCCCGCAAGCTCCACCGTGACTTTGGGCCGGGCGGAAAAGTCCGAATGTGCTCCGATGCCCAGAAACCCGCCTGATGACCCGCCGGCAAAGGACTCTTCGCCGGCGACCTGACTGGCGATCTTCTCCAGCACCTTCCGGTCCAGGACAGTCCGCCCCCGCGAATCCAGGTCCCGGGAGCCGGCCTGCGCTGCAGTGGCATTCATCGGCTGGATGCTTTGCCGAACAGTGCCTGCAGATCCAGTTTCCCTTCCGCAAACCGGCCCACTAGCAGCCCAACCAGACCAAAGAGAACCGCTATCACCAAGGCCGTGAAACCTCCGAAGGCCAAAACGATTCCTAATACCAGACCGACTGCCAGACACCATCGTGTAGTGGACATGCGGCACTCCTTCCAAAATCGGTTACCGCCCGAAAACGAGGCAGAGCGGGTGAGGGGTTACTCCAGAGGCTTCTTGGCGTCCTCTTCGGGCCGCTGCTCATCATCGGGCAGATGAACATCGGTGACGTGGACATTCACTTCCAGCACCTCCAGACCGGTCGCGCGCTCCACCGACTGGATGACATTGCGCCGGATACCCTGGCTCACCTCGACAATGGACGT
>JBKKDK010000272.1:0-19365 GCA_046708245.1 Arthrobacter sp.
ACCATGCAGAGGGCAGCCGGCCCTCGTGCCCCTGGCGGGTGCGGCCGTGAAGAGGTATGCGGATGCGCACTCTCGTTCTGAATGCTGGATATGAACCGCTCGCGGTAGTCACCTTCCGCCGGGCGCTTGTTCTTGTGCTTACCGGGAAGGCCAGTGTGGTGGCCGAAGGCGACGATCCCGTCGTCGGGCCGCAGGACATACTGGGGCGGCCCTCAGTGATCTTGCTGAACCGCTACATCCGGCCCCGGTACAACACCATGACGGCCGTCAGCCGCCGGGGCGTGCTTCGGCGGGACGGACAGCGCTGTGCATACTGCGGCAAAGCCGCCCACACGATTGACCACGTCCACCCCAAGTCCAGGGGTGGTGCCGATTCCTGGGAAAACCTCGTGGCGGCCTGCCTGCGCTGCAACAACGCCAAGGGCGACCACACGCCTGCCGAGATGGGCTGGAAACTCAGCTTCGTCCCGGGCCCGCCCAAGGGCACCACCTGGCAGATCAAGGAACTGGAAAAGCCGACGCCGGCCTGGGACCCCTTCCTCCTGCCCGAATCCGCAGCCTGATCCAGTGCCTCCCCGGCGGCCTTCAGGCTCCGCCTCCGCGCTAGGCTGGGCCGGTGGACTTCGATGCTGTCATTCTCGCCGGTGGGCGCGCCTCCCGCCTGGGCGGCGCGTCCAAGGCCGGTCTGGTCATCGGCGGCCGCACCCTCCTCGAACGCTCGCTCGACGCCGCCCGCGGCGCCGGCGCGATTGCCGTTGTGGGACCGGATCCCGGCAAGCTTCCGCCCGGCGTACTGACCTGCCGTGAAGAACCGCCCTTCGCCGGGCCTGCCGCCGCCATCGCCGCCGGCCTCGCTGCCCTGGCATCCCACCATGCCGGAGGCGGCGCCGGCCGGACGCACGCACTGACCCTCGTCCTGGCCTGCGACATGCCCGGGGTGGAGGCCGCCGTCGCCGCACTCCGCGCCGCCCTGCGTGCCGGACCGGCCGGCGACGGCGTCATGGCAGTCTCGGCCGACGGGCGCCGGCAGCCCCTTGCGGCTTTTTATGACACGGCCGCGCTACAACGAGCCGTGGCCGATGCCGCACGGCGGGGCGCGCTGGCTGACGCGTCGGTATTCGCCCTTCTTGCTAGTCTGGACGTGCGGGGAATTCACGTTCCGCCAGGTGCCACGGACGATGTGGACACGTGGGACGATGCCGCCGCACTAGGGGTATCCGGCCGGATTCCGGGCCACCACCCGGAGCCGCGGCCCGGAGCTCCCCGACGTAAACCGACTTTGGAGGCAAACGGTGAAGACCCAGGATGAAACGCTGGAAGATTGGTGCCGTGCCCTGCTCCAGGCCCTCGAGCTCGAGGACGTCGAAATCGACGTCAATGAAGTCCTCGCGCTGGCAGGGGTAGCCGCGCACTCGGTGGTCCGTCCGGCCGCCCCACTGACAACATTCATCGCTGGGTTCGCTGCCGGTCTCGCATCCGGTTCCGGCCAGGCCACGGACGAGGTATCCATGCAGGCTGCGATCGGCGTGGCCCGGAAGCTCGCCAAGGACTACGCGGCCACCGAAGCCTCCGGGGCATGACGCCTGCACCACCGTCTGGCAGTCCCGCTGCCGGAGACGGCTCCGCCCCCGGCCAGCCGGGGACCGGCGACCAAGAGCCGGGCGGCCCGGCAGCGCAACCCACCCCGCACAAGCACCTGGCCCACACCTGGCAGGAGGCCCGGCAGCTCGCCTTCGACTGCGCCGCACCCATTCCCGCCGCGCCCGTTGGGCTTAAAGATGCGGTCGGCCGCATCCTCGCGGCCGACGTCGAAGCATTGCACGACATCCCGCACTATGCGTCCTCCGCCATGGACGGCTGGGCCGTCAACGGCAGCGGGCCGTGGATCCTGGCCGAACCCGGCCAGCGGCTGGCCCCGCACCAGGCGAGCCCGATTGTCACCGGCGGCCTGATCCCGCCCGGCGCGAAGGCCGTGCTCCGCAGCGAAAGCGGCGTTGTCGCCCCGGATGAAGACGGCCTGCCCGTCCTCAAGACCAGCGGTGCCGCCAAGCCGGGGGAACCGCGCAACGGCGAACACATCCGCCCGGCCGCGGAGGAAGCCGGCGCCGGCGAGCTTCTGATCAGGGGCGGGACCGTGCTGAACCCGGCTCACGTTGCGCTGGCCGCGCTGGCCGGGCACGACACGCTTCCGGTCCTGGGCAAGCCGGTGGTCCGCCTCGTGCTGACCGGCGCCGAGGTGGTCTCCGCGGGCCTCCCGCAGCCCGGACAGGTCCGGGACACGTTCGGCCCGCAACTGGCCGCCGTGATCGCGATGCTGGGCGGGATCTGCAGCGGCGAAGTGAAGATCGGGGACAGCTACCCGGAATGGCTGGCCGCCCTCGAGGACAACGAACCCGCCGCAGCGGCTGCCGGGCTGGAAAGTTTGCCTCCCGACGTCGTGATTACCACCGGCGGAACGGGCCGTTCCGGCACGGATCATTTCCGCCGCTCGATCACGGAGCTGGGCGGCCGGCTCCTGATCGACGGCATCGCGATGCGTCCCGGCCATCCCGCGGTGCTCGCCGAACTGCCGGACGGCCGGTTCATCATTGGCCTGCCCGGCAATCCGCTGGCGGCCATGATGGCATTGTCGACCCTGGCGGCCCCGCTCCTGGCGGCCCTGGGGCACAGTGCCATGCCGCCGGTCGGCGAGGTTCCGTGCGGCACCACCATCGACCCCGACCCTGGGCGTACGCGGTTGATGCCCTTCCGGCTGCTTTACGGCATGGCGTCGCCGGCCCAGCACGCCGGACCAGGGATGATGCGGGGGCTGGCCGCGGCGGACGGTGTGCTGGTGGTGCCGCCGCACGGCGTCCAGCTGGGCGAGCCTGTGCCGGCGTTTGCCCTTCCCTGGGGCAGTCCCCTCCCGGAACCCGGGACCGCCGGAACGAAGGCCAAGCCGCCGGCCAAGCGTGCGTCCCGGAAGCCGGCCGGTTCCGACGGCCCGGTTGACTGGAGCGCCCTGCTGGGCTGAGCGCACGCTGGCCACCCGGCCGGGTGGTTGCAATGATGGATGCATGCTGTGGAGGAGTATTTGATGGGTCGCGTGACGCAACGCCGCAAGGTGCACAAATTTGTCCTGGACGGCTCGCCCCAGGCGCTCGAGTTCCCGGTCCGGCACCGCGAGGACGTCCTCGCCGTGGAGGAACCGCTGGAAATCCGGCTGGGCCAGCTGTCCTATTCCGTCACCATGCGGACGCCGGGCAACGACTTCGACCTCGTGGCCGGCTTCCTCGTCTCGGAGGGCGTCATCTGGAGCCCTGACCAGCTGGTGTCGCTGCGCTTTTGCGCCGGCGAGGACGAGGACGGGGTCCAGACCTTCAACGTCGTGGAGGCCCAGCTGCGGCCCGACGTCGTGCCTCCGGAAACCGGACGGAATGTCTACACCTCCAGTTCCTGCGGAATCTGCGGCACCGATTCGATCGAGGCCGTGCACAAGTCCTCGCACTTCAGCCCGGCCGCCGACCCGCTCACCGTTCCGGTAGGGGTCCTGGCGTCCCTGCCCGGACTGCTGCGGGAGGCCCAGGCAGTCTTCGACGTTACGGGCGGCGTGCACGCGGCCGGCCTGTTCCGGATTGCCGACGACGGCTCCGCCGAGCTGCTGTGCCTGCGGGAGGATGTGGGCCGCCACAATGCGGTGGACAAGGTTGTTGGCTGGGCCTTGCGGGAGGGCCTGCTGCCGTTGCGCGGGACCGTGCTGCAGGTTTCGGGGCGTGCCTCCTTCGAGCTGGTGCAGAAGGCGGCACTGGCCGGGATCCCGGTGCTCGCAGCCGTCAGTGCCCCCTCGAGCCTGGCGGTGGAGCTTGCCGAAGCCAGCGGAATGACCCTTGCCGGGTTCAGCCGGGGCACCTCCCTGAACGTGTACGCGGGCTCCGGCAGGGTGAGCGCACCCGCGTCCGTCCCCGCCGAACCCGCGTCCGGCCCCGGAACGGCCGCGTCGCCCGTCGCCTGAACGGCGCCGCTGGCTGAAAGCCGCCTTTCGGCGTAAGTTTTATCCATCGATTGGATGCAATCGGACCACATTCGGACCAGCGCGAAGAGGATCACATTGCACGACGACCGCCGTCTCACGGAAGTCCGGCTGGACCGCTTTTTGCGCGAACGCATCAAACCCGCGGTCTACCCGCGCAGTGTTCCGCTTGAGCTGAGCAGCTGGGAGGTTCCGGACGAGCCCGTGCCGGCCATGGAGGCCCTCCGGCAGGACTTCACCCCGCGGGAGCACGGGACGGCCTGGGGGCGGCCCTGGAGCACCCTGTGGCTGCGGCTGCAGGGCCAGGTGCCGGACGCCTGGGGCACCCGGCCGGGCACCTCGGTGGAAATCGTCGTCGACCTGGGCTTCAGCGGGGACCTGCCCGGATTCCAGTGCGAAGGCATCGCGTGGCGGCCCGACGGCACCATCATCAAGGCCATCTCCCCCCGGAACCAGTACATCCCGCTGAAGCTTCTTGGCAGCGGGATATCGGTCGACTTCTATGTCGAGGCTGCGGCAAACCCTGACCTGTCGCAGGGCTGGAGCTTCGCGCCGACGCCATACGGCGACAAGGGGACCGCAGGCAGCGACCCGAAGTACCGGCTCGGGCAGATCGTTATCGCCGAGTTCAACCAGACGGTCTGGGAGCTGCAGCAGGACATCTGGACGCTCAGCGGGCTGATGCATGAACTGCCCATGGAACTGCCCCGCCGGCACGAGATCCTGCGCGCGCTCGAACACATGCTCGATGTCATGGATCCGGACGATGTCCCCGGCACCGCAGCCGCCGGCCGTGCTGCCCTGGCGGGCGTCCTTGCCCGGCCAGCCTACGCCTCCGCGCACGAGCTTCTCGCCACCGGCCACGCGCACATCGACTCGGCCTGGCTGTGGCCCGTCCGGGAAACCATCCGCAAGTGCGCCCGGACGTTCTCCAACGTGGTTGCCCTCATGGACGAGGACCCCGGGTTCGTGTTCTCCTGTTCCTCGGCCCAACAGCTGGCCTGGATCAAGGAATACTACCCGGAACTGTTCGCGCGCATCCGGGAGAAGGTCAAGGCCGGCCAGTTCGTCCCGGTGGGCGGCATGTGGGTTGAATCGGACACCAACATGCCCGGTGGCGAGGCCATGGCCCGCCAGTTCCTTGAAGGAAAGAGCTTTTTCCTGGACGAGTTCGGCCTGGAATGCCAGGAAGCCTGGCTGCCGGACAGCTTCGGCTACTCCGCCGCCCTGCCGCAGATCGTCAAAGCCGCCGGCAGCAAGTGGTTCCTGACCCAGAAGATCTCCTGGAACCAGGTCAACCGGATGCCCCACCACAGTTTTAACTGGGAGGGGATCGACGGCACCCGGCTGTTCACCCACTTCCCGCCGGTGGACACCTACAACTCCGAACTCAGCGGCCGTGAGCTCGCGCATGCGGAGCGGAACTACCGCGACCACGGCCGCGGCACCACGTCTCTGGTCCCGTTCGGCTACGGCGACGGCGGCGGCGGACCCACGCGCGAGATGCTGGCGGCGGCGCGCCGCACCGCCGACCTTGAGGGCTCCCCCCGGGTGCGGATCGGTACGGCGGCAAGCTTCTTCACCAAAGCCCAGGACGAATACGAACCCCTCCCCGTCTGGGTGGGGGAGATGTACCTGGAACTGCACCGCGGGACCTACACGAGCCAGGCCAAGACCAAACTCGGCAACCGCCGCAGCGAGCACCTGCTCCGGGAAGCGGAACTCTGGTGCGCCACGGCGGCCGTGCGCACGGGATTCAGCTACCCGGCGGCGGAACTCAAACGCCTGTGGCGCTTGGTCCTGCTGCAGCAGTTCCACGACATCCTGCCGGGCAGCTCCATCGCATGGGTCCACCAGGACGCGGAACGGAACTACACTGCCGTCGCGCAGCAGCTCGAAGCGAGCATCGCCGCGGCAGCCGCTGCGGTGCTCGGCACGGGCGGGCGGGAGTTCCTGCTCAACGCGGCACCGCACGAACGGCGCGGCGTCCCCGCGCTGGCCGCGGCCGAACCCGTCACCGCGGAGCGCACGGTGGCTGCGGCCGAGGCCGGGGGCGGTTACGTTCTGGACAACGGCATCGTCCGGGCCGTGATCAACCCGGACGGGCTGCTGGCATCCCTCATGGACTACGCCAGCGGGCGGGAGGCGATCGCGCCGGGGCAGTTCGGAAACCTCCTGGAACTGCACCGGGACACGCCCAACGAATGGGACGCCTGGGACATCGATGCGTTTTACCGGCGCAACGTCGTCGCGCTGACGGCGGCACGTTCGGTAACACTGGAGCGCGACCCCCGCGACGACAGCCCGGACGCCATTGTGGTGGTGGAACGGGAGGCCGGATCCTCGGCGGTGACCCAGCGGATAACGCTGGCGGCCGGCGCCGATTCCCTCGCAATTTCCACCGCGGTGGACTGGCAGGAAAGCGAGAAGCTGCTCAAACTCGGTTTCGCCCTGGACGTCCGCGCGGACCGATCCGCCGCCGAGACCCAGTTCGGGCACGTCTTCCGGCCCACCCATCTCAACACATCGTGGGAAGCGGCCAAGTTCGAAATCTGTGCGCACCGCTGGATCCACGTCTCCGAGCCCGGCTACGGCGTCGCCATCTCCAACGCGTCCACCTACGGCCACGACGTCACCCGGAACGTCCGGGAGGACGACGGCGGGACCACCACCACGGTGCGACTCTCGCTGCTGCGGGCCCCGAGGTTCCCGGACCCCGGCGCGGACCGTGGCCGGCATGAACTCCATGTGACGATCAGGCCCGGCGCCAGCATCGCAGACGCCGTCGAGGAAGGCTACCGCACCAACCTCGCACCGCGGATGGTCAAGGGTGCCCATGGCGTCGAGCCGCTGTTCACCGTGTTCAACCAGGGCCTCGTCATCGAGGCCGTAAAGCTCGCGGAGGACGGTTCCGGCGATGTGATTGTGCGCCTGTATGAATCGCTGGGGGAGCGCTCCACCGGGCTGGTCACGGCCAACTTCGAGGCCAGGGGAGTGCATCCCGTCGACCTGCTGGAGCGCCCGGTTGCCGCCCCGGGGGTGACGGCCGGGCTGGACGCGGCGGAGCTGGTGCTCCGGCCGTTCCAGCTGGTGACCTTGAGGTTTGTGCGCTGAGGCGGATCCGCATTGCCGGCGACAGGGGCCGTTAAACAGGCTGAGTGGTAGCGGTCCTTCCGGACTGCTACCACTCATCCCCCCAATGGCGTTGGACGGCTGCACCTGCCCCGCACGGCTGACTTCCGTTCACGAGGCGATCGCCGCTTTCACACATTCATGATTCTCTCACGGTCTAATGATTTTGTGAATGCCTCAGGTGTTCCGGCGTAATTCTTCGCCAGGCTTCCCCGGCGCGTGGGCAATGAGCCCGGCAAACCAGAAGAGGGCCAGCCCCAGTACGTAACCTAAAACTGCCGAGTAGTTCACGACGTGTTGTCCCAGCAGCCAGGCCGGAGGGGCGAAAGACGCCGGGATGCTCAGGACCACGGCGAGGGCGCCAATGACCATCACGAGTGCACCGGCCCGGACCAGCCGGGGCAGCTGGCTCCGGACGGCCGCCAGCAGGGGTGGCAGAAGAATGCAGGACACGAAGGCCGGATAGCTGCGGCCCGCGGCGGCATAGAAGGGGGCCAGGGCAGCGTTCCGCTCGCTGGCGGCCGCGAGCCCCTGCATCCCGGACGACGACCCCTGCGTGTCCATCAGGAAGAAGATGGTAGTGACGGCAAGACAGCTGATGCCCAGGGCCCAGCGTCCCGCCTGCCCGATAATCAGGCGGTAGCCCGCTGTTGAGGCAAGGCCCCTGGTCACCCGGAGGCCCACCAGCAGGATCGTCGCGAAGACAAGGTAGCGCAGGATGAGATTGGTGACATTCCAGCCGCCGAGCATCCGGTCGATGGCCTCGTAGGGCCCGGAGACGGCGAGCATGCTGCACAGCGTCGCGAGGAGCAGGATTCCGAAAACCGTCCGGTTGCGTCCCTTCACGGCGTCCGGGAGGCGGAGCAGAAGAACCGTGCTGCACACGATCAGCGTGCCCCACTCGAGGAATGCCATGACTCCGGTTCTCTCCACGTCGCTCGCCTGCTCAGCTCACGATGACGGTGGTCAATTGAAGCCAGTCTGCGGCTTGGGCGTCCGCTTCGCTACTGTCTTGGCCAGCCAGATCAGGGCAAGGCCCAAAATCAGGCACAGAACGGCGGTGTAGTTGAAGACGAACCGCAGGAAGCCCAGCGAAGGGGGGATCACGGGGGACAGCAGGCTCAAGGTGATGGCAATAGTTCCGACGGCCAGGAGGACCGCGCTGAACCTTACGAGGCGGGGCAGGCTGCTGGCGACCGTGCGCAGCATGGCCGGCAGCAGCGCCAGGGTCACATACGCGGGGTAAAGGCGTCCGGCCGCCCCGTAGTACTCCACCAGGGCGTTGTTGCGGGCATCCTTGGCGGAGACGCCGGCCAGCCCGGCGGAGGATCCGGCGGTATCCATCATCAGGAAGACCGCCACGACCACCACGGAGGCGGCTCCCAGCACCGCGATCCCGGCGGGACCGGTGATCAGGCGCAGGGCGTCGTCAGCGCCGAATCCCCGGGCGACCCTGAGCCCGATTGCGGCGATGGCGCCGAAAATGATGAAGCGAAGCATCAGGTTGGCCACGTTGATGCCACCCAGGGCCTGGTCGACCGCCAGGTACGGCGCATCGATACTCAGCAGGATGGCCACCGTCATGAAGGCGTAGATGAAAAACAAGGACCGGTTCTCGCCCCGGAGCGCGCTGGGGATGCGGGCGAGGGCCACCAGGGTACAGACTGCCAGCGTGCCCCATTGCAGTGCGGCAATCATCCGAGGTTCTCCCAAATCTTCTCTGTCTGTGCGTGCTCCTGCTCCTGGCGGCGGAGGGCCCTTCCCAGCGTTTGCAGGCGCTCGCCGGCCAGCGCCGTGAGGTCGCCGTCGGAGAGCGCATCCAGGGCGGTCTGCTTCGCCCCGGGCGCCCAGCCGGCCTCGTCCTCAGTAATCAAGCCGGTTGCGACCAGTCCGCCCGTGAAGCCTACGCCTGCCGCGCGGGCAGTGGCGACCGCCAGCTCGGGCGAAAGCCTGTTGGCGGTCAACTGCGCCGAGTAGTTTTGCGGTGCCACACCGGTGGCCGCCGATACCCGGTGCCGCAGTTCGCCGTCGTCAATCGCGTCCACCCAGTTGCGGACCGAGGTGGAATGCGGGGCCGGGCTGAGGGCCGCGCGCGGCGCCGCGCCGTCCCCGGCGTGCCCGGTTCCGGCCGCGGACCGGTCGATCACAGCGCGCAGCAGGTCCATCGTGGCGATCTGGCTGACCAGTTCGGCGGGGGTCGGGGGCTGCGGCGTGCCGGCAAGTTCCGCGTAGTTGTCAAAGGAGCCCAGGGCCGCCAGGGGGCTTAGCCGCAGGGCCCGGCTGATGCTCACCAGTGTGGTTTCCGCCACTTTCCCGCGCACCAGCTGCTGGGCCAGAGTGGTGCGCTTGATGCCGGAGATCCTGCAAATATCGGCCGTGCTCGCCGTCGGAGCAACGCCATGAAGCCAGAGTTGAAACGCCTTGGCGGGTAGTGGCATCTACGGCTTCCTGCAGGCTCGGTGGGACGATCGGCGATGGACTGGCGGCTGCGCTGCGGATCCCCGGGCGCGGATTTTACGTGTGGAGTTGATTCAACTATGCTAAATGGTCGAACCCGCTGGTCCGTACACCCCCCAAGTCCGGACCGGCGGGTTCTTTCATGCCCGGCGGAAATCCGCCTGCCGGCGCGGTGTTCGCCGGTTCCTGTGGCTACTGCGCGTTTGGGTCGCGGTGAGAGGATGGACTAATGACTGCAACCCTTGTTGCCAAGGACCTTTCCGGTGGTCACGACCACCGCACACTTTTCTCCAAACTCTCCCTGACCGTCGCGCCGGGCGACGTCGTCGGCGTCGTGGGCGCCAACGGGGCGGGCAAATCCACGCTGCTCCGGCTGCTGGCCGGCGTCGACGAGCCGCAGGAGGGCACCGTCAGCCTGGCACCGGCTGACGCCTTCGTGGGCTGGCTGCCGCAGGAACACGAACGCCTCGCCGGTGAAACGGTGGGCGGGTATATCGCCCGGCGCACCGGCTGCGCCCGGGCCACCCTGGAAATGGAGGCCACCGCCGAGGCGCTGGGCTCCGGCGCCCCAGGCTCCGACGACGCCTACTCCCTGGCGTTCGACCGCTGGATGGCCTCCGGCGCCGCCGACCTGGAAGACCGCATCCCGGCCGTCCTGGCGGACCTTGGCCTCGACGTGGGCGCGGACGCCGGCATGACCGGACTCTCAGGCGGCCAGGCCGCCCGCGTGGCGCTGGCGGCCCTGCTGCTGAGCCGGTTCGACATCGTCCTCCTGGACGAACCCACCAACGACCTTGACCTGAACGGCCTGGCCAAGCTGGAGGCGTTCGTGCAAGGCCTGCGCGGCGGTGTGGTGCTGGTCTCCCACGACCGTGAGTTCCTGGCCCGCTGCGTCACCACCATCGTGGAGCTGGACCTGGCCCAAAACTCCGTGGCGGTCTACGACGGCGGCTATGAGGCCTACCTGGAGGAACGCGCCGTTGCCCGCCGGCACGCCCGCGAACGCTTCGAGGAGTACGCGAACACCAAAGCGGACCTTGTATCCCGGGCCCGTACCCAGCGCGAATGGAGTTCCCAGGGCGTCCGGAACGCCATGAAGAAGAACCCGGACAACGACAAGATCCGGCGTGCGGCCAGCACCGAGTCCTCCGAGAAGCAGGGCCAGAAGGTCCGCCAGATGGAATCCCGCATTGCCCGGCTCGAGGAAGTCGAGGAGCCGCGCAAGGAGTGGCAGCTGCAGTTCAGTATCGGCCAGGCGCCCCGCTCCAGCGCCGTCGTGTCCACGCTCCGCGACGCCGTCATCCGTCAGGGCGACTTCAGCCTCGGGCCGGTGAACCTGCAGCTGAACGCCGGCCAGCGGATCGGCATCACCGGGCCCAACGGTGCCGGCAAGTCGACCCTCCTGCGCCTAATGCTCGGCGAACAGCGGCCCGACGCCGGCGAGGCCTCCATGGGTGCCTCGGTCGCCGTCGGTGAGATCGACCAGGCCCGCGGGCTGCTGGACGGCGCGCTGAAACTCGGAGACGCCGTCGAGGCCATCCTTCCGGAACTGACCCCGGCCGAGGTCCGCACCCTGCTGGCCAAGTTCGGGCTCAAGGCCGACCACACCTCCCGCCCGGTGGACTCGCTCTCGCCTGGGGAACGCACCCGCGCCGCGCTGGCGCTGCTGCAGGCGCGCGGGGTGAACCTCCTGGTCTTGGACGAACCCACCAACCACCTGGACCTGCCCGCCATCGAACAGCTCGAGGAAGCCCTCGAGAGCTACGACGGCGCGCTGCTCCTGGTCACCCACGACCGCCGGCTCCTGGAAAACGTGCGCCTTGACGCGCGCTGGAACGTGGACAACGGCGTCGTCACCGAGCTCCTGGGCCACACCGCTCCCGTACTTGGCGGACGCGCTGCCGCCCCGAAAGGCAACAACAAATGAGCATGGACCGGGTTGCGTGGAGCTCCCTTTACAACATCACGCGCGCCTCGAGCGGGTCGAAGCCGTTCTCGAAGGAAACGCTCAAGCGGGTGTTCAGCTTCGCCCGCCCGCACAAGGGCAAGCTGACCGCCTTTGTCCTGCTCTCGATCGTGATGGCCGTCCTGGCCGTGGCCACCCCGGTACAGGCCGGCCACGTGGTCGATGCGATTATAGCCCGCGCGGACACCGGCACGGTGGTCTGGCTGGCAGTGCTGATCGCCATGGTGGCGGTCGCGGAAGCCGGGCTGGGCCTCGTGACACGCTGGCTGTCCTCCACCATCGGTGAAGGCGTGATCGTGGACCTGCGCACCAGGGTCTTCGACCACGTGCAGAAGATGCCGATCGCCTTCTTTACCCGCACCCGCACCGGTGCCCTGGTCAGCCGGCTCAACAACGACGTCATCGGCGCGCAGTCTGCCTTCGCCGGAACCCTCTCCGGGGTCGTCAGCAACGTGGTGGCCCTCGCCCTGACGCTGGCCGTGATGCTGGGCAAGTCCTGGCTCGTGACCGTGCTCGCCATGATCCTGCTGCCGATCTTCCTCATCCCGGCCCGCCGGATGGGGTCCAAGCTGGCCGACCTGCGCCGCGAGGCCGCGGAACACAACGCCGCCATGGGCACCCAGATGACGGAGCGGTTCTCCGCCCCCGGCGCCACCCTGGTCAAGCTCTTCGGCCGTCCGGACGAGGAATCACGCGAGTTCGCGCTGCGCGCCGGCCGCGTCCGGGACATCGGGGTGCGCACCGCCATGCTGCAGTTCACCTTCGTGACGGCCCTGACCCTGGTCTCCGCCCTGGCCCTTGCGCTGGTCTACGGCCTGGGCGGCTGGCTCGCCCTTGGCGGACAACTGGCGGCGGGCGACGTCGTGGTGCTGGCGCTGCTGCTCACCCGCCTCTACGCACCGCTCACGGCGCTCTCGAGCGCCCGGGTGGAGATCATGAGCGCCCTGGTCAGCTTCGAGCGCGTCTTCGAGATCCTGGACCTCAAGCCGCTCATCCAGCAGAAACCGGACGCGGTGTCCTCGCCGCCCGGGCCGCTCTCGGTCGAGTTCGACGACGTCCGCTTCGCCTACCCCTCGGCGGACAAGGTCTCGCTGGCCTCGCTCGAAGACGTGTCCACGCTGGACACCCGCGGCGGCGAGGAGGTGCTGCACGGCATTAGCTTCCGGGTGGAACCGGGACAGACCGTGGCCCTGGTGGGTTCCTCCGGGGCCGGAAAGTCCACCATCGCGCAGCTGCTTTCCCGGCTTTACGACGTCGATTCCGGCGCCGTCCGCTTCGGCGGCGCCCACGGCACGGACGTGGATGTCCGCGACCTCACCTTCGATTCGATGCGCGAAACCCTCGGCATGGTCACCCAGGACGGGCACCTGTTCCACGAGAGCATCGCCTCCAACCTGCGCCTGGCCCGGCCGGAGGCCACCGAAGAGCAGATGTGGGACGTGCTGCGGCAGGCCCGGCTCGAAACAATGATCCGGTCCCTGCCCGACGGTCTGGACACCGTGGTGGGGGAGCGCGGCTACCGGCTCTCCGGCGGCGAACGGCAGCGCCTGACCATCGCCCGGCTGCTGATCGCCCAGCCCCGCGTGGTGATCCTCGACGAGGCCACGGCCGCCCTGGACTCCACCAACGAGGCCGCGGTGCAGGAGGCGCTCGGCGCCGCGCTCGAGGGACGCACCGCCGTCGTGATCGCGCACCGGCTTTCCACCATCCGGGCCGCCGACGCCATCCTGGTGGTGGAGGACGGTTCCATCGTGGAGCGCGGTACCCACACCCAGCTGCTGGCCGCCGAAGGCCGCTACGCGGAGCTGTACCGGACGCAGTTTGCCGAGGCGACCGCGGTTGCCGCGGAGGCCGTGCCGGAGCACTAGCCGGGCCTACCGCCGGTCCGCGGCGAGGGCGGGCAGCACGTGGTCGGTGAGCAGCGGGGCAAGGTCATCCGGCAGCTCGGCGGCCAGGTCCAGCCAACGGATCTCGGCGATCTCGGCGGAGGGGTGCGCGCTCCAGACTCCGGGCGCGGTGAACACCGTGGCCTCGATCTGCGTTGCGGCCTCGTTGGCGGCGTCCGCCAGCCAGATGCCCAGCGGCTCGAGCGCTTCGGGCGCCAGCACAATCCCGACTTCTTCCTCGAGTTCCCGGGCGGCCGTCTGGGCGGCGGATTCACCGGCCTCGGGTTTGCCGCCGGGATGCATGAACTTGTCCGTGCCGCGTTTGCGGACGGTCAGGAGGCGGCCGGCGCGGTCGAAGACGCAGACGGCGGAGACCACAATGCGGGGGTTCACGCGGGGGAGCCTTCCGCGCGGCGGAGGACGGAGTCGATCAGATGGTCCTTGGCGGGCCCGGTGACGTCCCAGCAGTAACGGAATTCGGCCGGCCCGACCAGAGTGTATGTCACCCGGTAGGTGTCCGGGTCGCACCAGTGCCGGTCATGGCTGTTCTGCTCCCCGAAGCCCATCCGGTGGAACGGCCGGCCGTCCGGAAAGAACATGTCCAGCGTGTCGCGGGTCCCGGCGGGCCGCAGCAGGTAGTCCCGGCTGGCCGGTCCCGTGAACGGAGTGCCGCTGGCGGGCGTCCACACCATGGTGCCTTCTTCGTGGAAGCGGAGGCCGCCGTCGTCGGTGCGGGCGCCGCCGTCGTCGGCCAGCGGGGTGAACCGGACGACGCCGGTGAACGTCCCGCGGGAGCCGGTGGCCCGGTCCCGCAGGGTCCGGTCCACGGACCAGGTGCCCAGCAGGTAGCCACGCAGATCGAAGTCCGCGGCGGCGGGTGCTGGCGAGTTCAAGTGCCCTCGATTGGAATCGAACCAACGACACCGGCTTTAGGAGAGCCGTGCTCTATCCACTGAGCTACGAGGGCGGGCATCCTTGCCGGCCGGCACCAGGCCGGTCCGTCCAGACACGGATACAAGCATACAAGGTAAGGGCGCGTACTACGCTCTTGGCATGAGCGCCCCCGCCGCCCCGGTTCCCCAGGACGTCCTCTACATCCCGGACACCGCGTCCACCCGGTTCTATGCCGGCGCCCTGGCGCTGCTGAGCGTGCTGCAGTATTTCGTCGCCGAGGCCGCCGTGATCGGGGCCTGGGCCGGGCAGGACCCCTACAGCCGCCGGACCGGCTACATCAGCGACCTCGGCGCCATGGGCTGCGGTGTGTTCGACGGCCGGGACGTATGCTCCCCGGCGCATCTGCTGATGAACGCCTCGTTCGTGGTCCAGGGGATCGGGATGATGGTCGGGGCCCTGCTGCTGAGTTCCGCGCTGCTCTGCACGGCGGCGCGGCCCGGCGCCCGGATCCGGCTGCGCCGGGGCCGGCGGTCGCCGTCGCGGACCGCCCTGGCCGCACGGGTGTCCAGTTTTACGGCGGGCGCCGGAACCGTCATTGTGGGTCTGGTGCCCGAGGATGCGGGGTCCGTCTGGCACGGCGTCGGCGCGGTGATGTACTTCGCGGCCGGGGCCGTGGCCCTGCTCATCCTGGGCCGGCTGTGGATCGGGCAGACCGCGCTGGGCTGGATTGTGCTGGCCTGCGGCGCGGTGTCCCTCGGCGCGCTCGTCACGGCGGGCGTCACGGCGATGGCCGTCCCGGAGCCGGGAACCCTTGAGCGGCTTATGGGTTACCCCATCACCATCGGCATGGCCGCCGCCGGCCTCGCCGTGGCCCAGCGCGTCCGGCACGAGCTCAGTGTCCGGAGCAGCCAAAAACTGCACCCGGCCAGGGAGAAGACCCGATGACGAACAGGCAACGCTTGGTGTCTTGTGTCTCATTTGGGCCCGGGCTTGCATTATCATGAGGGCACTCACCGGAACGTTCCGGTGCCTCGTGCGCGAGCTGTCTCGAGCGCATGCCGAATGCCGACTTCATAGTCTATGGGGACGAATGTTTGATCAGCTAGTCTCGCCGCACCAGGCTGCAGCGACTGCCTTCCGGGGCCAATGCCGGGGGACTGCAGTCCAATGACGGTTGACACCCTCGCCGCGCCCGAGGAACGGCTTCCCGACCCCGCCGCGGTGCCCACCTCCGCTGCCGCAGCCGTGATCGCCGGCGCCGCAGCTGCCATTATTGCCGGGGCGGCCGGGGCTGCCGTGGACGCCTCGCCGGGTGCGGGCGCTCCGATCGGTGTCCGCTTGCTCGACGGCGGGATCATCAAAGTCACGCTGCCGCCCAACGAGGAGATCGCCGGGGCCGAAGCCAGGGCCGCCGGAACCACAGTCCGTGCGCTGGCCGACGGCCGGCGCATGCCGGTCCTGCTGGTCATCACGGGAGTTGTCGGGGTCAGTGTCGAGGCCCGGCAGGTGTACGCCACCTCCATTGCGGCATCAGCCTTCGCCCTGGTTGGCGAAAGCCCGGTGGACCGCGTTATTGCCCACTACCTGCTGAGGTCGAAGTCCGAGACGATCCCGGCGCAGTTTTTTACCTCAGAAGCCGAGGCCGCCGAGTGGTTAGGGCAATACACGAGTGAAGACTGATCCTCCGGACCCCAGGCTGCACACCCTCGTGGAGGGCATCGTCCGGATTGCCGGCGGGGACCTCACCACCCGGATCCCGCACTCCGGTGCGCGGGACGACGTCGCCGCCGTCATTGCCGGGATCAACCTTATGGCTGATGACCTGCAGACGATCTACCAGGAGCTGGAAGAGCGCGTCGAAAGCCGCACGGCCATGCTCCGTGCCGCACAGGTTGAGCTTGAGCGCATGGCGCTGACGGACCCCCTCACCCAGCTGGCCAACCGGACCGCGCTGAACACGGTATTGAGCCATGCCCTGGCCGAGACGTCGCGGGGCGAAATGCCTCCGGCGTTGCTGGTCCTGGATCTTGACTCGTTCAAGGGCATCAACGACACGCTCGGACACAGCGCCGGGGATGACGTCCTGCGCGTCATCGCCCGCCGGCTCCAGGAGTCGGTCCGCGAGACGGACACGGTGGCACGCCTCGGCGGCGACGAATTCGCCGTCATGCTCCCCAAATCCAACCTGATCCGGGCCCGGCGGGTGGCTAACAGGATCCTCAAAGCGCTCAGCGAGAGCCTGGACATCGGGGACCTGCGGATCACATGCGGCACCAGCATCGGCCTCCGGGTGGCCGAACCGGGGCAGTCCGTGGACGACCTGGTCATGGAAGCCGACACCGCCATGTACGCCGCCAAGGCCCAGCAGCACAGCAGCATCAAGGTTTTCGAACCGGCGCTGCTGTACGCCCGCCGGCTGCAGAGTGTGATGATCACCGAGATGCGTGAAGCGATCCGGCAGGACCAGCTCACCCTGCACTACCAGCCGGTGGTGGAACTGGCGACCGGCCGGATCGAGGGCGTCGAGGCGCTGGTGCGCTGGAACCACCCGGAGCGCGGGCTGCTCATGCCCGATTCCTTCATTCCGCTGGCCGAAGAAACCGGCATGATTGTGGACCTTGGCCACTGGGTCCTGCGGAACGCTGTCCGCCAGCTGCGCGACTGGCAGCGGGACCTGAACATGGACCCGGCGTTCAACGTCCGGGTGAACATTTCGACAACCGAGCTGCAAAACCTGGACTTGATCGAACACGTCCGCGACATCCTCCGGGAAACGGGCGTGGATGCCGCCAACCTCATCGTGGAGCTGACCGAATCCATGGCAGTCAACGGCGGGGACGTGGACAAATACTCGCTCAGCGGGCTGCGCCGGCTGGGCGTCCAGCTCGAAATCGACGACTTCGGCACCGGTTACTCCTCCATCAGCTACCTGCGGAAGCTGCCGGTCAACGTCGTCAAGATCGACCGCAGCCTGATCGACGGGCTGGGCGCCGACGAGGAACAGGGAAACTTCGTGGCGGCAGTGCTGCACCTCATCCACGCGTGCGGACTCAAGGCCGTCGCCGAAGGCATCGAGACCGCGGAGCAGGCCGCCGAGCTTGTACGGCTCGGCTGCGCCAGCGGCCAGGGCTACTATTTTGGCCGGCCCGCCCCCGCGGAACAGATCGCAGGCTTGATCACCCTGGCGGAGTAGTGACAAAAAAGCAGCGGTGGGTTCCGGAACTGAATCCGGTACCCACCGCTGCCGTTACTGCCCTTACGTTAGACGCTGGGCTTGGAGTCCGGCCACCAGCCCGGACCTGCCTGCGGCTTGGAGTCCGGCCACCAGCCCGGACCGGCCTGCAGCTTGGCGTCCGGCCACCAGCCCGGAGCGGCGAGCGGCTTCGTATCCGGCCACCAGCCCGGGCCTGCGGTTGAAGTGTTTGCGGAGTTATCCCCGGCGGCCGAGACAGCGGCTGTGGCGGAAAAACCCGCAGCAGCCACCGCACCGGCGACTAGGAGGATCGCGAGTGTTTTCTTCATTAAAATTTGCTCCCTGATACGTAAGTGGCTGATGTGACTCGTGTGGTGCGAAATCAGTATAAGCGCCCCGGACACGCCAAGGGACAAGAATTCGTGCGCGAATCGTGAACCCTGTGATATTCAAGCCCTGTGGTGGCACTCCTGCGCCAATCCTTCGCCGCTCCTGCTTGTGGGATTTGTTCATTTCCACTTCCACGGCAACGGATAATTGAGTCATGCAGCAAAATTCCGTGTCCCCGGCCTACGTCGCCGCAGAGCTGCATGCCCGCGATCAGTGGGCCAACCACGATTTCGGCGATGCGGCCCGCAGCGCCCACGGCGCCGCGGAGATTGCCATGAACGACGGCGACGTCGAGTCGTGGTGGAACATGACGTTCTTCCGGGCTGAAAGTCTTTTGGCAGCCGGACAGTTTGAGGAATGCGCGGAGGTAGCCGCAACGCTGGTCCATGAACCGCTTCCCGGTGGCTCGCAACTGCAGGCGAGGGTGCGCATTCTGCTGTCCAAGGCGTGCCAGGGGGCTGGCCTGCTGGAAAGCGCCGCAGACCAGGCGCGGGCGGCAGCGGAGCTCATGACCGACGAAGCCGACATGGAAATCAATGTGACGGCCCGCCTGGCTTTGATTGCGGCCCTCGGCGAAAGCGGCCGGCTCGACGAGGCCTGGGACGAGAGCCTCAACCTGGCCGAGGTGATCTCGGCAGAAGTCGATGACCAGCTGCTGGGCAAAGCGTATTGGGCCATCGGCAATGCGGCGTTCCTCAGCAGCAGGGTTGATGAGGGCCTGCAGTACCACGAGCTGGCCGCGGCGACCTTTTCGCCGGCCAGAAACCTGGATGTCTGGGCCAAGTTCAACAACGCGTCGGCCGCGATGCGCCTCGCGGCGGATGTGGCCGATGCCGCCACCCTCCGGTGCATCGAACGGGCCGAACTGGCCACGGATGTGATTGGTGGTAGCGACGAGAACGTCCTGCTGCTCAAGCTGAACCGCGGTCACTGGAATTTTCTGGCCGGGGACCCGGCAGCAGCTGTCGAGATCCTGGACGGCCTGTGCGGTGATGTTGACGTCCTCCCGCCGCAGACGTTGGGGGAAGCCTGCCTCCTGCTGGGCCGGGCGCACAAAGCGCTGGGGAATGCCGCCGCAGCGGAGCGGCACCTGCTGGAGGCCGCAGAGCACTTCGACCGCGCCGGCGCCCAGCAGCGTGCAGACCTGGCCAGGGAATTCCTCGCGGCATAGGTGTACTGAGCTTCCCCCCGACCCGGGGACATGCCCTCCGGGTCACGCCGCGGATGGACATAGTGGCGTTATGTCCAGTGGCCGAGGCCAAGGATGGGCATGTGCTGTGGGGTTTCAGGCCAGGACTGGACATGTCCCCCAGAGGCCCAGGCTAGGACTGGACATGTCCCCCGGGACGGACACCACGCGGGCTGGCTTTCCGGCCGAGGAACACGGCAGCGCCGCCTGCGATGAGGCTCAGGACCAGCAGGACCCAGCCGGCCACGG
>JBKKDK010000273.1:0-10431 GCA_046708245.1 Arthrobacter sp.
TACGGGGGGGGGGGGGGCGGCGGCCCCCCCGCCCCCCCCCCCCGCTGCCGAGCACGGCGCCGTGCTGGAGGTACGAGGCGAGCTGGCCGGTGTAGTTCTCCAGGTACCAGCTGTTGCGAAGCAGGGCGAACGGGACGCCGGACTCCTGCAGGGCCTCCTCCGTGCCCTGGTGCTCGGCTGCCAGCTGCATCCCGGTCCGGTCGGCATTGGCGATGCTCGTGTAGGCGATCAGGCCCACGCCCGCGTCCTTGGCGGCCTCGATGGCGTTCCGGTGATGCTGGACCCGCTGGCCCACTGCGGTGCCGGAAATGAGCAGGACCTTCTCCGCGCCGTCGAAGGCCGCACGCAGGGACGCGGGGTCCTCGAAGTCGATCGGCCGGACCTGGACGCCGCGGCCGGCGAGGTCGGCCAGTTTGGCTGTGTTCCGGCCCGCGGCCACGATCTGGTCCGCGGGAACGTGTGGCTCGAGGAGCGCTTCAACAACAAGGCGGCCCAGCTTTCCGGTGGCGCCGGTGATAACGATGGTCATGGTGGTCCTTTCACCAAAGGGGATGGCTGACACCGATAACAACCGTCCCGGAAACCGGTTACTTCCCAAAAGAGAGTACGCACTTTCAGGTAAGGTACTGACATGAAAGTAAGTACCAGCACGGGCCCGCCGGCCTCCCAGGGTGCGGACGAGATTTTCCCCGCGGGCTGCCCGAGCCGGACGGTCCTCGATCACGTGTCCAGCAAATGGGGCGTGCTGATCCTGATGGCGCTGTCCGGCGGACCGCAACGCTGGAGCCAGCTGCGCCGCCGCGCCGAAGGCATCAGCGAGAAGATGCTCGCCCAGACTCTCAAGACGCTGGAGGGCGACGGCTTCCTCCGCCGCGATGCCCAGCCGGTCATTCCACCCCGGGTCGACTACAGCCTCACCGTCCGCGGCCAGGAACTCGTGGCGCTGCTGCTGCCGCTGGTCACGTGGATAACCGAGCACGCCACCGAGATCCTGCACACCGGACCCGCGGCGGAGCAGGCCCCCGCGGCACGCTGAGTGGGACAATGGCGCGTGACCGAACTAAATCTTGATGTGCGCTGGCACTCCGGGACGTCTTCACGGACCGGCGGTGCGGCTGCCCCGATCCAGGTCCACCGGGCCGCGCCGAGCACTGTCATCCTGAGGCAAAGCATTGCCGACAACTTCGAAGCACCGTTCCTCTACCTGTTGTTCGGAGAGCAGCGCGCCCTCCTCCTGGATACCGGGGCGAGCGCGGACGCCGCGAAGTTTCCGCTGCGCGCAACCGTGGACGCGCTCATCGACGAGTGGCTCCGGCACCATCCCCACGCGGCCTACGAACTCATCGTCGCCCACTCGCACGCCCACGGGGACCATGTCGCCGGCGACGCCCAGTTCGCGGACCGTCCGCTGACCCGGGTAGTGGGCCACAGCGCGGCGGAGGTCGCCGCGTATTTTGGGCTTCCGGACTGGCCCGGCGGTGTTGCGGAGGTGGACCTCGGCGGCCGCGTCGTGGCAGTGATCCCGACGCCGGGCCACCACCCCTCGGCGATCACTGTCTACGATGACTTGACCGGCGCGCTCCTGACCGGCGACACGGTCTACCCGGGCCGGCTGTACGTGCCGGACTTTCCGGCCTTTGAGGCCTCGCTCCGGACCCTTTGCGACTTCGCCGCGGCACACCAGGTCAGGACTGTCCTCGGTGCACACATTGAAATGTCGACCACGCCGCGCCGGGATTTCCCGCTCGGCTCGGCGATGCATCCCGGCGAGGCTCCCCTGCCGCTGACCGTCCGCGACCTGCACAGCATCCGGGACGCGGCCGCTGCTGTTGCCCATCGCCCCGGGGCCCACCGCTTTGCGAACTTCATTATCTGGAACGGACCCTGCCGGCGGGAAGCCGCGGCCCAGTTCGTCCGGAAGATCCTCTGGCGGGTCAGCGGCCGGTAGCGTCACGTCGAGGCCTCATCGCAGGCCAGCCTGCACCTCCGGGCCCATTCGCAAATATTCGATAGACGGGTCTCGCTTATCCCGGGGATCCTATGGCCTGCTGGGTAGCATGGTGGACATGAGTTCCCAGACAGGGGGCGAGGACGACCTCTTGCTTGAGCGACAGCTTTGTTTCGCCCTGGCCGTAGCATCCCGCACCGTAATCAGCGCCTACCGGCCGGTCCTCCAGGACCTGAACCTGACGCATCCGCAGTACCTCGTGATGCTCGCCCTCTGGGAAGGAAGCCCCCGCTCGGTCAAGGATTTGGGCGACGCCCTCATGCTGTCCCCGGCGACCCTGTCGCCGCTGCTCAAACGGCTGGAAGCGACCGGATACGTGACGCGTGGCCGGACGGAGGGCGACGAGCGTTCGTTGGCCGTGGGACTCACTGTGCTGGGCGCCTCCCTGCGCGAGCGGGCGAGGCCGGTGCCGGAGGCCATGATGAAGCTGCTCTCCCTGACCCGTACCGAGGCGCAGGAACTGCACGCGAACATGATCCGGCTCATCGGAGCCGCCCAGACGCGGGCCCCCGACGGCTCCGGATCCGCCCGTCCGGTGGCGGAGGCCCGGCAGCAGTAACCCGGCTCCGGGCACTGCGACCCTTGCCGCGTTGCCGCCTTCGGAGGAGGATGTCCCGCACACTCAGGAGGCCCAGATGACCCAGCTTGGCAAGTTTGAGAAGTACCTGATCGAGGAATTCTTCGACGATTACCGTGCCGGCGACATGACCCACCGGACCTTTACCCGCCGGGTGGCTTTTATTACCGGCAGCATGGCCGCAGCAGCGGCGGCTATGATCCTGGTCGGCTGCACGCCGGAAGAGGTCCCGCGCAGCACCGATCCCATGCCCACCCCCAGCCCTTCCCCGCCCGCAGGAGGGACCGGAACCGCTTCCCCCGGCCCCGTACCGGGAGCCAAAAGCCCGCTTTCCTTGCCGGAGGGCGCGGCAGGCCTGGTGACCGCCACGGTGCGGTTCCCTTCCGGCGGGACCGACATCAGCGCCTATCTGGCCCGGCCGGAATCCGGTACAGCCGGACCCGCCGTCCTGGTCTGCCACGAGAACCGGGGGTTGACCCCGCACATCCAGGACGTCGCCCGCCGCTTCGCCAAGGCCGGTTACTCGGCCCTGGCCCTTGACCTGCTCAGCCGGGAAGGAGGCACGGCGGGCATGGATGCGGACGCCGTCCCCGGGGCACTGACCAAGGCGGGCCCACAGCGGCATGTCTCCGACTTCGCGGCGGGATTCGACTACCTGCAGTCACAGGACTTTGTGGCGGACGGACGGATCGCCATGACCGGGTATTGCTTTGGCGGCGGCATCACGTGGCAGTCTGCAACGGACGTGCCGGGCCTGAAGGCCACGGCAGCGTTCTACGGGCCGGCCCCGGACCTGGCCAAGGTCCCGTCCATCAAGCCGGCCGTTTTCGGCGTGTACGCCGAAAACGATCAGCGGATCACCGGCGCCATGCCGGCGCTCAGGGACGCCCTGGCAGCGACGGACGTCCGCCACCAGCTGACCGTCTATCCCGGCGTCGACCACGCGTTCCACAACGACACCGGCGAGCGCTACGTCGAGGCACAGGCAACCGCCGCCTGGAACGACACCCTGGCCTGGTTCGCCAAATACGTCTGAGGGCGTGAGCGCCAGCGGGGAGTCCCTGCCCTAAGGGGCATTGGCCGGGCTCCCCCGCCCGCGGGGGCACGCCATAGGCTTGGGGAATGGACAACCAAAAGGAGACACGCGCGTTCTTGACCTCCCGGCGGGCCAGGATCAGCCCGGAGCAGGCGGGGCTGCCCGCCTACGGGGGCACGCGGCGGGTCCCCGGACTGCGTCGCGGAGAGGTTGCCATGCTGGCCGGTGTGAGCATCGAGTACTACACCCGGCTGGAACGGGGCAACCTGGCCGGCGTTTCCGAGGACGTGCTCGAGGCCGTTGCCGGGGCGCTGCAGCTGGACGAGGCGGAGCGGGCCCACCTGTCCGATCTTGCCCGCACCGCTGCCGTGGGCAGCAAGGCCCGACGCCGTCCCGCGCCCAAGCAGCACATCCGCCCCGGCGTTCAGCTGGCGCTCAACGCGATCACCGGCGCGCCGGCATACATCGGCAACGGCCGCCTGGACATCCTGGCGGCGAATCCGCTCGGCTATGCCCTGTATTCCGACATGTACGCCAGCCCGGCACGTCCGGCCAACCACGCCCGGTTCATCTTCCTCGACGACCGGTCCCGGACCTTCTATCCCAACTGGGAGCGCGCGGCCAATGACACGGTCGCCGTCCTGCACACCACAGCCGGCCGCGACCCGTACGACCGGGCGCTGACGGACCTGATCGGTGAATTGTCCACCCGCAGCGACGAGTTCCGCACCCGGTGGGCAGCACACAACGTGCGGCAGCACTTCACCGGGGCCAAGCTCTTCCACCACCCGGTGGTCGGAGACCTCCACCTGCTCTTCGAAGCCCTGGCACTGTCCGCCGACACCGGATTGTCCCTGTACGTTTTCAGCCCCGAGCCGGGCACCCCTTCCGACGACGCCATCCGGCTCCTCGCGAGCTGGGCGGCCACAAACCAGCAGGCCGCGCCTGCAGAACCGGCACGCTCCCCCGGCGGCAGCTGAGCTCCAACCAGCCAAAACCATGTCGCGGCAGCACACCGGAATGCTATTTTGTCCGGATGGATGTGCTCGACTGGCTGCTCGACTCCGACCCCGCAATCCGCTGGCAGGTCCTGCGCGACCTCACCCCCACTCCGCCGGCGGAACTGCCCGGCGAACGTGCCCGTGTTGCCACCGACGGCTGGGGCGCCCGCCTCCTGGCGCTGCAGGGGACCGACGGACAGTGGGACGGCGGGACGTACTTCCCCTCGGAGTTCGCGGACTCCGAGGAAGGCCAGCCCTGGACGGCGACCACGTACAGCCTGCTGTTGCTGTGCGACTTCGGGATCGATCCCCGCAGCGACGAGGCCCGCCGCGCCGTCGACCTCGTCCGCAGGAACAGCCGCTGGGAAGAGGGCGACCAGCCCTTCTTCGAAGGGGAAGTTGAACCGTGCATCAACGGGATGGCCGTCAGGCTCGGATCCTACTTTGGCGAAAATGTCGACGGCGTGGTGTCCAGGCTGCTTGGCGAGCAACTAGCCGACGGCGGCTGGAACTGTGAGGCGGAAAGAGGTTCGGTCCGTTCGTCCTTCGGCACCACAATCAACGTGCTCGAGGGTCTGCTGGAATACGAGACCGCGACCGGCGGGTCCCCGGACTTGCTCGCGGCCCGGCGGCGGGGCGAGGAGTATTTGCTGGAGCGCGGACTCCTCCGGAGCAAGAGAACCGGCGGGCTGATCGACCCGGACTGGCTGCAGGCCTCGTTTCCCACCCGCTGGCAGTATGACGTGCTCCGGGGCCTGGAGTACTTCCGGTCTACCGGCGGACCGCCGGACGAACGCCTGGCTGAGGCCATCGAGGTGCTCCGCTCAAAACGGCAGGCTGACGGCACCTGGCTGCTGGAGAACACCCACCCCGGGCGGATCCACTTCGCCTTGGAGGACGGCGACGGACAACCGAGCCGGTGGAACACGCTCCGGGCGCTGCGGGTGCTCCGCTGGTATGAGAACCTTTAGCCCGGCGCGCTGGGGAAAGAGAGCGTTGCACGGGTTTTACCCAGCGTTTACCTGCCGCCTCTTGTGCGCCTGCACGGACCGCAACCAGACTGGTTATCACCAGATGAACAGATCCCGCGGGATCGTTCGACCAGACCAGCGGGGATCGGCGCAGCGATGCGCCTGGCTTGCTCCGCGGCGAAGACGCTGCGGCAGGGCCCGCAGACCGGAAGGATGGCCATGGCGGGCCTTTTTGAAGTTTTCGTGGACGAGGAATCTTGTTTCAGGTTCCGGCTCAAAGCACCGGACGGCACCGTGATGGCAGTGTCGGCGGCGTTCGACAACAAGCCGGCTGCTGTGGCCGGCATTGCCGCCGTCCGTGAATACGCAGGTATGGGGTTGGTTACCGACCTCTGCCCGGCCGGCATGCTGCAGAAACCCGGTCCTGCCGCAGTGCCCAGCGGCGTTCCGCAGGCCGAACACGACCGCCGCAAACCGGCCGCGGGCTTCCACGCGGGGGCCAGGCCGGTCCGCCGCGCCGTAGCAGCACCCCGGTGGGCCGGGGCGGCCTAGGTCTTTAGTATCAGCCGTTCTTCAGCAGGGCGACGTCGGACACGAGGTCGATGTGTTCGAGCATTGCCGCCGCTGCCGCCGCGGAATCGCGCGCGCGGATCGCGTCGGCAATCTTGCGGTGCGAGGCGAGCGACTGCTCCGGACGGCCCGGCTGCCCGAGTGATTCGAGTCGGGTCTCCAGGATCATGCCCGCAATGAACGTCATCAGCTGGCCCAGCACGGCCGAATGCGCCGCCGCCGTCACGGCCTGGTGAAAGAGTTCGTCGCCCCGCGCACCCTTGGCGCCGGCCGCCACCTCTTCAGCCATCGCGTCCAGTGCCTCATCGATGGCCCGCAGGTCGTCATCGCTGCGCCTCTCGGCCGCGAGTTCGGCAAGCCGTACCTCCAGCGTGCTCCGCGCCTCAACGATCTCCGGCAGCCGGCTGCGGTGCTCGCGGAGGCCCTTGATCACCGAGGGAACGTTCGGCCGGTAGACCAGCACCGCGCCCGTGCCGTGCTGGACGTCAATCACCCCAAGCACTTCCAGGGCCACAAGGGCCTGGGCCAGCGTTGCCCGGGACACCCCCAGCCGCTCCGCCAGCTCCCGCTCGGCGGGCAGCGTGTCTCCGGGGCCCATCTGGGCGGACTCGATGAACTCCATGATCTGCTCGACGAGTTGCTCGTAGAGCCGGGGCCGCGACACGCGGGAAATCTGATGCGTTGCTGCCTGCTTTGCCAATGCGCGTCCTTCCACCGGGGTCTTGGCTAAGACTACCGGAGAACTATTGACAAAGACACCTAGTGTCTAGGAGGCTAGGCCACTAAGCCAGTCAATCACCCGCTTTCCGATCCGGAGGAACAAAGATGTCCGCTCCAGTCCTGTCCATCATCATCCTGGCGGTGATGTTCCTGCTCGCCACCGTGCTCCCGCTCAACATGGGTGCCCTGGCATTCGTGGGTGCATTCCTGCTGGGCTCAGTCGTACTGGGAATGTCCACCAATGACATCCTCGCCAACTTCCCCGGCGGCCTGTTCCTGACGATCGTCGGGGTCACGTACCTGTTCGCGATTGCCCAGAATAACGGCACCATCGACCTGTTGGTCCGCGGCGCCGTGCGGATGGTGGGCAGCAAAGTGGCCCTCATCCCGTGGGTCATGTTCGCCATCACCGCGGTCATCACCGCCGTCGGCGCCCTCTCCCCTGCCGCCGTCGCCATCATCGCGCCGATTGCGCTGAGCTTTGCTGCCAAGCACAAGATCAACCCGCTGATGATGGGCATGATGGTGGTCCACGGGGCACAGGCCGGAGGGTTCTCCCCCATCGCGGTCTACGGCGTCACCGTCAACGGCATCATCGCCAAGACGGAACTGGAAGCCAACCCCCTGGCGATCTTCCTGGCCAGCTTCATCTTCAACCTCGCCATCGCCCTCGTGCTGTTCGTTGTCCTCGGCGGCAGCAAGCTGCTGTCCACCCCCGGTGGCCGCCTCGTGGAGCAGGCCGCTGAAAAGCGCATGTCCGTCAGCATTGGCGCCCGCGCCGCCGGCGTCACGCTGCAGGGTTCCGGCTCGGATATTTCCGCCGCCGGCGTTTCATCGAAAGGCACCTCCGGCGGGTCCGGGGACACCTCGGCCCACGCTTCGATGGGGACCGGCGGGCAGCCGGCCAATGATGCCCGTGCGTCCGTGCCCCAGCTCATCACCGTCCTGGGACTGATCGCCCTGGCCGTCATCTCCCTCGGCTTCAAGGTGGACGTTGGCTTCGTCTCTATCACCATCGCCATCATCCTGGCCCTGGTGTCCCCGGCGGCCCAGAAGGGCGCCGTCAACAAAATCAGCTGGTCCACAGTGCTGCTTATCTGCGGCATGCTCACCTTCGTGGGCGTTCTGGAGGAAGCCGGCACCATCAAGTTTGTGTCCGACGGCGTGGCCCATCTGGGCATGCCGCTCCTGGCCGCCCTGCTGATCTGCTACATCGGCGCCGTGGTGTCGGCTTTCGCATCCTCCACCGCGATCCTCGCGGCCCTGATCCCCCTTGCGGTGCCGTTCCTGGCGACCGGAGAGATCGGCGCCGTCGGTGTTATCGCCGCGCTGGCTGTGGCCTCCACCATTGTGGACGTCTCCCCCTTCTCGACCAACGGCGCCCTGGTCCTGGCCAACGCGCCGGAAGACGTGGACAAGGACAAGTTCTACAAGCAGATCCTGGCCTACAGCGGCATCGTCGTCGTCGCCGGACCGGCCATCGCCTGGCTCGTCATGGTGGTCCCGGGCTGGATGTAGCCCGCGTGCCACCCGCCGCGACACCGCACACGCAGCCACCCGCAAGATAAGGAAGACCATGACAAGCACCGAACCCACGCCGCAGGCCGAAGGCCCCCTCACCGGCTACCTTGTAGTGGATCTCAGCCGGGCACTGGCCGGCCCGCACGCCGGAATGATGCTGGGCGACCTCGGCGCGCGGGTGATCAAGGTGGAGAACCGCGGCACCGGGGACGATACCCGCGGGTGGGGCCCGCCGTTCGTTGGTCCCGAGGACGATCCGCAGGCCACTTACTTCCTGTCCTGCAACCGCAACAAGGAATCGATCGCCCTGGACCTGAAGAGCGACGACGGACGGACAGTCCTGCGCGAGCTGCTGGAACGTGCCGACGTCGTCATCGAGAACTTCCGGCCGGGCGTACTGGACCGGCTGGGGTTTTCCGCCGCCGAGATGCACGCACTGAATCCGGCGCTGGTGGTCCTGTCCATCACCGGGTTCGGCCACGACGGTCCGGAATCGCACCGCTCCGGCTACGACCAGATCCTGCAGGGCGAGGCCGGCCTCATGTCCCTGACCGGGTCCGGGCCGGACGATCCGCAGCGGGTCGGCGTTCCTATCGCCGATCTGCTCTCCGGGATGTACGGGGCGTTCGGCACACTTGCCGCCCTGCTGCAGCGGGAGCGGACCGGCCAGGGTCAGATTGTTCGCACGTCCCTGCTGGCGGCACTGGTTGGGGTGCACGCGTTCCAGGGCACCAGGGCCACGGTCGCGGGCGAGGTGCCGCGGGCCCAGGGCAACCACCATCCATCCATCTCTCCCTATGGCCTGTTCCACTGCCGCCAGGGCCGGGTACAGATCAGTGTGGGAAGTGAAAAGCTGTGGGGCACGTTCGCCGCCGCCTTCGGACTCGACGCCACCCGCCCGGAATTCGCCACCAACGCGGACCGCGTCCGCAACAGCGAGAAAGTCATTGAAGAAGTCGAGCGGGCGTTTTCCGACTTCGAGGCCGAGCCGCTGCTCGCCAAACTCAACGACGCCGGGATCCCGGCCGGCAAGGTCAGGACGCTGGGTGAAGTCTACGAATGGGAACAGGTCCATTCGCAGGGACTCCTGATCGACGTCGAGCACAAGGTCCTCGGCAACGTGACCCTGCCGGGTCCGCCGCTGCGGTTTTTCAGCGCTGCCGACACCGCGGAAACCACATTCAAGGAGCACACCGCACCGCCGCTGCTGGACCAGGACGGGGACAGCATCCGGAAGTGGCTCGGGCTGACGGGATCCGGGGCATGCTGACCCGCGAGAAGGTGCGGCATCTTGACGCCGGCGAACTCATCACCGCCGTCCTCGATCCCGGGTCCTACCGGAGCTGGGACGCCCCGGTAGTGGACCCCGATCCGGGCCCCGAGTACCGGCAGGAACTGGCCGCCGCCCGGGAGAAGACCGGGGTGGACGAATCCGTCCTCACCGGCGAGGGCCTCATCCGCGGTCGCCGCGTGGCCGTGATCGTCAGCGAGTTCCGTTTCCTGGCCGGTTCCATCGGGCTCGCCGCAGCGGAACGCATCGTGAACGCCGTCGAACGCGCCACCCGGGAAGGCCTTCCCCTGCTGGCGGGCCCGGCGTCGGGCGGCACCCGCATGCAGGAAGGCACCATCGCCTTCCTCTCCATGGTCAAGATCAGCGCCGCCGTGCGGGCACACCGCCAGGCCGGGCTGCCGTACCTGCTCTACCTGCGGCACCCCACCACCGGTGGAGTGATGGCGTCGTGGGGTTCGCTCGGGCACATCACCGTGGCCGAGCCCGGCGCCCTGCTCGGCTTCCTGGGCCCCCGCGTCTACGAGGCCCTCTACGGCACCCCCTTTCCGCAGAACGTGCAGGTGGCCGAGAACCTCTTCGACAAGGGGCTCATCGACGCCGTAGTGCCGCCCTGGCAGCTGTCCGACGTCGTCGACCGCGCCCTCAGCATCCTGGTCACCGGCCCGCACGCTCACGCCGTCCCGCCGCGCACCCTCGCGGTGAAACCGTCCGGTGCCAGCGCCTGGGAGTCCATCGG
>JBKKDK010000274.1:0-4275 GCA_046708245.1 Arthrobacter sp.
CCCCAGGGCCACCTGGATCCCGCCGTGCCCGATGACCGGGGCGTGGTAGGACCAGCCCTGGGCCTTCTTGATGTACGACTTGGCCCGGTCGTCGATGATGGTCGCCATGTGCATCAGCCGGTACCAGCCCAGCTGGGTCTTCACGTCCGGGCGGTCCTTCGGCACAACGAGGGGCTTCAGCTCGACGTCGGTTTCAACCTTGAACTTAAGGACGGTGGCCATTCATAAACCTCATAAGGTCAACAGGATCGGGCGACGGGATGTGCCCGGTCGACCGCCTCGATCCTGACCTCCCGCGGCCCGGGATACAGGCCATTTACCGGAAAGTCACGAACGAGACGGCTATTAACCTGCGACCATATAATAGATTGGCCCGTCAGACAAGAGATTCGTGGTCTAGCGCGTGGGGGCGTAATTGACGGTCAGCATGAGCGCCAGGGCCGGATCGTCATATTCGCTCGAGGCGACGTCGACCGTCATGAGCTGGTCGAAAGTCAGCGACACCCCGTAAGATGGCCGGAAATCCCCTGACGGCGAGTCCCGGAAAACCGGATTCCGGACGTAATCCGTGACGTCGAATCCGATCTCGAACGGGGCGCTGGCGGTGATCCGGACCGGCATGGCGGCCGCGACCTCGGAAATTCCCGGCTTTGTCGCCCAGGTGACGGTTTCCTCCGACCAGGGATCGGTGATGTGCCAGAGGGCAAACGTGGCGTCGTTCACGTCGTGCAGGACGGTCGTCGTCAGGCGGGCCGACAGGATCTCCGAGTTCGCCGGCATCCAGTCGTAGCCGAGCCCGATGAAGGCGCGGTGCACCGCAAAGCTTCCATTGTCCCCCAGTTCGAGGATTGGATCGTCGTAGTGGAACGAGTCCGAGCCAAACCGGACCCAGGTGTCCATCACCGGAATCTTCATTTCCCGGATCGGGCGAAGGTCAAAGGCCGGCAGCACCGTGTTGTCGTCGAGGTCAAACGTGAATGACTCCGCGATGAAGCCGGTCTTTTCGGCCGTGAAGGCATGCCGTCCGAACGGAACGTCATCGAACCGGAAGATCCCGAGCTCGTCCGTCGTCGTCGTGGCGCCGGTATCGAGGGTGATCGTGGCGCCGGCCACGGGCATGTCGCCGCCGAACTCGCCCAGAAAGGCCTCGATCGACCGGGACTGGAGGAAACGCTCGACGACGGCCGGGTTGTCGCAGCCGCACCGCTTGAAGTTGATTGGATCGGCGCCGGTGGCCACCACGAAGAGGCCGAGAAGAAACAGACTCCACGACAGGCGGCGGGGCTTCCGGGGTCGCATCATGTGTCATTTCTCCAGCGTTCGAAGGTAGGCAACGGCCGGTATCAGGGACCCGGGTGCGCGGACGGCGGCATTCGGAGCCGGCGTCACGGTATGTTCAGCGAACCGATGAGTGAGAGGAACTGGTTGCCCTCCCCGCCTTTCTGGGGCAGGTAGTGATAGCGGAACTCGAGCGCGTAGCCGAGCGGTCCCAGTCCCCGGGGGGAGATCAAACCGGCCCCCAGGTTCAGTCCGAAGTCGGTGCAGTCGCAGTCCTCGGCGCCTCTCACGCGCTTGGTATACGAACCGGCTCCGGCGGCGCCGAAGAGCCGGGATGCCGACCAGTAATGGAAGTCATACAGGACTTGCGCGAAGACCGGAATGACGGAAAGCGACCATTCCTGAGGCGGGCCTTCCACGGATTCGAGGCGGGCTTCCCCGGCGTCGTAGTAGCCGACGACGAGGCCCAGATCAATCCTGGGTGCGAAATCATAGGTGACGCCGGCCTGAAAGCTGATGTCTCCCGCCGGCGAGTCACTGTGGGTTTCCTCGGCATAGCCGAGGCCGGCCTGGAAACTGTACCGGCGAAGATTGACCGGCTCCTGGGCGTCGGCGGTTTCGGGGAAAATGGCGAGACAGGCGGGAATGACGGCGGCGTACAGGCCTCTCCGGACGAAGGCCGGAACTGGGGTCATGACATCTCCCTTCAGGACTGACGAAGGCGAGGGCGTACCCGTACGGAGACTCCGCGTAATTTGAGGGTGGTCGCCCTGAGCCCACCCCGTAAACGCCGGAGACTCGAACCGGCGGCACGATAGCACAACGGGGAATTGCGGGCGATAGCGAAAGCTGGAAACGGTTTCCGGGATCTGGCCGTGACGTTTGCCCGGTGCGTAACCGAGCGGCTCCTCAGGGCTCGTAATTGAGGTTGGGCGCGAGCCAGCGCTCGACCTCCGCCTCGGTCAGCCCTTTCCGCACCGCGTAGTCGGCCACCTGGTCCCGGTCGATTGGTCCGACCGGAAAGTAGCGCGATGCCGGATGCGAGAAGTAGAAACCGCTCACCGAGCTCGCCGGGAACATCGCGTAGTTCTCGGTCAGGGTGATGCCGGCCTTCTCCGGGGCGCCCAGGAGATCGAAGAGGGTCCTCTTCTCGGTGTGGTCCGGGCAGGCGGGGTAGCCGGGGGCCGGCCGGATTCCCCGGTAGCGCTCGCGGATCAGGTCGTCGGTCGTCAGGCTTTCGGCGCCGCCGTAGCCCCAGTCGTCGCGGGCCTGCTTGTGGAGCCGCTCGGCGAACGCCTCGGCCAGCCGGTCGGCGAGCGCCTCGGCCATGATGGCGTTGTAGTCGTCGTTGTCGGCCCGGAACCGTGCCACGATCTCGCCGATGCGGTGGCCGGCGGTCACGGCGAAGAGGCCGAGGTAATCCTCCCGGCCGCTTTCGACCGGTGCCACAAAGTCGGCGAGCGCAAAATTGTACTGCTCGGCCGACTTCTCGGCCTGCTGCCGAAGCGTGTGAATCGTGGCCAGGACCTTCTTCCGCGTGTCGTCCGTGAACAGGCGGATGTCGTCGCCCGTTGAGCCCGCCGGGAAAAACCCGTACACGCCGGAGAGGCCGAGACTGTCGTCTTTCACGATACGCTCGAGGAGCCCGCGCGCGTCGGCCAGGAGCTCGCGCGCCTTTTCGCCGACCACAGGGTCTTCCAGGATTTCCGGATAGCGACCCTTCAGCTCCCAGGTGTGGAACAGGGGCGTCCAGTCGATCCACGACACCAGCGATCGGAGCGAGACGTCCTCGACCTTCCGGACACCGAGAAAGGCCGGCCGGGGAATGTCGAGACCCGCCCAGTCGGTGGGAAAGTGGCGCCGGCGGGCCTCGGCGAGGCCGAGGAGCTTCTTCCGGTTCCTGCGGCCGGCGTGGTCGCGCCGCGCCTCGTCCTGGAGCTTCGCGTTTTCGGCCACGAAGGCCTCGCGGGCCGCCGGATTGATGAGCCGGCCGACAGTGCCGACGGCCCGCGACGCGTCGAGGACGTGAACGACCGGGCCGCTGTACGACGGCGCCACCTTGATGGCCGTGTGGGCCCGGCTCGTCGTGGCGCCGCCGATCAGGAGCGGCAGCGTGAACTTTTCGCGCTCCATCTCCCGGGCCACGTGGATCATCTCGTCGAGTGACGGGGTGATCAACCCGGACAACCCGATCAGGTCCGCGTCGATCTCGATCGCCTTCTCCAGGATGCGGGCGGCCGGGACCATCACGCCGAGGTCGACGACCTCGTAGTCGTTGCAGCCCAACACGACCCCGACGATGTTTTTGCCGATGTCGTGGACGTCGCCCTTGACGGTCGCGGTCACGATCGTGCCGGAGCGGCGGCCCGTGCCCGCCCGCCCCGCCGCGAGATAGGGGATGAGGACGGCCACGGCCTTCTTCATGACCCGCGCGCTCTTGACCACCTGGGGCAGGAACATCCGGCCGGTCCCGAACAGGTCGCCGACGACGTTCATCCCGGCCATCAGCGGGCCCTCGATGACGTCGAGCGGGCGAGCCGCCGCGACGCGGGCCTCTTCCGTGTCCTCGACGATGAACGCGTCGATCCCGGCGACCAGGGCATGGGTCAGGCGCTCCTCGACCGGCCGCTCCCGCCAGGCGAGATCCTCGGCCGCCCGCTCCATGCCGCTCGCGCCGGCGTAGCGTGCCGCCAGCTCGAGCAGCCGCTCGGTCGCGTCGGGCCGGCGGTTCAGGACGACGTCCTCGACCCGCTCGCGCAGCTCCGGCTCGATGTCGTTGTAGATCGGCAGCACGCCGGCGTTGACGATCGCCATGTCCAACCCGGCTTGAATCGCGTGATACAGGAAGACCGAGTGGATCGCCTCGCGGACACGGTCGTTGCCGCGGAAGGCGAACGACACGTTGGAGACGCCGCCCGAGGTCCGCGTCCCGGGGAACTCCTGCTTCAGCCGGCGGACCGCCTCGATGAACGAGACCGCGTATCCGTTGTGCTCCTC
>JBKKDK010000275.1:0-5086 GCA_046708245.1 Arthrobacter sp.
CGGTGGCCGGCGGGGGACTGGCCCGGCTGCTCGCTGCCGTCGGAACGGCGCTGCTCCTGGACGCGGCCTCGCTGGCCGCGGCCACCGGCTCCCCCGCACCTGCGACGCCGGACCCCGCCGCCCAGGCCTTGGCCGGGGCCTGCCCGGCGCCGTCGGCCACAGCGCCGGCCGGTGCCTCCGGACCGGCCGACCCCGGCGACGGCGCCCGCCTCGCGCGGGCACGCACGGCGGCAGTGGGGTCCGAAATGGAGATCGGCTACGGCTATCAGGTGGCCCTGACCCGGCTTGGCGGCGGGCAGTACGGCGCCGCGGCGCAGCAGCTGGCCCGCCACGAAACCCTCGTCAGCGGCGCCGAAACCCTGGCCCGGGCACACTGCGTCCCGGTGCCTCCACGGGAAGCCGGCTACACCCTGGACCAGTCCTTCCTGGCCTCCCCCGCCGCCGGCCTGGGCAGGCTTGAAGCGGCCGCCCTGCCGGTTTACGGCGACCTCATCGCGTTGAGCGAGGGCGAAACCCGCCAGTGGGCCATCGCGGGCCTCGTCGGCTCCGCCCGGCGGGCCGCGCTATGGGGCGCCACCGCGGGGAGCCTCCCGGGGCTGGCGGCGGATCCGGCGTCGTTCCCGCCCCTCCCGACCCCCAGCGCCAGCCCCGGCAGCACACGCTGAGCGCCAGCAGCGGCCGGGAGGCGAGCCGGCGTGACGGGTAGCCGTGGCTTACTTAGCCTCGTGATACTGGCCAGCCCCCTGCACTGATGCTTTGCTGGAGTCATGGACAGCACCGGTGATCCCGCGCTTCACGAGAACGAGCCCCACCACAACGACATCGCCCACCGCCTGAACTGGCTTCGGGCCGGTGTGCTGGGCGCCAACGACGGAATCGTGTCGGTCGCCGCGATTGTGGTCGGCGTTGCCGGCGTCACCACGGAATCCGGTCCCATCCTCATCGCCGGCACTGCGGGTCTGGTGGGCGGCGCAATCTCGATGGCCCTGGGCGAATACGTCTCGGTCAGCAGCCAGAAGGACAGCCAGAAGGCCCTGATCGAAAAGGAACGCCAAGAGCTGCTGGACCAGCCCGACGAAGAGCTGGAGGAGCTGGCCGCCATTTACCAGGGCAAGGGCCTCAGCGCCGACACCGCCCGCACCGTCGCCAGGGAACTCACGGCACACGATGCCCTTGGCGCCCACCTCTCCGCTGAACTGAACATCGACGAGACAGACATCGTGAGCCCTTGGCATGCCGCGTTTGCCTCCGCCGTCGCGTTCCTGGCCGGCGCCATCCTGCCCATGCTGGCGATCCTGTTGCCGCCGGAGCATATCCGTGTGCCGACAACCTTCCTGGCAGTCCTTCTGGCGCTGGCGGCGACCGGTGCGCTGGGGGCCTGGATTGGCGGCGGTTCCAAGCTGAGGGCCGCCGCCCGCGTGGTGTCCGGCGGCGCCCTGGCGCTCGTTGCCACCTTCGCCATCGGCAACCTGCTGGGCGCCAGCGGCGTCGTCGCCTAAGCAACTACGCTGGATCCAATGAGCCAGCCCGCAGATGTCCCGATCCCGCCCGACCTCAGCCGCCGCTACGGTGGCAGCGCCCGCGGCCGCGACTGGCTGGCCTCGCTCCCCCGGCTGGTCAACGCGTGCCTCGAGCGGTGGGAGCTGCGGCTCGACCTCGCACCGGACGTCCTGCCCTGGAACGGTCACGGGGCCATCGTGGTGCCGGTCCGGCGGGGCCCTGACGTCACCGCCGGCACCGGCGGGCAAACAGCCGTCCTGAAAATCGCCTATCCGCACGATGAAGCAATCGTGGAACGGCATGCCCTGACCTTGTGGGACGGGGACGGTGCTGTCCGGCTTCTGGCGTCCGAGCCCGACGCCGGGGCGCTGCTGCTGGAGCGTCTGGACCCCGCCCGCTCCCTGCAGGACGCGCCCCTGGACGTGGCCGTGCCGGTCTGGGGAGCGCTGGTGCGCCGGCTCAGCCTGCTGCCGGACAGCCGGCCCCAGTGGCAGGAATTCGACCACGTGGCCGCCCGGGCCGAGCAATGGAGCGATGAACTGCCGGAGACCTGGGAACAGCTGGGCCGGCCCTTTCCGCGCTGGCTGCTCGAAGCGGCACTGGAGGTCTGCCAGACCCGTGGCGCCGTCGGCCGCCGCTGGGGCAAAGACGTGCTGGTCCACACCGACCTGCACTACCTGAACATCCTGGCCCGGCCCGCCGGTCCGGCCGGGCAAGACGCAGACGGTTTCGCAGCGATCGATCCGCAGCCCATGATCGGTGAGGCGGAATTCGCGGTGGCCCCGCTGCTGTGGAACCGGATCCGTGAGCTGCCGCGCGCGGATCCGGGGCAGGGGCTGCTGGAGCGCTGCCGGAACTTCAGCGCCGCGGCCGGCCTGAACCCTGAGACCGCCCGGCAGTGGGGTGTGGCCCGCGAAGTGGAGAACGCACTCGGGTATGCCTCCCGGCCGCGCCACGACGGGGACCTGGCCCGCTCCCTCTGGGTGGCCAGCACGCTCGCCGGACGCACTTTGCCGGACCTGCCCGCGCCGGCCGATCTCCCGGCTCCCGGGGAGGCCGCAGGCTAAGTGTTGGACCCGGCCACTGCGGCCATGGCGTCGCGGACAGCGTCGACGGCGACCGCCACATCGGCGTCGTCGGTGCTCCAATTGCTAACGGAGATGCGCAGGACGTCCCGGTCCTGCCAGCGCGAACCGGACATCCAGACCCGGCCGTCGCTGATGATCCGGGCCGTGACCGCGCGGGTGGTGGCGTCGTCGCCGAAGGCCAGCGAGACCTGGGTGTAGTCGACGTCGTTGAGCACCTCGACGCCGTCCAGCGCCGACAGCCGCTCCGCCAGCTGCGAGGCGGCGCGCACGAGCCCGCGGACCTGGCCGGCCACCCCGTCCCGGCCCAGCGATTTCAGTGCCGCCCAGACCGGCACGCCGCGGGCCCGGCGGGAGAGCTCCGGGACCGATTCAAAGGGGTCCGCGGCGCCGTCCGTGTCCTGGATCAGGTAACTCGTGTGCAGGCCCATGGCGGAACGCAGCGCACGGGAGTCCCGGACCACCGCGATCCCGCAGTCATACGGGACATTGAGGGTCTTGTGCGCGTCGGTACCCCAGGAGTCGGCCCCTTCCAGGCCGGCGGTCAGGGCGGAGAGTTCGGGAACGGCGGCGGCCCAGAGTCCGAACGCACCGTCTACATGCACCCAGGCGCCGTGCGCTTTGGCCACGGCGACCGCCGCCAGGAAGGGGTCGAACGCGCCCGAATGCAGGTTCCCGGCCTGCAGGCAGACCAGCAGTGGCACCGGCCCGGAGCCGCCCGCACCGTTCAGCGCCCGGTCCAGGGCATAGTCCAGTTCCGCGGCGTCGATGCGGCCCTGCCGGTCCGCGGGGACCACCGTGGGCCGCCCCAGGCCCAGGTACCGCAGGCCGAGGTCGACGGTGTCGTGGCGTTCCTGCCCCACGAAGGTGTGGATGCGGGGAGCCCCGGCGAGGCCGTCGGCGTCGAGGTCCCAGCCGGCGTCGGCCAGCAGGCGCCAGCGGGCGGCGGCTAGGCCGGTGAAGTTCGCCATGGTGGCGCCGGTGGCGAATCCGACGCCGGAATCTTCCGGAAGCCCCAGCAGCTCCAGCAGCCATTTGCCGGCCGCTTCCTCAATGGCCGCCATCGCGGGGGTGGCAAACCGCAATCCGGAATTCTGGTCCCAGGCGCTGACCAGCCAGTCCGCGGCCAGGGCCGCCGGCAGCGTGCCGCCGATTACCCAGCCAAAAAAACGGCCCGAGGGCATGGCCATCAGTCCGGGTTCGGCCTTCGTGGCCAGATAGTCCACGACCACCGCGGCCGGCATTCCGCCCGGCGGCAGCGGCCCGCCAAATGCGGCCGCCAGCTGGGACGCGGTGAGCCGCGGACCGACCCGGCGGGTTTCCTGGCTCTCAAGCCACTGGCGTGCGTGCCGGGCAGCGGCTTCCAGGGCATCGCTGTAGCGGTCTTCCGGTGCTGACATAGCTGCATGCTACGCCCGCCGCTGCCGTCCGGGGAGGGGTCAAACGGGCGGCGCTCAGGCAGGCGGGGGTCAGCCGAACGTGTCCCGCCAGATGTCGGAGCCGAGCTTGAGGATAAGCGCCCCGACCACCACGAGGAACACGATCCGGATGAAGCGGCTGCCCTGCTGGACTGCCGTCCGGGCGCCGAGGTAGCCGCCGGCCATGTTCGCGGCGCCGAGCACAAGTCCGAGGCCCCAGAGCAGCGAGCCGTGCGGCAGGAAAAACAGCAGGGCCCCGGCGTTGGTGGCCATATTGACGATCTTGGCCTTGGCGCTGGCTTCGAGGAAGGCATAGCCCATCGCGGACACCAGCGCGATGATGAGGAAAGAGCCGGTTCCCGGGCCGATCAGCCCGTCGTAGAAACCGATCACGCCGCCGATCAGGCATGCCACGACGTAGTGCCGGTGGCCGCCATGCCGCAGCCTGGTCAGGTCCCCGACGTTCGGGCGGAAGGCCGTGAACAGGGCGACGGCGACCAGAGCGGCGACGATGATCGGCTTAAACACACTCGCCGGCAGGGTGGCGGCAAGCACCGCCCCGCCGAAGCTGCCGGCGAGGGCGATCACCGCCATCGGCAGCGCCGTGCGCAGATCCGGCCGGACCCGGCCGTAATAGGTCACGGCACTGGTTGCGGTGCCGAAGATCGATCCCATCTTGTTGGTCGCCAGCGCCTGCACCGGGCTGATGCCCGGCACCAGGAGCATCGCCGGCAGCTGGATCAGGCCGCCGCCCCCGACGACGGCGTCGACCCAGCCTGCGGCGAAGCCGGCCACCACAATCAGGATGAGGGTGCTGAGTTCGATCGACTCCAGTCCTGAGACCACGCCCGGGTGCTGCGCGTCAGCTGTTGCGGACGGCGTTGACTACGTAGTCAACGGCCTTTTCGACCGCGATGTTCTCCGCGTCGCCGGTCCGGCGGTCCTTGATCTCCACAACGCCGTCCACGAGCCCGCGGCCGACGGCAAGGATGGTCGGAACACCGACGAGCTCGGCGTCGCCGAACTTCACGCCCGGGGATACCTTGGGACGGTCGTCGTAGATGACGTCCAGGCCGGCCGCTT
>JBKKDK010000276.1:0-11791 GCA_046708245.1 Arthrobacter sp.
GTCTCCATCAGCGCCTTCTTGTCGCCGCGCTGCGGCACCCGCAGCTTGACGGGCCCGCCGCGCCGCTCGGACAGGAGCTCGGTCATCGCGGCCTGGTCCGGCGGCAGCGCCGGGACGAGCACCTCGCGCGGCACCGCGTCGCTCTCGGCGTAGATCTGGAGCAGGAACGTCTCGACCAGGTCGCCGGTGCTGACCGCCTCGACCTTGTCGACGACCCAGCCGCGCTGGCCGCGGATCCGGCCGCCGCGGACGTGGAAAACCTGGACGGCGGCCTCAAGCTCGTCTTCGTGCAGGGCGAAGACGTCGGCGTCGGTGCCCTCGGCGAGGACCACGGCGTTGCGCTCGAAGACCTTCTTAAGCGCGACGATGTCGTCCCGGATGCGGGCGGCGCGCTCGTAGTCCAGTTCCGCGACGGCGGCGGCCATGTCCTTTTCCAGCCGGGTGACGAAGGGCTTGGCTTCGCCGCCCATGAAGGTGCAGAAGTCCTCGGCCAGAGCGCGGTGGTCCTCCGCCGAAATCCGGCCGACGCACGGGGCGGCGCACTTGTCGATATAGCCAAGCAGGCAGGGCCGGCCGCTGGCCTCGGCGCGTTTCAGGACGCCGGCGCTGCAGCTGCGGACCGGGAAGACCCGCAGCAGGGTGTCCATGGTGTCCCGGATGGCGCCGGCGGTGTAGGGGCCGAAGTAGCGGGTGCCCTTGCGGCGCTCCCCGCGCAGGACCTGGACGCGGGGATACTTCTCCCCCATGGTGACGGCGAGGTAGGGGTAGCTTTTGTCGTCCCGGAACATCACATTGAAGCGGGGCTTGAACTCTTTGATCCAGGTGTATTCGAGCTGCAGCGACTCCAGTTCACTCCCGACGACGGTCCATTCGACGCTGCTCGCCGTGTGGACCATCGCATAGGTTTTGGGCAGCAGCCCGGCGGGGTTCGCGAAGTAGGAGTTCAGCCGGGAACGGAGGCTCTTGGCCTTGCCCACATAGATGACCCGCCCGTGCGGGTCGCGGAAACGGTATACGCCCGGATTGGTCGGAATCTCACCCGTCTGGGGTCGGTAACTCGCTGGATCTGCCACAGTTCAAGTCTACTGAGCAGCCGGGGGTGCCAAGGACGGCTACTCGGTGACCTTGCTCTGGTTATAGCCGGAGGCGCGTTCCTGGCCGCTGAGTTCGGCAATCGCGTCCATGATCCGGTCCGTGACCTGGCGGCGTGCCGGCAGCGAATGGTCCGGCCCGGTCTTTTCGAAGTGGAGCGGCGCCCCGACCTTCATTGTGAAGTGCTGCGGCTTGACGGACTTGCTGTCCGCAGGCTGCAGGTTCTCGGTCCCGATCAGGCCGACCGGGATCACCGGGGCGCCGGTGGTGAGGGCCAGCCAGCCGACCCCGGTGCGGCCGCGGTACAGAAGCCCGTCGCGGGACCGGGTGCCTTCCGGGTAGATGCCGATGCCCTTGCCTTCGTCCAGGATCCCGAGGAGGGTCTTGAGCGCCTGCACGCTGGCGGCCTGCTCTCCCCGTTCCACCGGGATCGAGCCCACGGCTTCGAAGAAGGACTTCATCACCTTGCCCTTGACGCCGCCGGTGGTGAAGTATTCGGCCTTCGCGAAGAACGCGACGGGGCGCGGCATGAGGGCCTGCACGATCACGCTGTCCAGGAAGGACAGGTGGTTCGGCGCCACAATGAAGGGGCCCTCGGCGGGCACGTTTTCCAGGCCGATGACCGTGGGCCTGCAGGTCGTGGTGACCAGTCCCCGCGTGGTCCAGCGGATTGCATCAAACATTGCCATCGGTGTGCACCTCGTCCAGGGCTTCGGTTGTGGGGGTAGCGGGCGCGGCGTCCGGACCGGCGGTCCGGGCGCCGTCCCGCCGGATGATCGTCTGATGCAGGGCTGCGGCGCTCTCCACGATCTCGACGGCGCCCGCCTCGTGAAGTTCGCCGTCGGGCGCGAAGCCCCAGCCTACGCCGATGCACTCAAGGCCGTTGGCTGCCGCCCCGGCGACGTCCTGGGCCCGGTCGCCCACCATGACGGGCCGCCGCCCGTCCGGGGCGGTGTGGGTGCCCAGGTCGGCCAGGGCCGCGGCGACTATTTCGGCTTTCCCGGCCGGGACGCCGGGCCCGGCAGCTTCTTCGCCTTCGGCGGTTTCGTCGGCGGCGGAACCGCGGATGGTGTGGAACAGTGCGGCGATGCCGTGGTGTTCGAGCACGGTGCGCGCCAGTGCCTCGGGTTTCTGTGTCGCGACGGCGATGGGACGTCCGGCGGCCACAAAGGACTCCAGCAGCTCGCGGACCCCCGGGTAGAGCCGGCTTTGGCCAATGCCGGTATTGACGTAGTGCGCACGGTAGATCCTGATGGCTTCTGCCAGCTGCGCCGCCGGCACCCCGGCGATGTCCGTGAGGGAATGGCTGAGCTTGGGGCCGATCATGGCGTCCATCCGCGCCTTGCCGGGAACGGCGAGGCCGAGCTGGGTGAGGGCCGCTGCGATGCCGTCCGTTATTCCCCCGGCCGGATCGACAAGAGTGCCGTCCAGGTCGAAGATCACGGGCACTTTTGTATGGGTCACCGGCCTAGTTTCTCACGAGAGCCGGATTGCCAGAAACTCGCATGCCCGGCGGGGAATACTTTGGTCCCCCGCCGGGCTCAGGCCAGGATGTCGGCGAGGAAGGCCGCGGTGTGGCTCTCCGTCGACTTGGCGACCTGCTCCGGTGTGCCGGCGGCGATGATGCGGCCGCCGCCGGATCCGCCGTCCGGGCCCAGGTCCACGATCCAGTCGGCGCTCTTGATGACGTCGAGGTTGTGCTCGATCGTGATGACGGTGTTGCCCTTGTCCACGAGCCCCTGCAGGACCATCAGCAGCTTCCGGATGTCCTCGAAGTGCAGCCCGGTGGTGGGCTCATCGAGGACGTAGACGCTGCGGCCGTTAGAACGCTTCTGCAGCTCTGCCGCCAGCTTGACGCGCTGGGCCTCGCCGCCGGAGAGCGTTGTGGCCGGCTGCCCCAGCCGGACGTAGCCCAGGCCCACGTCCACGAGCGTGCGCAGGTGCCGGGCGATCGGCGAGAACGCCGCGAAGAATTCCGCGCCTTCCTCGATGGGCATGTTCAGGACATCGGCGATCGTCTTGCCCTTGTAGTGGACTTCGAGGGTTTCCCGGTTGTACCGGGCCCCGTGGCACACTTCGCAGGGGACGTAGACGTCCGGGAGGAAGTTCATCTCGATCTTCAGAGTCCCGTCACCGGAGCACGCCTCGCAGCGGCCGCCCTTGACGTTGAAGGAGAACCGGCCCGGCTGGTAGCCCCGGACCTTCGCCTCGGTGGTTTCGGCAAACAGTTTCCGGATGTTGTCGAACACGCCGGTGTACGTGGCCGGGTTGGACCGGGGGGTGCGCCCGATCGGGCTCTGGTCGACGTGCACCACCTTGTCGAGGTGCTCGAGGCCCTGGACCAGCTTGTGCCGGCCGGCCACCTGCTTGGCGCCGTTGAGCTTGTTGGCCAGCACCTTGTAGAGGATCTCGTTGACCAGGGTTGACTTGCCGGAACCACTGACGCCCGTCACCGCGGTGAAGAGGCCCAGCGGGAACGTGGCGTCCACGTTCAGGAGGTTGTTCTCCTTGGCGCCCACAACCTTCAGCTCGCGCTTCTTGTCGTACTTGCGCCGCTTCTTGGGGATCTCGATCCTTTTGCGGCCGGAGAGGTAGTCGCCCGTGAGGGATTCGGTGTTCTCCAGGAGTTCTTTGTAGGAGCCGGAATGCACCACCATGCCGCCGTGTTCGCCGGCGCCAGGTCCGATGTCCACCACCCAGTCGGCTTCCTGGATGGTGTCCTCGTCGTGTTCCACCACGATCAGGGTGTTGCCGAGGTCCCGCAGGCGGGTGAGCGTTTCGATCAGGCGGCGGTTGTCCCGCTGGTGCAGGCCGATGGAGGGCTCGTCCAGGACGTAGAGCACGCCGACCAGGCCGGACCCGATCTGGGTGGCGAGCCGGATCCGCTGCGCCTCACCGCCGGACAGCGTGCCCGAGGGCCGCTCCAGGTTCAGGTATTCCAGGCCGACATCGAGGAGGAAGGTCAGCCGCGCCTGGATCTCCTTGAGGACCTGGTGGGCGATCTGGGCCTCGCGGCCGGTGAGCACGAGGTTGTTCAGGAAGTCAGCGCAGTCGCGCATCGGCAGCGCGGCGACCTCGGCGATGTTTTTGCCGTTGATCAGTACCGAGAGCGACGCCGGGTTCAGCCGCGCGCCGCTGCAAACCGGGCACGGGATCTGCCGCATGTATTCCTCGTAGCGGTCCCGGGCCTTGTCCGAGTCGGTTTCGAGGTGCTTGCGGTGGACGTATTGGATGACGCCTTCGAAGCCGGTGCTGTATTTGCGTTCCCGGCCGAAGCGGTTGCGGTACTGCACCACCACCTTGTGGTCCTTGCCGTGCAGCACGGTCTGGCGGATGTCCTCGGAAAGCTTGTCCCAGGGGGTGGTCATGGAGAAGCCGAGTTCCTTGGCGAGTCCGCCGAGGAGCCGGCCCCAGTATTCCGACGTCGCGGTGCCGAGGGACCAGGGCGCGATGGCGCCCTCGGAGAGGGACAGTTCCCCGTTGGGAATGATGAGTTCCTCATCGACTTCCAGCTTCGTGCCGATGCCGCTGCATGCGGAGCAGGCGCCGAAGGGGTTGTTGAACGAGAAGGAGCGCGGTTCGATCTCGTCGATCGCGAGGGGGTGCTCGTTGGGGCAGGCGAGGTGCTCGGAGAACGCCCTGACCCGCTCCGGGTGGTCCACGTCGAGATCCACGAATTCGGCCAGGACGCGGCCCTCGGCCAGGCCGAGGGCTGTTTCGACCGAGTCGGTGAGGCGCTGGCTGATGCCTTCCTTGACCACGAGCCGGTCCACCACGACTTCAATGGTGTGTTTGAACTGCTTGCCCAGTTTGGGCGGATCGCTCAGCTGGATGAGCTTGTCGTCCACCCGGGCCCGGGAGTAGCCCTTGGCGGTGAGTTCCTTGAACAGTTCGACGAACTCACCCTTGCGGCCGCGGACCACGGGCGCCAGGACCTGGAAGCGTGTGCCTTCCGGCAGTTCCAGGAGCTGGTCGACGATCTGCTGCGGGGTCTGCTTGGTGACCGGCTCGCCGCAGACGGGGCAGTGCGGCCGGCCCACCCGGGCCCACAGGAGGCGCATGTAGTCGTAGATCTCGGTGATCGTGCCGACGGTCGAGCGGGGGTTCTTGCTGGTGGACTTCTGGTCGATCGAGACCGCGGGCGAGAGTCCTTCGATGAAGTCGACGTCTGGCTTGTCCACCTGGCCGAGGAACTGCCGGGCGTAGGCGGAGAGCGATTCGACGTAGCGCCGCTGGCCTTCGGCGAAGATCGTGTCGAAGGCCAGGGAGGACTTGCCCGAGCCCGACAGCCCGGTGAAGACGATCATGGAGTCGCGCGGCAGGTCCAGGTCCACGTTGCGCAGGTTGTGTTCGCGGGCGCCCTTGACGACAAGCCGGGACATGTCCGGCCGCTTGACGACGGGGCGGGTATCGATCGCGCGGCCCGGTTTTTCCGAGCCCATCGGAACGGAGGCCAACGGAACGGAGGTCTGGTCATCAACGGCTGGATCTTCAGCTACGGCTTTAGGCACGCTACCAATGCTAATCGAAAACTTCTTCGAATATCCATTCCCGGCTGTGTCCCCGGCCGGGAAACCGGGCCCCGTGTGCTAGCGGGGCGTTCACTCCCGGTCGTAGGCGGCGGCCAGCAGGTGCACGGCCTCGGCAAAGCTTGCTCCCTGGGCCCTGGCGGCTGCCGCGAACTCCGCCGCGGCGGCAGAGAGCGAGCTCCAGGCCTCGTCACGGGCGCACACGACCGTCCCGTTCCGTCCGCGGGTGGCGACGACGCCGGCGGCCTCAAGTTCCTTGTAGGCGCGCGCCACCGTGTGCGGGGCGACGCCGAGTTCGGCGGCGAGGCTGCGGACGGCAGGCAGCCGGGTGCCCGGGGCCAGTGAGCCGTCGTCGGCCCGCTCAATGATGTTGAGCCGGAGCTGTTCAAACAACGGAACCGAACTGGCCTGGTTCGGCTTCCACGCGCCGGGGAACCGGTCCGCCAGCTTCTCGGTGGGGCTCACTGTTCGGGGTTCTTCAGGGCACGCGCTTGTTCGCGGCCCGCGAACTGGGCGTTGTACAAATCCCAATACAGTCCGCTCCTGGCCATCAGCTCCTGATGGGTCCCGTATTCAACAATCCGTCCGTGGTCCATGACGAGAATTAGATCAGCGTCCCGGACCGTGGACAAGCGGTGCGCAATCACGAAGCTGGTCCGGCCCTGCCGGAGCCGCTGCATTGCCTGCCGGATCTGCACCTCGGTGCGGCTGTCCACAGAGCTCGTGGCCTCGTCCAGGACCAGGATGCTCCGGCCGGCCAGTTGCGCCCGCGCGATCGAAATGAGCTGGCGCTGGCCCCGGCTGAGGGAGCCGCCGTCGTTGCCGAGCACGGTGCCGTACCCGTCCGGCAGCGAACGGACGAACTGGTCCACGTGGCTGGCCTGCGCCGCAGCAGCAATGTCCGCTTCGGCGGCGCCGGGACGGCCGTACTCGATGTTCTCCCGGATGCTGCCGGTGAAAAGCCACGCGTCCTGCAGCACGGTGCCGAAGGCGGAGCGGAGCTCGTCCCGGGGCATCTGTGCGATGTCCGTCCCGTCGACGGTGATCCGGCCGGAGTCCAGTTCATAGAACCGCATCAGCAGGTTCACCACGGTGGTCTTGCCGGCGCCGGTGTGGCCCACAATCGCCACCGTCTGGCCCGGCTCCACATCAAATGAAAGGTCGTGGATTACCGCGGCACCGGGGCTGTAGCCGAAGCTGACGTGTTCAAAGGAGATCCGGCCCTCGGCCCCGGCCCGGGTCCGGCCCGGCGGCGGCGTCCGCCCCGTCTGCCCCGGGTCCGCTGTCCGCGCCGGCCGCTCGGGCGAAATCTCCGGGGCGTCCAGCAGCGCGAACACCCGTTCTGCGGAGGCGAGGCAGGACTGCATGAGGGTGAGCATCCCGCCGATCTGGCCCATCGGCTGGCTGAAAAGCCGGCTGAACTGGATGAAGGCCTGGATCCCGCCGATCGTCATGGCGCCCGCGGTGACCTGGAGCGCCCCGACCACGGCCACGGCGACGTAGTTGAGGTTCGCCACGAAGACCATCAGGGGCTGCACCATGCCGGAGACGTACTGGGCGCGGGCGCTGGCCCGGCTGAGTTTTCCGTTGCATTCGCGGAAGCGCGCGGCAGCGTCCGCCTGCCGGCCGAAGGCCTTGACCACCTCATGGCCGGTGAACGACTCCTCCAGCTGCGCCTGGAGCTCGCCCGTGCTCCCCCACTGCTCGGTGAAGTGTGCCTGCGACCTGCGGGCCACGAGCACTGTGATCAGCGCCGAGACCGGGACGGACACCAGGGCAATCAGAGCCAGGACCGGGGAGATCCACAGCATCATGGCCAGCGCCCCGGAGAGCATCAACACGGACATGATGAGCTGGTTCAGCAACTGGTTCAGGGCCTGCGAGATGTTGTCGACATCGTTGGTGGCACGGCTGAGGACATCGCCCCGGTGCTGTTCGTCGAAATGGCCGACCGGCAGCACATGCAGCTTCTCCTCGACGGCCGAGCGGAGGCCGAAGCCGAGGCGCTGCACGGCCGTGGCTGCCAGGGCGCCCTGGATCCAGCTGAACACCGAGGCCCCCAGATACATGAGGGAGACGGCCGCCAGCAGCGCCGCCAGCTTCGGCTGGTCGAACGTGCCTGCCACGACCCCGTCGACGACGACGTCGGTTGCGTCGCCCAGGAGCTTGGGGGCGGCCACGTTGAGGACCACAAAGACGCAGGTGGCGGCGACCATACCGGTCATCCGCCACTTTGAAGGCCTAAGCAGTCCGAGCAGCCTGCCGATGGCGCGCCGGCCCGGCCGGACGCCGGCTGCGCCTGACGGGACGGGATGCCCGCTCACGGATTCTCCTCCAGCACAAGCTGCGAGGCTGCGATCTCCTGGTAGCTGCGTGAGGACTCCATCAGTTCACGGTGCGTTCCCTGCGCCACCAGCCGGCCGTTTTCCAGCACCAGGATCAGGCCGGCGTCCACGATCGTGGACACCCGTTCCGCCACCACCAGCACCGTGGCGGAGCGCAGCAGCGGCTCCATGGCCTCGCGCAGCCGGTAATCGGTGCCGTAGTCGAGGGCCGAGAAGCTGTCGTCGAAGAGGTAGACGGGGGCCGCGCGGAGCAGTGCGCGGGCAATACAGAGCCGCTGCCGCTGGCCGCCGGAGAAGTTGGTGCCGCCCTGGTTCACCGGCGACTGCAGCCCCAGCGGCAGGTCGCCGACGAAATCCGCGGCCTCCGCGGTGCCGAGCGCCGCCCAAAGCTCCGTGTCCGTGGCCTCCGGTGAGCCCATCCGCAGATTGTCAGCCACGGTGCCGGAAAACAGATACGAGTGCTGCGGGACCACCGCGATGAGGCTGCGGAGAGTCGCCAGCGGCAGGGAACGGACGTCCCGCCCGCCAATCGCGATCTGCCCCGCGGTGGAGTCCAGGAACCGCGGCAGGAGGTTCAGGAGTGTGCTCTTGCCGCTGCCGGTGGCGCCGATGACCGCCGTCGTGGTGCCGGGCACGGCAGTGAAGCTGATGCCCTCGAGCACCGGCGCTTCGGCGCCCGGGTAGGCGAACGACACGCCGCGGAACTCCACGGCGTTTCCTGCCGGAGCGGGAGTCCCCGCCGGAGCCTGCGCGGCCGGGCCGTCCGCGATGGCCGGTTCGGTGCCCAGGACCGCCTGGATGCGTTCCGCGCAGGCCGAGGCCCGGGGGGCGGTCATGAACACGTACATGGCCATCATGATGGCGATCAGGATCTGCAGGATGTAGGCGATGAACGCCGTCAGTGCCCCCAGCTTCATGTCGCCGGACTGGATCCGGTGCCCGCCAAACCAGACCACGCCCACCGAGGACAGATTCACCACGAGCATGATCGTGGGCATCATCCCGGCAATCAGCAGCGCCGACTGCAGGCTGTTGCGGGTGAGGTCCTTGTTCACGGCGCCGAACCGCCGGATCTCGTGACCCTGCCGGACGAAGCCGCGGATGACGCTGGCGCCGATGATCTGCTCGCGCAGCACCCGGCTGAGCCGGTCGATGAGGCCCTGCCCCTCCCGGTAGAGCGGGACCAGGCGGCGCACGATCAGGACCATGATGATGGCGAGCACGGGCACCACGGCGACGACGATGCCGGACAGGGCCAGGTCCTGGTGCATGGCCAGGACGATGCCGCCGAGGAAGATGGCCGGGGCTGCCACGAGCATGGTGAACACGAGGACGGCAAAGTTCTGGATTTGCGCGACGTCGTTGGTGGCCCGGGTGACCAGGCTGGCGGCGCCGAACGCGGCGACTTCCTGGGACGAGAGTGACTGCACCTTGTCGAAGAGTTCTTCGCGCACCTGGCGGCCCACGTCCATGGCCACCACGGCCCCCAGGTAGCCGGCGAGGACGGCCGTCACCACCTGGACGGCGGCGATCAACGCCATCCAGGCGCCGAGGTCGAGGATTACCCCGGTGTTCCCGCCAACGATCCCGTCGTCAATGATGGCGGCGTTCAGGGTGGGCAGGAGCAGGTTGGCCGTGGTCTGCACGAGCTGCAGGAGGACGACGGCCAGCACGGTCACCTTATGGGCGGACAGCTGCCGCCGCATCAGGCCTATTAGCACCTAACCTCCGTCATCGGTTGCGGGCTCGGGTCCGGAATCAGCTGCGCGGTTGCCCCCGCGCTGCTCCGTCATTGTAAGCCCCATCACAGCGTGCTCCGTGTCACACGGAGGCGGGCTGCGCGAAAAGGCTCTGCGGCCGTGCCAGGGGGCTCATCCCCGTTTGTGGGCCACGGCAAAAATCCGGCGGAAGGGGTAGACGGTCCCGTGCGGCCCGGGCGGGTAGGCCCCGGCCAGCCGGGCAGAGTATTCGGCTTCGAAGCCGCGCGCCTCGTCCGCGGACAGGGCCGCCAGCACGGGGCGGAGTCCGGCGCCGCGGACCCACTCCAGGACCGGGTCTTCGCCGGGCAGGAGCTGCAGGTACGTGGTTTCCCAGGCATCGGCGTCGCAGTCGGCGTCGAGCATGATCTTCAGGTACTCGGCCGCGTCGGCGGCGTCGTCGTGCCGCAGCACCCCGGCGAGCCGGCCCGCCCAGGCCGGGGACTCCGCCAGCTGGCGCATCAGCGTGTGTGACGGCGCATTGAAGTTGCCCGGGACCTGCAGGGCGAACCAGGCCCCGGGCCTGAGGGCGGCAAGCCAGCGCGGCAGCATCTGCCGGTGGCCGGGCACCCATTGCAGGGCGGCGTTGGTCACGACGACGTCGGTCGCCGGGGAGGGCCGCCAGGCGGCGATGTCGGCGAGGTCGAAGGACAGGTTCGGTGTGGTCCCGGCGTGGGCGCCGGCTTTGGCCACCATCTCCGGGGAGGAATCCAGGCCGACCACCTGCGCCCCGGGCCAGCGTTCCACCAGGGTCGCGGTGAGGTTGCCGGGGCCGCAGCCGAGGTCCACCACCAGCCGCGGATCGTCGGCGTGGACCCGGGATGTCAGGTCAAAGTAGGGCCTGTCCCGGTGGTCTCCGAACTGCACGTATTTGGCGGGATCCCACTTCACGAAGTTCCTCCAGTCACCGGCACGGATGCGACCCCCGTAGCGTAACCCCGACGCCGGCCCGGCCGGCAGAGGCGCACGCGCCGGCCGGGGCGCCCCTGCCAGGGTCGGGCCCACTAAGCTGGAGGGTGATGAAACTCGTTGACCAGCTCCCTGCCCCGGCCGCCCGAATCCCAGGCAGGACCGGGCTGGACCCGGATGAGCTGTACACGCGCTTTGTCGAGTGGACGGAAAGCCGCGGACTGGCCCTGTACACGGCCCAGGACGAGGCGATCATGGAACTTGCCGCCGGCTCCAACGTGATCCTCGCGACCCCAACGGGGTCAGGTAAATCCCTCGTGGCGATCGCCGCGCATTTCCAGGCGATGGCCAGGGGGCAGCGCAGCTACTACACCGCGCCGATCAAGGCCCTCGTGTCCGAAAAATTCTTTGCCCTGTGCGAGATCTTCGGCGCCGAGAACGTCGGCATGATCACGGGCGACTCGGGCGTCAACCAGGACGCCCCGATCATCTGCTGCACCGCGGAGATCCTCGCCAATACGGCCCTGCGGGAAGGCGCCGCGGCGGAACTGGGCTCCGTCATCATGGACGAGTTCCACTTCTACTCCGACCCGCAGCGCGGCTGGGCGTGGCAGGTTCCGCTCCTGGAACTCCCCCAGGCCCAGTTCCTGCTGATGTCCGCGACCCTTGGCGACATGAGCCGCTTCGAGGCCGGCATCAGCGACCTGACCGGCCGCCCGACGACGACCGTGAGTTCCGCCGAACGCCCCATCCCGCTGCACTACTACTACGAGCAGACGCCGGTCCACGAGACCCTCGAGGAGCTGCTCGCCACCAAGCAGGTGCCCGTCTACGTGGTGCACTTCAGCCAGGTTGAAGCGATCGACCGGGCCCAGAACCTGATGAGCATCAACGTCTGCACCCGCGAGGAAAAGGACAAGATTGCCGAGCTGATCGCCGGCTTCCGGTTCGCCGCCGGTTTCGGCAAGACCCTCAACCGGCTGGTCCGCCACGGCATCAGCGTCCACCACGCCGGGATGCTGCCGAAATACCGCCGGCTCGTGGAACAGCTGGCCCAGGCCGGGCTGCTCAAGGTCATCTGCGGCACGGACACCCTCGGCGTCGGCATCAACGTGCCGATCCGCACGGTGCTGCTGACCGCCCTGAGCAAGTACGACGG
>JBKKDK010000277.1:0-4044 GCA_046708245.1 Arthrobacter sp.
GACCGTCGCCGCGGTGCGCAGCCACAGCGCACGGGCGCTTATCTGGCCAGCCCTGGCGCTGCTCGGAGTCGTCCTGCTGACCGAACCCTGGGCCGGCGACATCAACCTCGCCGGTATGGGCTTCGCAGGACTCGCGGCCATCGGATGGGCCGCCTACATCGTGCTCACCCAACGGATCGGCGACCGCTTCACGGGTATCGGCGCACTTTCACTCACCGTTCCCGTCGCCGCCGCCACGGCAGCTGTCGTCGGCATCCCGCAGTCCGCCGGACACCTCAACCTCGGAATCCTCGCCGCCGCCTTCGGACTGGCCGTCCTGATGCCGGTGCTGCCGTTCGCGCTCGAGATGCTCCCCCTGCGCCGGATGACGCCCACCGCGTTCGGTACCCTGATGGCCCTCGAACCGGCCATCGGCGTGCTCCTCGGGCTGCTCGTGCTGCACCAGAAACCCTCGCTCACCCAATTCGGCGGCATCACGCTCGTCGTCCTCGCCGGCGCCGCCGCGCAACGCGGCGGCCGACGGCAACCGTACACCCGCGAACCCGCCGCCGCCCGCACCGACCGCGACCTCATCGGCCAAGGACCAAAGTAGGCCACAGTCCTCCAAATAGGCGCGCCCGCCAGAACTGCCGCTGCGCGGGAAATACCTGCTGACAGGTGCCCGCGCAGCTCAGCCCGCGCAGCAGCGGCAGGTGGCTCAGACTTTGCTTCCCCGTTATTCAAACAAAGGAGTTATGACCATGTTCACCGGCTTGAGTGCCTTCCCCCTGACCCCTCTGGCAGATGATGCTGTTGACGAGCATGCCTTCGTTCGCCTGATCGAACGGCTCTCGGAGGCGAAGGTTGACTCCATTACCGCGCTCGGATCCACGGGCTCCTACGCGTACCTGAGCGGCGAGGAACGGAGCCGTGTGGCTCGTCTTGCCGTCGATCACGCCGGCGCGACACCGGTGTTCATTGGTGTTGGGGCCTTGCGGACCTCACACGTCCTCGCGAACGCTGAAAAGGCAGAGCAGGCGGGGGCTTCCGCACTCCTGCTTGCTCCCATGACCTATCAGCCCCTCACCGAAGATGACGTGTTCGAACTCTTCCGGACCGTCACCGCGAACTCGTCGCTGCCCGTCATCGTTTATGACAACCCGGGCACCACCCATTTCACCTTCACGACCGAGCTTTACGGACGCATCGCGGAACTGCCCGGTATCGCTTCCATCAAAATCCCGGGCGTGCCGGCCGATCCGGAGCAGGCACAGGCGCGGGTTCAGGAAATCCGGGCGGCCGTCCCGGCGCACGTGACCATCGGAGTTTCCGGTGACGCAAAAGCCGTCGCTGGACTGGCCGCCGGGTGCAATGCCTGGTACTCGGTCATCGGCGGCACCTTGCCCGCCCTGGCGATGCGGATCACCCGAGCCGCCCTGGAAGGGCGGGTCTCCGACGCGACCGCTGAGTCCGAACGGCTTGCACCGTTGTGGGAGTCGTTTGCTGAGTTTGGCGGGAGCATCCGGGTCGTTGCGGCCATAGCGGAACAGCTGGGACTGGCATCAACATCGTGCCTGCCTCTTCCCATCCAAGGATTGACCGAGAAGCAGCGTTCCCATATTGGCAGGATTGTCGATGAGCTCGGGCTCAACCCGTAGCGCTGACCTCGGCGTTCCCTACAGGAAGGACCGCCGGATCGGTGCGCTGGCCCGCTACGTCTTCGCCGCGACCCTGGTTCGCAGCGCAGACGGGGGCGCAGTGGTCGCTATCGTGCTGCTCGCGCACGCCTGCGGGATGCCGGGCTGGCTGGCCGGACTCCTGGGAGCATCAATCACCGCACCCCACCTGCTCGGCCCCTTCATAGCACGACGCCTCGACACAGCACGTGACGGACGCAAGGTCATCGCGTGCTCCGCCGTCCTCCACGGCGTGCTGCTCGGTGCTGCTGCACTGCTCCTGCCCGTCGCCTGGGCTATCTGGCCAGCCATGCTGCTCTTTGCCTCCGGCATCTTCGGGCCGATGCTCACCGGCGGGATCAGCAGCCGCCTGCCCTCCATCGCCGGCCCCGAGCAGCGCAGCCAACGCAGAGCACAAAGCTGGGACGTCGCAAGCTACGGGCTGAGCGGCACCCTCGGCCCGGCAGCAGTGGCATGGATCGCGGCAGCATCTGACGCACTCACCGCGACACTGGTTCTGGCCGGAGCCGCCGTCGTTGGTGCGGGAGCCGTCCTTGCACTCCCGAGTCAAGCGCCACTCGACGAGGCAATTGACGTGCCGTCGCCCGGTCGAACACTGCGCCTCATATGGGAACGTGGTCCGCTTCGCCGCACACTCGGGCTCACCGTGACCGTCGCATTCTCGGTCGCCGCGTTGCCGATCTACGCCGTTGCCACAGCTCCTGCGTTCGGCGGGGCCGCAGCCGCCGGAACACTGGTCGCAGCCTACGGGATAGGGAATCTTCTCGGATCAGCAGGGCTCATGGTCCGGCCGCTTCGCCGCGACGCAGACCCTCTCATGAGCTCCCTCGCCGCACTCGTCGCGGCAACGCTGTCACTGGTGATGCTTACTCCGACACTCCTCACATCCCTCATTGCCTTCTGCCTGGCAGGGATCGCTAACGCGATATTCTTCGCGGCAACCCTCGCCGCGCGAAGTGAATACGCACCCATCGAAGCTCGCGGCCAAATCTTCATCTGGGTAGGCGCACTCAAGATCGCTGCAGGATCAGCCGGGACAGCCGTCGCGGGCGCAACCATCTCACAAACGGTCTGGGCACCACTCCTGCTGGCGACAGCCCTCACAGCAATTGCCGCGACCACCAGCATCATCGAGCGATCCCGTCCACGCTGGTCCAAGCACTAGCCCGCCTGATTTCAACAACACCCTCGCCCGGGCCGGCAGCACGCCGCGGCGAAGGCACCCGATGCACGCCAAAAACGCCGCCAAAACAACGCCAAATAGCTCTGCGATTCACACGCTTATTTTGTGGATCGCAGCGCTATTTGGCAGTGAATTCGCAGGCCTTAGTGGCCGATGGGGAGGGCTTCTCGGGCTGTGTCGACGATCTCGGGAGTGAGCGTATCGAGGTGGTCGTGCGTTTGGATTACCCCACGCGGCGCATCGCCTGCAGTTCGATCTCGACGCGCGCCCTGAGCGGGAGCCCGGCGACAGCGACCGTCGTGCGCGCGGGGTACTGGCCGTCGAAGTACCTCGCGTACACGGCGTTCATCGCTGCGAAGTCGTCCATGTCGACGAGGAAGACGTTGACCTTGACTACATCGCGCCAGCTGCTGCCGGCCGCCTCGAGGACGAGGCCGAGGTTGTCGAAGACGCGTGCGGTCTGCTCCTCGATGCCACCGCTGACCAGCTGCCCGGTCTCCGGGTCGATGGGCGTCTGACCCGAGAGGAACAGCAGACCATTCGGTATACCGCACGCTTGGGAGTAGGGGCCCACGGGCGCCGGGGCGCTGTCGGCCATCACATAGGTCGGTTCCATCGCTGAGGTCCTCTCCGTCAGACGGCGCGCGCTGCCGGAGCGTACCGACCGCGACCGGGTGCCGCGGCAGTCCGCTCGCTGATTTTCAGTCTACTGCCGGCACGGTTGCGGCGAGCTCTTAGCCGTCCGGCACCTGCTCGGGACTTCTTGCGTGAAGAGAAGACTGTGACGTCAATTTCGGCGCCTTCAGCCCGGGCGTCGTGGAAGCCGTCCCGAGCATCCTCGTCATCGGTGGCTAGCGATACCGAGTGGTCACAGAACGCGCCATAAAAGTCTGATTACTACTGTCCGGGAGTTGCCCGGGTGAGGCCGTGGGCGAGGCGGTAGGAGTTGGTGCCGGTTTCGATAATGGTTCCGTTGAAGGTGAGCCGGTCCACGATCGCGGCACAGAGGCGCGGATCGGTGAAGGTTTTGGTCCAGCCGGAGAACGACTCGTTGGAAGCGATCGCAATGGACGTAGGTCCGCCGGTGCTGGAGTACCTTCCCAACCGCGCGGAGCAATCGCGCTCAGCGCCTCGTCTCGTACCGGGTCATGACCACGCCGTCGGAAATCGTCCGCGTCTCCACCA
>JBKKDK010000278.1:0-8113 GCA_046708245.1 Arthrobacter sp.
GCCGCACCCTGCCCCAGCGAAGCCAGTGCCGCGAAAAGCAGAGCGGCAAACGGCGGGTAGGTAAAGGGCAGCCCGTCCCGCGGGGCATAGAGCTCGTTGACTCCGGTCTCCCCGGTCTGCAGCACCCGGCTGCCGCCGTAGAAGTAGACCTCGAAGTCGTTCATGAGCGGGATGTAGGCGCTGTACAGCACCACCAGGGCGGCGGCGACGGCGAGCGCCCCGGCCGCCGTCGCGAGCCAGCCGCGGGTGGTGGAGGACTGGGCCCTGGTGGTGGTGGTCACTGGCTGTTAACTGCCTGACTCAAGGCCCGCGAAGGCCTGCTCGAGGTCGGCGATGAGGTCCTCGACGTCCTCGATGCCGCAGGAGAGCCGGATCAGGTTGACCGGGACCGCCAGTTCGGTGCCCTTGACCGAGGCGTGCGTCATTTCGGAGGGGTAGTTCATGAGGGATTCGATGCCGCCGAGGGACTCGGCGAGGGTGAAGACCGTGGTTGATTCGGCCACCTTGCGCGCTGCCGCCTCGCCGCCCTTGAACTGCACCGAGATCATGCCGCCGAACTTCTTCATCTGCTTCTTGGCGAGCTCGTGGCCGGGGTGCGCGGGCAGGCCCGGGTACAGCACGGCTTCCACCTCGGGGCGCTGCAGCAGCCATTCGGCCACAGCCTGGGCGTTGTCGCTGTGCCGGTCCATCCGGACGCCGAGGGTCTTGAGGCCACGGGTGGTAAGGAAGGCGTCCATCGGGCCGGACACGGCGCCGACGGCGAACTGCACGAAGCCGATCTTCTCTGCCAGTTCCGCGTCATTGACGATGATCGCCCCGCCGACGACGTCGGAGTGGCCGCCGATGTACTTGGTGGTCGAGTGCACCACGACGTCGGCGCCGAGGGCCAGCGGCGTCTGCAGGTACGGGGAAGCAAAGGTGTTGTCCACGACCAGGAGGGCGCCGGCGTCGCGCGCCAGCTGGGCGAGGGCCTCGATGTCGGTGATTTTCATCATCGGGTTCGACGGCGTCTCCACCCACACGAGGCGGGTCTTGCCCCCGTCAGGGCCGCCGGCCGCGATGGCCTTCGCCACAGCGTCGAGATCGGACATGTCCACCGGGGTGTTGCCGATGCCCCACTCCCCCAGGACCCGGCTGATCAGCCGGTACGTGCCGCCATAGGCGTCGTTGCCGAGCACGATGTGGTCCCCGGGCCGGGTCAGGGCGCGGATCATCGAGTCTTCGGCGGCGAGGCCGGAGCTGAAGGAGAACGCAGCGCTCCCGCCCTCGAGGGCAGCGAGCTGTTCCTGCAGCGAGTCACGTGTGGGGTTGGTGCCGCGGCCGTATTCGTAGCCGTCGCGCAGCACGCCGATCGCTTCCTGCGCGTAGGTGGAGGAAAAGTGCACGGGCGGCACCACTGCGCCGGTGCGCGGCTCGAAGGCCTGGCCCGCGTGGACGGCGCGGGTGTTGAAGCCCTGGGTGGTGGCGGCGGAGTTTTCTGGCAAAGACATGTGCGGTCCTTTCGTCCGTCGGCCGGGCACCCTGGGGGCGCGCCCGGTCTCCGGGTCAGTTTGCGGTCAGTTGCTGAGGTAGGCGAGGAGGTCGTGGCGGGTCAGGATCCCCACCGGCGCGCCGACAAACGTCACCATCAGGGTGTCGGCGTCGGAGAGGAGCTCGCGGGCCGTCGAGATCGATTCGAGCGAACCGATCACGGGCAGCCGCTCCTCCATGTGCTCGGAAATCTTGTCGGTCAGCTTTGCTTCGCCGCGGAACAGCTTGGCGGTGAGGGTGCGTTCGTCCACGGCGCCCAGCACCTCGCCCATCACCACGGGCGGCTCCTGCGACAGCACGGGGATGTGCGAGACGCCGAACTCGTTCATGATGTTGATGACGTCGCGCACCGTCTCGTTGGGGTGGATGTGCACGAGGTCCGGCAGTTCGCCGGTCTTCGACTTGAGGATCTCGCCCACGGACGCTTCGTCGCCGCTGGCGAGGAAGCCGTAGGAGCGCATCCACTGGTCATTGAAGATCTTGGCCAGGTAGCCGCGGCCGGAGTCCGGCAGGATCACCACAACGACGGCATCCGCGGGCAGGTCCTTCGCGATCTGCATTGCGGCGACCACGGCCATGCCGGAGGATCCGCCCACCAGCAGGCCTTCCTCGCGGGCCAGCCGCCGCGTCATGGCAAAGGAGTCCGCGTCGCTGACGGCAATGACGTCGTCCGGGACGGTCTTGTCATAGTTGGCGGGCCACATGTCCTCGCCGACGCCTTCGACGAAGTAGGGCCGGCCGGTGCCGCCGGAGTACACCGAACCTGCGGGGTCCGCGCCGATGATCTTGACCACGCCGCCCTCGGTTTCGGGGCGCGCGGCCGAGACTTCCTTGAGATACCTGCCCGTGCCGGTGATGGTGCCGCCGGTGCCGGCGCCGATCACGCAGTGCGTCACCCGGCCGTCGGTGTCCTGCCAGATTTCCGGGCCGGTGGATTCGTAGTGGCTGGCCGGCGCGGCCGGGTTGGAGAACTGGTCCGGCTTGTACGCGCCGGGGATCTCGGTGACCAGCCGGTCGGAGACGCTGTAGTAGCTCTGGGGGCTGTCCGGGGCGACGGCGGTCGGGGTGACCACCACCTCGGCGCCGTAGGCCTGGAGTACGGCCCTTTTGTCCTCACCGACCTTGTCCGGCACCACGAAGATGCAGCGGTAGCCCTTCTGCTGGGCCACGAGGGCGAGGCCGACGCCGGTGTTGCCCGAGGTGGGTTCCACAATGGTGCCGCCGGGCAGGAGCTTGCCGGCGCGTTCGGCCTCCTCGATCATCTTGGCCGCGATACGGTACTTGATGGAACCGCCGGGGTTCAGGTATTCCAACTTCGCCAGGACCGTGGCCCCGATGCCGTCGGTGACGTGGTTCAGTTTGACGAGCGGCGTGTGGCCGATGAGGTCCAGGATGGACTGGGCGTACTTCATAGGTACAAAGTTACCGTCTCCGCGGCGGGAGCCACGTCCGCGGCGGTCCGGCGGGCCGCGGGCACCCGCCCGCCGGAAGCGTCAGGCGCCGATGGCGTCCGCGGCGGAACCAGTCGCGGAGCCGGCGCTGCCCGCCGGCTCCGCGTTCTGCCAGAGGCCGACGATGTTGCCTTCGGTGTCCCGGAAATAAGCGGCCCAGCCCATGCTGCCGACCTCCTGCCGCGGCGAGACCGTGCTGCCGCCCAGGGAGTTGATCTTTTCCAGCGTGGCGTCAATGTCCTCAACGTCCACCGTCACCACCGGGGACGTGAGCTCTCCTTCGCGGCGGAACATGCCTCCGTTGATGGCACCGGCAACGGCAGGCATGCCCGTGGCATCCGTCTGCGTCGTCTTGAGCATGGTGTAACTCATCTCCGGCATCGGGCTTGTTTCCCAGCCGAACGCCGAGCTGTAAAACTCCCGTGCGCGGCCCTCGTCGTCCGCGGGGATTTCGAAATGTACCACTCCACCAGCCATCACATTCTCCTAAGAACCAGGGATTCGGGCCAAGAGGCGGGCGTGGGCGCTCCACGCCACAGCCGGATTCTAGCCCCGGCGGCGCCGGAGGTTAAGGGCCCTACGGCCCATGCCCGGGTGCCGCTGTTGCGGCCGCTGTCAGCGGGACGTGGGAAAATGTTCGGATGACCCTCGCAGACGTCCCCGCCGGCCTGGCCGCCGCGGCAGACGCCTCGTTGCGGTGGCACCCGGGTGGCCCCTTCGATTTGATGCAGACCATCGGCACGCTGCGCCGCGGCCACGGCGATCCGTCCATCCGCACGGCCGCGGACGGGGTCTGGTTCGCGTTCACGACGCCGCAGGGGCCCGCCACGCTGCGCCTGGCCACCGCCGGGCCGCGGGCTGACCCTGCGGTGGACGCCCAGGCCTGGGGTCCCGGGGCGGCCGGGGCGGTTGGGTCGGTACCGCGCATGCTCGGGAGCGAGGACGACTGGTCCGGCTTCGACGAGCCCGCGTTCCACGCCACGCTTCCCCGGATGGTGGTAGACGCCCGGCGGCGGAACCTTGCACTGCGGCTGCCGGCCACCGGGCGCGTGCTCGACTCGCTGGTGCCCACGATTTTGGAACAGAAGGTCACCGTCATCGAGGCCCGCCGCGGCTACCGCTACCTGGTGTACCGCTTCGGAACGGCGGCGCCGGGCGCGGGCGCCCGCACCCCCGCCAACCTGCTGGTCCAGCCAACGGCCGAGCAGTGGCTGCGCATCCCGTCCTGGGAATGGCACAAGGCCGGGGTGGGCCCGCAGCGTTCGGCCACCGTCATGCGGGCGCTGCGTTCCGCCGTCGCGCTGGAACGGCTGGCGGCGCTGCCGGCCGCGGAAGCGGGCGCCAAGCTGCAGACACTCCCCGGCATCGGGGCCTGGACGGCGGCTGAAGTGGTGCAGCGGACACACGGCTGCCCGGATTCCATTGCGGTGGGCGACTACCATCTGGCGGCGGATGTGGGCGCGGCCCTGACCGGCCGCAGGACCGATGACGCGGGCATGCTGAGGCTGCTGGCGCCGTGGTCCGGGCACCGGCAGCGGGTGGTCCGCATGATCGGCCTGAGCGGTTTCCGGAAGCAGACGTTCGGCCCGCGCATGACCATCCAGGACCACCGCGGCCACTGACCCCGAATCCGGGCCGGGCTATAAGCGGCCCGGTGGACGGCCACACGCGCCGGGTATACCGTTGCGGCATGGCGTCCGGCAGCCAGGGCGCCCGTGCCTCGCCCCCTGGAGTGCGCAGTGATCAACACCCGGAAACTCACCAGAAACTTCGTCGTCAAAAAGGAAACAGTCGAAGCCGTCAAGGGCGTCGACATCGATGTTGCCCCGGGCGAACTCGTGGCGTTCCTCGGCCCGAACGGTGCGGGCAAATCCACCACCCTGCGGATGCTGACCACGCTCCTGAAGCCCACTTCGGGGACCGCCACGGTGGCGGGGCTGGACGTGGCGGCCGATCCGGCCGGCGTGCGGGCCAGGATCGGCTACATCGGACAGGGCAACGGCGGCGGCCACAGCTACCGGGGCATCGACGAGATGGTCATGCAGGGCCGCTTCTACGGCATGAATACCGCGGACGCGCGGGCCAGAGCCGGCGAGCTGCTTAAGTCGCTGGAGCTCACCGAGCTCGCAAAGCGGACCGTCATCAAGCTCTCCGGCGGCCAGCGGCGGCGGATGGATGTGGCGCTGGGGCTGATGCATTCCCCGCGGCTGCTGTTCCTGGACGAACCCTCCACCGGCATGGACCCGCAAAACCGTGCGAACCTCTGGGAGCACATCACGCGGATGCGTGCCGAGCACGGAACCACCATTGTCCTCACCACGCATTACATGGACGAGGCGGATTCGATGTCCGAGCGGGTGATCGTCATCGACCACGGCACGATCATCGCCGACGACACCCCGGCCCGGCTCAAGGCCGATCTCGCCGGGGACCTGTTCGCGGTGGATGTCGCCGCAGGCTCAGCGGCCGGGGTCCGGGGTCTGCTGCGGCGCGCCGCCGCGGGCGGTGAAGTGGAGGAAGGCGCGTACGACGGCGTCGTCCGTTTCCGGCTCCGGATCACCCACGGCTCACGGCTGGCTCCGGGACTCCTCAAACAGATGCACGACGCCGGTGCACCCGCGCTGTCGATGGAACTCAAGCCTCCCACGCTGGACGATGTGTTCCTTGAACTGACCGGGCGCAGCCTGCGGGAAGGGGCTGACGCGTGATGCTTGGGCAAGCCGCCGTAGATCAGGCGGTGCCGCAGAAGCCGGGACTCCGGCAGGTTCTGCGCGACACCTGGTACGTCTTCTGGCGCGAGATGCTGCTTCCCTTGCGGGACCCCTTCTCGCTGGTCTTCTCGCTGCTTCAGCCGCTGGTCTTCCTCGCCTTGTTCGGGCCCCTGCTCGGATCGGCGGTGGGGTCTCCGGCCTTCGGCGGCCAGTCCACGCTGCAGTGGTTCCTGCCCGGCGTCGTGGTCATGATCGCACTGTTCGGCACATCCATGACCGGGTCCAACCTGCAGTACGAGCTCATGACGGGCTCCTACGAGCGGATTCTGGCCACCCCGCTGTCCCGCTCCTCGCTGATGGTCGGGCGGGCGCTCAAAGAGTGGGCACCGCTGGTGGTGCAGGGCCTCCTGATCGCCATAGTGTGCGTCCCCTTCGGTTTCGCCTTCCACCCGCTGCATGTGCTGTTCGGCCTCATCATCCTGGGCATCTTCGGGATCGGCCTCGGGGCGCTGTCGTATTCGCTGGCCCTGGTCTCGCAAAGCAAGGAGTGGATTTTCTGGGCGGTGCAGCAGACGCTCCTGTTCCCGCTCATGATCCTGTCCGGCATCATGCTGCCCATCGAAGCCGGACCGGAGTGGATGAAAGTGGCGAGCCTGTTCAACCCGTTGACCTATCTGGTGAACGCCGAACGCGAACTGTTCGCCGGTTCCATGGGCCTGGACACCCTCTCCGGCCTGGCTGCCGCTGTGGTGACCGCCGCCGTCGGGCTGGTTGTCGGCATCCGGACGATCGGCCGGAGCACCAGCTAAAGGCCCAGCCTTGCCGCCGCCTCCTGGCGCATGTCCACCTTGCGGATCTTGCCGGAAACGGTCATCGGGAAACTCTCGCGGACGTCGACGTACCGCGGTATTTTGTAGTGCGCCAGCTTGCCGCGGCAGAAGTCCGCCAGGGCCGCTGCGTCCAGCGGTGCGGCGCCGGGCTTGAGGATCACGCAGGCCACGAGCTCCTCGCCGTACCGGGTATCCGGGACACCGATCACCTGCACGTCCTGGATGTCCGGGTGGGTGTACAGGAACTCCTCGATTTCCCGCGGGTAGATGTTCTCGCCGCCGCGGATCACCATGTCCTTGATCCGACCTTCGATCACGATGTAGCCGTCCGCGTCCATCCGGGCCAGGTCCCCGGTGTGCATCCAGCCTTCGGCGTCGATCGCCTCAGCCGTCTTGTCCGGCTGGTTCCAGTACCCCTTCATGACGGAGTAGCCGCGGGTGCAGAGCTCGCCGATCCCGCCGCGCTCCAGCACTTCCCCGGACGCCGGGTCCACGATCCGGCTCTGCAGCTGCGGCATGGTCCGCCCCACCGTCTCGGTACGCTGGGCCATGGTGTCCACGCTCCGGGTCATGGTGGACACCGGGGAGGTCTCGGTCATGCCGTAACAAATGGCAACGTCCACCATGTTCATTTCCGCGATCACCCGGTTCATCACCTCGATGGGGCACAGCGATCCGGCCATCACGCCGGTGCGCAGGGTGGAGAGGTCATAGGAGGCGAAGTCGGGCAGCGCCAGCTCGGCGATGAACATAGTGGGTACCCCGTACAGCGAGGTTCCGCCGAAGTCCTGGACTGCCTCCAGCGCCGCGGCCGGGGCGAAGCCGCGCCCCGGGATGACGGTGGCGGCGCCGTGGCTGAGGGCGGCCAGGTTCCCGATCACCATGCCGAAGCAGTGGTAGAACGGCACCGGGATCACCACGCGGTCGTGTTCCGTGTAGACCAACTGCTCGCCGATCGAGAAGCCGTTGTTGAGGATGTTGTGATGCGTCAGGGTGGCGCCCTTGGGGAAGCCCGTGGTCCCGGAGGTGTACTGCAGGTTGATGGCATCGTGCGCGTCCAGTTCCGCCATGCGGGCCTTCAGCGCGGGGTGCCCGACGTCGTCAGCCTGCTTGAGCAGCTCCGCATACGTCCGCTCCGCCCCGCTTTCCGGGACGCCGGCGGTGAGTCCGGCCAGTCCGGCGTCGGGCAGGAAGACCAGCTCACGCAGTTCGGGGCATTCGGCCAGCGCCTGCCGTGCCATGGCGGTGTAGTCGCTGTTCCGGTCCGACGGCGCCGAGACCAGCATGCGCATGCCGTTCTGCCTGACCACAAACCCGAGCTCATGGCTGCGGTAGGCCGGGTTGACGTTGACCAGGATCGCCCCGATCTTCGCCGTCGCGTACTGCAGGATGGTCCATTCCGCGCAGTTCGGGCTCCAGATGCCCACCCGCTCGCCCTGGGCCACCCCGAGGGCCAGCAACGCGCGGGCGACGCGGTCGACGTCGTCGTTCAGCTTGGTGTAGCTCCACCGCCGGGCTTCCTCGCCGGGCACCGGGGCGGCCTCGATCAGGGCGTCGTGGAAGGGAAACCTCGCGACGACCCATTCGAAAT
>JBKKDK010000279.1:0-8898 GCA_046708245.1 Arthrobacter sp.
TTCCGGACAAGCCCGCCCTGGAGGGGCTGGAAGACGCCCTCACCCGGCGCTGGCTTGAGGAAGGGACCTACAAGTTCAACCCGGACACCACGCGGGAGCAGGTCTACTCGATCGATACTCCCCCGCCCACCGCGTCCGGGTCCCTGCACGTGGGGCACATGTTCTCCTACACCCAGACGGACGTCCTGGCGCGCTACCAGCGCATGACCGGCAAGAACGTCTTCTACCCGATGGGCTGGGACGACAACGGCCTGCCCACCGAACGACGGGTCCAGAACTACTACGGCGTCCGCTGCGACCCCACCGTCGCGTACGACGCCGGCTACCGCCCGCCCGCCGAGCCCGCCAAGAACCAGCGCGACTTCGACGTTGTCTCGCGCCGGAACTTCATCGAGCTGTGCGAGGAACTCGCCGTCGAGGACGAGTTGGTCTTCGAGAACCTGTTCCAGACCCTGGGCCTGTCCGTGGACTGGGACCTGACGTACCGCACCATCGATGACAAGTCCCGTGCCATTTCCCAGCGCGCCTTCCTGGCGAACCTGGCCGCGGGCGACGCCTACATGGCCGAGGCACCCACGCTGTGGGACGTCACCTTCCGCACTGCGGTGGCCCAGGCCGAGCTTGAGGACCGCGAGGTCGCGGGCGCCTACTACCGCTACCCGTTCTTCACCGAGGACGGCGACAAGATCTACATCGAGACCACCCGTCCCGAACTGCTGGCCGCCTGCGCCGCGCTCGTGGCCAACCCGGACGACGAGCGGTACAAGCCGCTGTTCGGCAAGAAGGTTACCTCTCCCCTGTTCGGCGTCGAGGTTGAGGTCAAGGCCCACCCGCTCGCCAAGGCGGACAAGGGCTCCGGCGTCGCCATGGTCTGCACCTTCGGCGATCTCACCGACGTCACGTGGTGGCGCGAACTCCAGCTCCCGACCCGCGCGATCGTGGGCCGCGACGGCCGCATCGTGGGCGAAACCCCGGACTGGATCAGCACCGACGAGGGCCGCGCCAGCTTCGAGGCCATCGCCGGCAAGACAGTCTTCAGCGCCAAGGAAGCCGTCGTGGAGCGCCTGAAGACCGCCGGTCTGCTCGACGGCGAACCCAAAAAGATCATGCACCCGGTCAACTTCTTCGAAAAGGGCGACAAGCCCCTCGAAGTGGTCACCTCCCGGCAGTGGTATATCCGCAACGGCGGCCGCGACGCCGACCGCCAGGAGCGGCTGATTGCCCGCGGGTCCGAGATCGAATTCCACCCGGCGTTCATGCGCTCCCGGTACGAGAACTGGATCTCCGGGCTGAACGGCGACTGGCTGGTCTCCCGGCAGCGCTTCTTCGGCGTGCCGGTCCCGGTCTGGTACCCGCTGGACGCCGACGGGAATCCCGAATACGGCGCGCCGATCGTTCCCTCCGACGCGCAGCTGCCGGTTGACCCGGCCGCGGACGCCGCGCCGGGCTACGACGAAGCCCAGCGCGATGTGCCCGGCGGTTTCACCGGCGACGCCGACGTGCTGGACACGTGGGCCACGTCCTCGCTGACGCCGCAGATCGTGGGTGGCTGGAGCACCGACGAGGCCCTCTTCGCCAAGGTCTTCCCCTTCGACGTGCGCCCGCAGGGGCACGACATCATCCGGACCTGGCTGTTTTCCTCGGCCGTGCGCGCCGACGCCCTGCAGGACGCCGCACCGTGGAAGCACGCCGCCATCTCCGGCTGGATCCTTGACCCGGACCGCAAAAAGATGTCCAAGTCCAAGGGCAACGTCATTGTGCCCACCGATGTCCTGGAGGAGTACGGATCCGACGCCGTGCGCTACTGGGCGGCCTCGGCCAAGCTCGGCGCGGACACCGCCTACGAGATCGCGCAGATGAAGATCGGCCGCCGCCTGGCGATCAAACTGCTCAACGCCTCCAAGTTCGTGCTGAACCTTGGCGCCACGGAGGATTCGGTGGTTTCCGGGGACCTGTCGGTGCTCAGCAACCCCCTGGACCGGGCCGTGCTGGCCCAGCTTTCCGACGTGGTCGTGCAGGCCACCAAGGCGTTCGAGAACTACGACTACGCCCGTGCCCTGCAGATCACCGAGAGCTTCTTCTGGAACTTCACCGACGACTACGTGGAGCTCATCAAGGACCGTGCCTACGGTGCGGCCGGCGAGTCCCAGCAGGCCTCCGTCCTGGCCGCGCTGGCCACGAGCCTCGATACGCTGCTGCGCCTCTTCGCCCCCTTCCTGCCGTTCGCGACCGAGGAAGTCTGGAGCTGGTGGCGGACCGGGTCGGTACACCGTGCCCCGTGGCCGTCCGCGCTCGACATTGAAGGTGACACGACCCTGCTGGCCACCGTGGGGACCGCGCTCAGCGGCATCCGCAAGGCGAAGTCCGAGGCCAAGGTCAAGCAGCGGACCGAGGTGCTGTCCGCGACCATCACGGCCTCGGAGTCCCTCACCACGCAGCTGAAGGCCGGCCTCGCCGACCTCAAGGCCGCCGCCAACGCGCGCGAACTGGCGCTTGTTGCCGGCGAGGGCGAACTGGCCGTGAGCGGCGTCGTCCTGGCGCCTGCCGAGACACCCGCCCAGGCGTAACGGACCTGAGTGAGGGTCCCGGCCGGGGAAACCTGGCCGGGGCCCTCACTTGTGCGTCCGGGTCAGGACCCGGCGGTCCGGTCCTCCGCCTCGCTGATGGCCCAGGCCGCATTGACCAGGCCGATGTGGCTGAACGCCTGCGGGAAGTTGCCCAGCAGCTCGCCGCTGTCCGGGGCCACTTCTTCGGCCAAAAGACCCAGGTCCGTGGCGAACCCGGCCGCCCGCTCGAAGACGGCCCGGGCGCGTTGCGTGCGGCCTGCGAGGGCAAGGGCCTGGGCCAGCCAGAAGGTGCACAGCAGGAAAGTGCCTTCCTCCCCCGCCATGCCGTCGTCGGCGAGGTAGCGGTACACAAGGCCGCGGGAGTCCGTGAGCCGGGCCTCGATCGCCTCGATGGTGGCGATGATGCCCGGATCATCTGCCGGCAGGAAACCCACGATGGACAGCATCAGGGCCGAGGCATCGAGGTCATCGGAGCCGTATGCCTGGGTGTAGGCGTTTGCTGCCGGGCTCCATCCCTCGGCGCGGATGGACGCCGCAATCGCCTCCCGCGCCTCGGTCCAGTGCGGGACCCTGTCGGTTGACTGCAGAATTCCGGCGAGGGAGATCGCGCGGTCCACGGCGACCCAGCACATGAGCTTGGAATGTAGGTAGTGGCGCGGCTCCCCGCGGACTTCCCAGATGCCCTGATCGGCGGACCGCCAGCGTGCGGCGGCGGTGTCCGCGGCGTCGGCGAGGAACTTCCGGGTTTCGGGTGCCAGTTCCTCGAGATATTCGGGCAAGGTGGCGGCGGCGTCGAGAAGTTCACCGTAGACGTCGAGCTGGCGCTGGTTCCATGCGCCGTTGCCGACCCGGACCGGGGAACTGCCGCGCCAGCCGGGCAGGTGGGCGAGTTCACGTTCGGGCAGCGCCCGCTCCCCGCCGACGCCGAACATGATCTGCAGGTCCTGCCCGGCGGCCAGCCCGCCGGCTGCCGCTGTGGCCAGGAACTGGAAGAAGTTCCCTGCCTCGTCCGGGCAGGCGGCGACCCAGAGGGCCTGCAGGGTCATGCTGGCGTCCCGGATCCAGCTGTACCGGTAGTCCCAGTTGCGGGTGCCGCCGGCCACCTCCGGCAGGGACGTGGTGGGGGCGGCCACGATCGCGCCGCTCGGGTAGTAGCTCAGCGCCTGCAGGATCCGTCCGCTGCCGGCCACGAGGTCCTGCCACGGGCCGCGGTAGTTCTGGTGCATCCCTGACCAGCTGGTCCAGCCCTGCACGGTGTCCTCGAGCCTGCGCGCGATCTCCGCCTGGCTCCAGAACACCGGGCCGCCGCCGCTCCCCCCGGTCCCGGAATCGCGGGCCGCGGAGTGGAGGGCAAAACCGGCGGTGTCTCCGGCGCGCAGACTCAGCCGTGCCTGTGCGGTGTCCGAGCTGAGCCGGAAGTCGGCCGGGGTGGAGAACGACAGCACCGCGCCGCCCGCACGGATCAGGACTCCGCCGTCGGCCGCGCCCAGCACCGGCCGGGTGAGGCCGTAGTCGGGCCGGGCGGCGAGGACAATGTCGACGTCGACGGCGCCCCGGGTGCAGGACACCTGGCGCAGCACGACACCCGGTGAGTCGGCGCCGAGTTCGTGGCCGCGCCGGCCGTCACCCAGCGCGAGGGCATCGGTGACGGTCACGGACCCTTCGGCGGCCGTGTGGGTGGTCTCCAGGACCATCGTGGGGCCAAGGTACCGCCGGGCCGAGGTGTGGGCGCCGGCGGGGCGGATCGACCAGAATCCCGCCTCCGGGCCGAGCAGCCGGCCAAAGACCGACGGGCTGTCGAAGCGGGGGAAGCAGAGCCAGTCCACGGATCCGGCGGCACTTACCAGCGCTCCGGAGCGGCAGTCGGACAGCAGGGCGTACGCCGCGATGGGTTCACTGCTCATGGCACACCTGGCCGGGCTCTGGGGGCAATGTCTGTGGGGCGGCCCTTTGCGGGCAAAGGGGAAGCCCCATCAGCGTTTTGCCGTTGGTGGGGCTTCGACTTTTCGATTGTCACGTGACGTCTTAGACAATCTGGCAGGATCCTCGGATTTTCAGGTCTTCCTACCTCGTCACCGGTAGCCAACATCTCACTTTGCCGAAGGCTGCGTGGGATGAGTGTCACTGAATCTTTGGTTCCTGCGTCCCACCTCTCGCGAAGTGGGTAAGATCTATTCTTCTCCCCGCACCTGCCATGCACAAGAGCCCCGGACGAACTACATGGGAGTAGTTCATCCGGGGCTGCAGAAGGCCTAGCTGAAGACCGGGCTTTCGGTCCGGCTGCGCTTGATTTCGAAGAAGTACGGGTAGGAAGCCAGCGTGACCGTGGCGTCCCAGATTTTCCCGGCTTCCTCGCCGCGCGGGATGCGGGTCAGGACCGGTCCGAAGAAGGCCGTGCCGTTGAAGGCGACGACGGGGGTGCCCACATCCTGGCCCACCAGGGAAATGCCGGCCTCGTGGCTGGTGCGGAGCTGCGCATCGAAGTCGTCGCCCTGGCCGGCGGCCGCGAGCCCGGCCGGCAGGCCAACCTCGGCGAGGGACTTGGCGATGACCTCGGGGATGTCCGTGTTGCCCTCGTTGTGGATCTTGGTGCCCATGGCGTCGTAGAGCTGCTTGATGTACCCGGTGCCGTGCTTTTCGGCGGCGGCAATGATGACCCGCACCGGCGCCCAGGCTTTGGCCATCAGCTCCTGGTACTCCGCCGGGAGGTCGCGTCCTTCGTTGAGCACGGCCAGGCTCATGACGTGCCAGTCGGTGCTGATGTCGCGGACTTCTTCGACTTCGCCGATCCAGCGGGAGGTGACCCAGGCAAAGGGGCACATCGGATCGAACCAGAAGTCGGCTTTGTTCGTCAAGGTTTCAGGCACAGGTGTTCTCCTTCAGGAAGTCTGCGGGAAGTGCGCTGCGGCAGGTCAGGATGTCGGGCGCATCAAAGGCGACAGCCACCGGCGCCGCTGATTTATTCCGGGTCAGGCGGACTTGCGGCGCTTGAGGTCGTGGGCGATCATCGTGGGCGCGGCCTTTTTGGTCACAACCTCTTCCGTGATGATCACGCTGGCGACATCGTCGCGGCTGGGGAGATCGAACATAACCGGGAGCAGGACTTCTTCCATGATGGCGCGCAGCCCGCGGGCTCCGGTGCCGCGCTCCAGCGCCTGGTCGGCAATGGTGTTCAGGGCCTCGTCCTCGAAGATTAGTTCGACGCCGTCGAGCTGGAACATCTTCTGGTACTGCTTGACGAGGGCGTTCTTGGGCGTGGACAGGATCTGGATCAGCGCGGCCCGGTCCAGGTTTGAGACCGTGGTGATGACCGGCAGGCGGCCGATGAATTCCGGAATGAGGCCGAACTTCAGCAGGTCTTCCGGCATGACCTCGCCGTAGGAGTCCGCGTTGTTCTTGACCTCGTTGAGCGGCGCGCCGAAGCCGATGCCCTTCCGGCCCGACCGTGAGCCGATGATTTCCTCGAGGCCGGCGAAGGCGCCGGCGACGATGAAGAGCACGTTGGTGGTGTCGATCTGGATGAATTCCTGGTGCGGGTGCTTGCGCCCGCCCTGCGGCGGGACCGAGGCGACGGTGCCTTCGAGGATCTTCAGCAGGGCCTGCTGCACGCCCTCGCCGGAGACGTCCCGGGTGATGGACGGGTTCTCGCTCTTCCGTGAGATCTTGTCGATCTCGTCAATGTAGATGATGCCCTGCTCGGCCTTTTTAACGTCGTAGTCGGCGGCCTGGATGAGCTTCAGGAGGATGTTCTCGACGTCCTCGCCCACGTAGCCGGCCTCGGTCAGCGCCGTCGCGTCGGCCACGGCGAAGGGGACATTGAGGCGGCGGGCCAGGGTCTGGGCCAGGTAGGTCTTGCCGCAGCCGGTGGGGCCGATCAGGAGGATGTTGGACTTGGCGATCTCGACGTCGTCGTGGTGGCCGCCCTCGGCGAGGCTTCCGCTCTTGGGGGCGTGGCCGGCCTGGATGCGTTTGTAGTGGTTGTAGACCGCCACGGCGAGCGACCGCTTGGCGGGCTCCTGGCCAATGACGTATTCCTGCAGGAAATCAAAGATCTCGCGGGGCTTGGGCAGTTCGAAACTGCCCAGATCGGCGACTTCCGCGAGTTCTTCTTCAATGATCTCGTTGCAGAGTTCAATGCACTCATCGCAGATGTAGACGCCGGGCCCGGCAATAAGCTTCCGGACCTGCTTCTGGCTCTTCCCGCAGAAAGAACACTTCAGCAGATCCGTGCTCTCGCCAATCCGAGCCATATGTGAACCCCTTTTAGTATCTTGCTGGTGCCTGTGACATGTTCCACTCTAGGTCACTTTCGGCCTGTTAGGTGGAATGCCGACGCCGGTGCGGCCATTTGTGGTGAGCCGCACCGGCGTCGGTAATCAAGTGTTGCAGGGAACTGCTACTTGGCGATTGCCTGGGGCTTGATCTTGCGTGAATCGAGCACCTGGTCGATCAGCCCGTAGTTCATGGCTTCCGCGGCCGTGAGGATCTTGTCGCGCTCGATGTCGTTGTTGACCTGCTCCGGCGTCCGGCCCGAGTGCTTGGCCAGCGTGTCCTCGAGCCAGGACCGCATGCGCATGACTTCGGCGGCCTGGATCTCCAGGTCGGAGGCCTGTCCGCCCTGTCCGCCGGACAGCGAGGGCTGGTGGATCAGCACGCGGGCGTTCGGCAGGGCCAGGCGCTTGCCGGGCGTGCCGGCCGCGAGGAGCACGGCGGCGGCGCTGGCGGCCTGTCCGAGGCAGACGGTCTGGATCTCCGGGCGGATGTACGTCATGGTGTCGTAGATCGCGGTCATGGCGGTGAAGGAGCCGCCCGGGGAGTTGATGTAAAGCGTGATGTCGCGGTCCGGGTCCGTGGACTCGAGCACCAGCAGCTGCGCCATAACGTCATCGGCCGACGCGTCGTCGACCTGGACGCCGAGGAAGATGATGCGGTCCTCAAACAGCTTTGTGTAGGGGTCCTGGCGCTTGAAGCCGTAGGGGGTGCGCTCTTCAAACTGCGGCAGCACGTAACGGCTGCTCGGCAGGTTACCGGCAGTCGATCCGAAATTGTAGTTCATGTTCATTGCTCCTGAATTCATTTCTGTCTACGTGCCGGTCAGTTCTCGGTGGTCGCGCCGGCGTTGCCGCCGTTTCCGTTGGCGTTCGTGCCGCCGCCGCCGGCCACAGACCCGGCGTGCGCCGCGATCTTGTCGAAGAAGCCGTACTCGAGGGCATCCTTCGCGGTGAACCACTTGTCGCGGTCGTTGTCCTTGAGGATCGTCTCGACCGTCTGGCCGGTCTGGTCTGCGGTCAGCTCGGCCATGACCTTCTTCATGTGCAGGATCAGCTCGGCCTGGATCTTGATGTCGGAGGCGGTGCCGCCGATGCCGCCGGAGGGCTGGTGCATCAGGATACGGGCGTTGGGCGTGGCGTAACGCTTGCCCTTGGTGCCGGAGGAGAGCAGGAACTGGCCCATCGAGGCGGCGAGGCCGGTGGCGACGGTCACGACGTCATTCGGGATGAACTGCATGGTGTCGTAAATGGCCATGCCTGCGGTGACGGATCCGCCGGGTGAGTTGATGTAAAGGTAGATGTCCTTTTCAGGATTCTCCGCCGAGAGCAACAGCAGCTGCGAGCAGATCGCGTTGGCGTTCTCGTCGCGGACCTCGGAGCCGAGCCAGATGATGCGCTCTTTCAGCAGGCGGTTGTAAATGTAGTTATCCTGGGCTGCCGGATCGACGGTAGCCATCCGGGGTGCCCCTGCTTGCTGTGACATGTGTACTTACCTCTCGCTGGCGACGGTGACGCCACTGGACGACATCACTGAACTTTCCTACATGGACACTAACCGTTTTCCGGCCCGCTTTGTTCGCAGGCGCCGGGCTGTTCGCTGACGGCGCACGATTGCCGGCGGGGGTTCATCACGGGCTTAAAAAGCCGCACCCCCGGAGCAATGATCCGGGGGTGCAGCTGGGGACTGCTGGAACAGGAAGCGTTAGAACTTCACTGCTGCCGGGTCGTCGCTCTTGGCGGAGGCGGTGGCCGCGGCCTCGTCGGAACCGGTCTCCTCGACGTCGGTCGCAGCAGCTGCCTCAACAGTTGCCTCTTCGCCGCCGGGGCGGACGAAGTCGCTGAGGTCAACCTTGTTGCCCTCGGAGTCGGTGACCTCGGCCTGGCCCAGGACAACGGCCAGTGCCTTGCGGCGGCGGACCTCGGAAACCATCATCGGGACCTGGCCGCTCTGATCGATGATCTGGGCGAACTGGTTCGGGTCCATGCCGTACTGGCTGGCGGTGGTGACGATGTAGTCGATCAGCTCGTTCTGGCTGACGTTGACTTCTTCCTTTTCGGCG
>JBKKDK010000280.1:0-7947 GCA_046708245.1 Arthrobacter sp.
GCTCAGAGAAATGAATGCCAACGAGATCGACCAGCAAACGCTGCTCCAGAACGAAAAAGACCCCCTTACGCACAACCCCGTCCACCTGCTCTCCCTTGAGGGTATCGGGAAGCACTACGGCAACATCATCGCCCTGAGCGATGTCACCATGGCCGTGGACAACGGCCGGGTCACGTGCGTGCTGGGCGACAACGGCGCCGGCAAGTCCACACTGATCAAGATCATCGCCGGATTGCACCAGCACGACGCCGGAGTGCTGAACATCATGGGCGAGGAGCGGAAGTTCGGTTCGCCCCGAGACGCCCTCGACGCCGGCATCGCCACGGTCTACCAGGACCTCGCCGTAGTGCCCTTGATGCCGATCTGGCGGAACTTCTTCCTCGGCTCGGAGCTAACCAGCGGTTTCGGCCCGTTCAAGAGCATGGATGTCGAGAAGATGAAGGACATCACGCTCAAGGAACTCGCCGAGATGGGCATCGACCTCCGCGACGTGGAGCAGCCCATCGGCCAGCTCTCCGGCGGTGAACGCCAGTGCGTCGCGATCGCCCGGGCCGTGTACTTCGGCGCGAAAGTCCTGATCCTGGACGAGCCCACCGCGGCCCTCGGCGTGAAACAGTCCGGCGTGGTGCTCCGCTACATCCTGCAAGCCCGTGACCGCGGCCTCGGGGTCATCTTCATCACCCATAACCCGCACCATGCCTTCCCCGTCGGCGACCGGTTCCTGCTGCTCAAGCGCGGCAAGTCGATCGGCTACTACGACAAGAAGGACATCACCCTCGACGAACTCACCGCCCAGATGGCCGGCGGCGCCGAACTCGCCGAACTCGCCCACGAACTCGAACAGCTCGGCGGCCACGGCGACGTCGTCAAGGAAGTCCAGGGCGAAGTCGCCGAAGTAACCCAGACCACCGGGCACACCTACCGGTAGCTGGCCTTACCGCAAGAGAGCAGGCGCATGAAAGACGTAATCCTCGGACTGGTCGGGGTGGGGCGGATCGGCGTTATGCACGCCGCCAACATCGCCGGACTCAACGAAATCCTGCACCCGCAGGGCATCAACGTCCGGCTCCGGCTCACCGACGTCGCCGAAGACCACGCCCGCGCCACCGCCGCCGGGCTCGGCGCCGAATTCCTGCCCACCGTGGCGGCGCTGCTCGCCTCGGGGCTGGACGGACTCGTTATCGCCACCGGAACCGGGACCCACCCGGAGCTGATCAAGGCCGGAGTGGACGCCGGAATCCCGGTCTTTTGCGAGAAGCCCGTGGCCCTGAACGTGGCGGATGCCCTGCCGGTCCTGGACTACATCCGGGACCGGCAGGGCATCGTCCAGATCGGCCACCAGCGCCGCTTCGACGCCGGATACCTCGAGGCCCGGCGGGCCTGCCAGGCCGGGGAACTGGGCTGGATCCACTCACTGCGCGCCGTCACCTGCGATACGGCGCCGCCGCCGGTCGAATTCCTGGCCGGCTCCGGCGGGCTGTTCCGGGACTGCTCAGTCCACGATTTTGACATCCTGCGCTGGATCACCGGCCGGGAAATCGTCGAGGTGTACGCCAAAGGCTCCAATAACGGGGACCCGGCCATCGGCGCGGCCGGCGATGTGGACACGGCCCTCGCGCTGGTCACGTTCGACGACGGCACCGTGGGAACGGTCTCGGCCACGCGGTACAACGGGGCAGGCCACGACGTGCGGCTCGAAATCCAGGGTTCCCTCCGTTCGCTGATGGTGGGCCTGGACAACAAAACGGCCCTCGCCTCGGCCGAGGCCGGGATCGCGTTCCCGGCCGGAGAACCGCACCGGACCTTTGCCGAGCGGTTCTCCCAGGCCTACCGCGCCGAGATGGCCGCCTTCATCGAGCTGATCCTGGGCCGCCGGGAAAACCCCTGCACGCCGGAGGACGCTGTGGCAGCCTCCCGCGTCGCGGACGCCGCCCAGGAATCCCTCGCAACCGGCCTGCCTGTCCGGGTGGTCCAGACGGCGGTCCGCTGAACCTGCCCGCCGTTCAGGCGCCGAAGGGCAGCCTGGGATCGAGGTCCTGGCCCTCCCAAGTCTGCCGGATCCAGCCGTGGTGCGGGTCGTCGCTGATGAGCCAGTCACGCACCGCGCCCGGACCCGCCATCACGTTGAGGTAGTACATGTCGTAGCCGGGGGCCGCCATGGCCGGGCCGTGCCAGCCGTAGGGCACCAGCACGACGTCGCCGGTCCGCACCTCCGCGGCGACATCGATGGGGCGCTCGTCCGAGGCATAGACACGCTGGTAACCGATCGCGTCGTCCGCGCCCGGCCGGGCGGGAGCGCCGGGGGAGACCCGGGTCTCGAAGTAGTAGATCTCCTCAAGGCTGGTCTCGCCGTCCTTCTCCTCGTCGTGCTTGTGCGGGGGATAGGAGGACCAGTTGCCTGCCGGGGTCAGGACCTCGCAGACAATGAACCGGTCCGCCTCGAGGGCGGCCGGGGTGCCGAAGTTGTGGACCTGGCGGGAGCAGTTGCCGGCCCCGCGAAGTTCCACCGGTATCTCCGCGGCCGGAATGAGGCGTACCGGGTAGGAGGCTTGGGCCGGGGCGGTGGCGACGGCGACGCGGCCGCCGTCGGCCGAACTGATGGTGACGGCCTTCCCAGTCCCCGTGTACAGGACGTCGCTGGGCCCGTTGAAGACGCTCTCCCGGCCCGCCAGCCGGTATTCCGCGCCGTCAACGGACACCGTGAAGGAGCCGTTGAGCGGGACCACGATGCGTTCCTCGTCCGCGGCGGAGAGTTCGACGGCGGCCCCGGCACCCAGCGTCGCGACCTTCAGCCCGGTGTGGGTCCAGCCGGCCACCTCAAGTGCGGAATCCGAGGTGCCCAGCGAGACGTCCCATGTGCCTTGGGCGGCGGTGCCGAGCGGATAGACCCAGTTGGCCACGAGTTCTGCCCTTTCATTGTCGCGCCGGAGGAGGGCGCGGGTGGGTGGGTGGTCAATACGACGCGGCGGGCGGCGCAGGAGCCTAGCGCTGAACGAGCGTCATTTCGAAGCTGTAGGAATCCGCGCGGTAGACGTGGTGGCCGGTTTCCACCTGGCGCCCGGTGTCATCCACCGCGGTGCGCTCCATGGTGACGAGGGCCGAGCCCGGGCTGGTCTGCAGCAGGGACGCCTGGTAATCGTTGGCATTCATGGCGCCGATCCGCTGTGAGGCGAGCCGGAAGTTCACCCCGCCGTTGCGGAGGATCGCGTAGAGGCCCTGTGAGCCCAGCAGCGCCTCATCGATGGCGGTGATGTCATCGCGCACCCAGTTCTCCATCAGTGCCAGCGGTTTTCCGCCAACCTTCCGGAGCCTGGTGAAGTGGTAGACCTTGGCGCCGGCCGGCAGTTGCAGCGCCGTCCGGGTGGCGGTGTCGGCCTCATCGTGGGAGAAGCTCAGCACTTCCGTGGTGGGTTTGCTGCCGTTGTTGCTGAGGTCATCAAAGAGGCTGGAGAGCTCGAGCGGGCGCCGGACCTGGCTGGAGACCACCTGGGTGCCGACGCCGCGCTTGCGCACCAGCAACCCGGAGCGGACCAGTTCATCCATGGCCTTGCGCATGGTGGGCCGGGAAAGGTTCAGCTGGGCGGCCAGGTCGATCTCGTTGTCGAGACGGCTGCCCGGCGGAAGCACCCCGCCGTGGATCGCGGCTTCAATGCCCTGGACCACCTGGTGGTAGAGCGGCACCGGGGAAGACCGGTCGATGTTGAGATTAAGCTGATTAGCCACTTTTTGCATAGCCACAGGTGGTGCGCTCCCTTGTGCCCCGGACCGGAACCCGGTGGGGACCAGTCATGTGTCCGGCGTATGTTCGCTTGATAGGACATACTACCTAAGTTGATAGTAGCAGGGGTCAAGCGAGGATGTCAGGACAAAAAACTCCGGACTTAGCGGCTTCGGCAGATCTCGACGAAGGCGCGGAACGGGGCCAGCCGCTCCGCCACCGGGAGCTCCAGGGCTTCGGGATGCCACTGCACGGATGCCACCCAGCGCTCCGGGTCCTCCAGCGCCTCGATGGTCCCGTCCCCGGCCACGGCCGTCACCACGAGTCCATCGGCCACCCTGGCTACGGCCTGGTGGTGGCCGGAAGCAATTTTGACCGTGACGGCGGCTCCGTTCCCGGCGTCGCCGTAAAGTCCGGCGACCTTGGTCCCGCCCTGCACCTCGACCTCGTGCCAGGCCCACGGTCCGGCCCCGTGCGCCGGTGCGGGCTCCCGGTGCGCCACCGTGCCGGCCTCCATGTCCTGGACCAGCGTTCCGCCGTAGAGGACGTTGAGCAGCTGGTGTCCCCGGCAGACGCCCAGCACCGGCAGTCCGGCGTCGATTGACTGCCGGGCAACGGCCAGGTCCAGTTCATCCTGGGCGGGGCTGACGTCATAGCAGGCGCCGCCGGGTTCCTCGCCGTAAAGCCGGGGGTCGAGGTCGCCGCCGCCCGGCAGGACGACGCCGTCGAGCGCCCCGAGCGGCTCATCCGGTGCGGTGAGCAGGACCGGTTCGCCGCCGCCGTCGCGCACCAGTTCCACGATGTAGTCAAAGAGCTCGTTGGCCTCCGCCACCCGGGGATCCGGGTCCGTGGAGCTGCTGAGTCGGACGGGAATGCCGATGCGGGGCCGGCTGCTGCGGGGGAGGGGCGGAGTGTGCATGATTTATTCTGCAACACAACCGCCGGACTAGGATTGCCGGATGAGCAACCGCTACCTCGTGTCCCGCAGCCGTTTCATCGCGGCCGCTCCGAAGAGTATTTTCGAGCTGCTCGCCACCCCCGCGTTGCACAGCGCGATCGATGGCTCGGACACGGTCAAGGGTGCCCAGCCCCGCGGTCCGGAACGGCTGTCCCTCGGCGCGACGTTCGGCATGGAGATGAACATGCGGGTGGACTACAAGATCCTCAACACGGTCTGCGAGTTCGAGGAAGGCCGACGGATCGCCTGGCGCCATTTTTACGGCCATATCTGGCGGTACCTCCTGGAGCCCGCGACGGACGCGGCCGGGAATCCCGGGACCCTGGTCACCGAACAGTGGGATGCCCGCCAGGTCCGCGGCAAGTTCCTGCTGCGGCTCGCGGGGTACTTGCGCCGGCACCCCGCCAACCTGGAACGGACCCTGGCCAAGCTGGAGGCCTACCTCGCGACGGGTCCCGCCGTGCCGCCGCTTCTGTAATGTGGATGGCACCGGGAGTACAAGGCAAAGCACAGGGCAAGACTGAAGGTGGTAAGCGCGATGGGCCGCAGGACACTCGTTGACGACCTCGTCGACGGCCTGCTCGGCGACATCCTTGACGGCAAACTGCAGCCGCACCAGGCCATACCGCCGGAAGCCGACATCGCCAAGGCCTACAACGTCAGCCGGCTCACGGTGCGTGAAGCGCTTAAGGCCCTGCGGGCGCAGAACATCCTGTACGTCAAAGCCGGCCGCGGGACCTTCGTTAACCCGTCCGATAACTGGACCGGGCTGGACGCAATCTTCAAGGCCGCCTCGCATGGCAACGCGGCGGAGCAGGTCGCGGTGGGACTGATCGAGATGCGGCGCATGGTGGAAACCGGGGCTGCCGCGCTCGCGGCCAAACGCCACACCCCCGAACACGCCCAGCAGATGCGCGAGTGCATCGCGGACATGAAGCGCTTTCATGATTCCGGCGACCTGGATGCGTTTGTGGCCGCGGACATCGGTTTCCATGACGCCGTGCTGAAGGCGTCCGGCAACCCTTTTATCCGGGCACTGTTCGCCCAGCTGGGTCAGCTCCTGTACCTGAAACGGCGGGAGACCTCGGCCATCGAGGAGATCCAGCGGCATGCCATCGAGTACCACCAGCTGGTCATGGACAGCATCCTGAGCGGCGACGCCGAGCTGGCCCGCCGCACCATGGACGAGCACATGGACCAGACCTACCGGGACTACGAACGCTACGTGCACAACGCATCGTCCTGATTCACCAGCGGGAACCCGGCGGGGCTTGACGTAATCCGCATCACTCTTCTATGCTTTTTCACAGTTCGTTAGTCAGATGTCTGACATCTGACTCAAATCGCGTCCGGTCCGACTCACACCGGACCGCGCCACCTGAAAATATCCCCACGGATTCCCGCCGCCATCGCCGGCGCCGGGAACCCGTTAGACAGAAGGTCGAAGATGACTTCCCTCTCCCTAAAGAACGCCGGACTCGGCGAGCTTGGCGAGCGCACGCTCCGCAAGGTCCGCCGCCGCGTTATGCCGCTGATTGTCCTGCTTTACTTCGTTGCCTACCTTGACCGCAACAACGTCGGCTTCGCCAAACTCACCATGAGTGAGGACATCGGCCTCAATGCCGCAGCCTATGGTCTGGGCGCCGGTATCTTCTTCCTCGGCTACGCGCTCCTTGAGGTTCCGAGCAACGCCGGAATGTACAAGTTCGGCGCACGCAAATGGCTGGCCCGGATCCTGATCACCTGGGGCATCTTCGCCACGGCCATGGCCCTGGTGAACGGTGAAACCACCTACTACGTCATCCGCTTCCTGCTCGGTGCGGCTGAAGCCGGGTTCTTCCCGGCCATCCTCTTCTACCTGACGCTTTGGTTCCCCGCCGCACAGCGCGTGACTGTGCTCGGCATCTTCATCCTGGCCCAGCCGGTGTCCAACGCCCTTGGCGCTCCGGTCTCCGGCCTGCTCCTGCAGATGGACGGCATCATGGGCCTGCACGGCTGGCAGTGGCTGTACATCATCGAAGGCATCCCGGCCATCCTCCTGGGCCTGCTCACCCCCATCCTCATGACCGACCGCCCGCGGGACGCCAAGTGGCTGAACGCTGACGAGCGCGAATGGCTCGCCACCACCATGGACAAGGAACTGGCCGTCAAGTCCGGCTCCGGCAACCACAACTTCCTGGCCGGCCTGAAGGACAAGCGCACCCTGACCTACTCGGCCCTCTACTTCGGACTGGTCTGCGGCATATACGGCCTGGGCCTCTGGATGCCCACCATCGTCTCGGCCCTGGGCAAGTTCTCCACCGCCCAGATCGGCTTCATCGTGTTGATCCCGTACACGATTGCGGCAGTGTTCGTGTACTTCTGGAGCAAGCGCGCCGACCGGACCGGCAAGCGCGCCTGGCATACCGCCGTCAGCATGGTGCTTGCCGGAATGGGCCTGCTGGCCGCGGGATACCTGCTGCCCGTCAACCCGATTCTGGCCATGATCGGACTCACGGCCTCGGCCATGGGCATCTACGGCGCGATCGCGCCGTTCCTTTCCATGCCTTCTGCCGCACTGACGGGGGCCGCCGCGGCTTCCGGTTTGGCCCTCATCAACTCGCTGGGCAACCTGGGCGGCTTCGTTGCCCCCTACGCCGTCGGACTCCTGAACGACGCCACGGGCAGCAACCAGAGCGGCCTGTTGTTCCTGTCCTTCTGCCTCTGCATCACCGCGGTGGCTACCTACCTCTACGCCCGCAAGCGCCCTGAAGGCGATGCCGCCCTGGACCCGGCAGTTGCCGCGACGGTCGAAGAGACGCCGGACACCACGGCGCCCGCCAAAACCTTCTGATAAACAAGATCCGCAAAGGAAACACCAAAAAATGACTGCAAGCACGTTCCCCTCCGAACGCACCGTTGTCCTGACCGGCGCAGCGTCGGTTCGCGGCATCGGCCGCGCCGCCGCCGACCGGATGGCCAGCGAAGGTTGGTCCATCGCCATCCTTGACATCAACGCGGAGGACGCCAAGGCGGCCGCCGCGGAGATTGGCGCCAACCGTGCCGTCAAGGCAATCGGCGTCGGAGCCGACGTGTCCGATGAGGCGTCCGTTGACCGGGCGATCACCGAGATCGAAGCCTCACTCCCGCCGATCGTTGCGCTCGCAAACCTCGCCGGGATCAGCTCGCCGACGACGTTCATGGAAACCACCGTGGAGGAGTGGGACAAGGTGTTCGCCATCAACATGCGCGGAACCTTCATCGTCACCCAGCGGGTCCTCAAGGGCATGAT
>JBKKDK010000281.1:0-5183 GCA_046708245.1 Arthrobacter sp.
CTGACCGCCGGAGCGAAGTCGTTGGGTCCGCTGGGGGACTCAACGGCATGAATTGGCTCCGGCGGAGACTCCGCCTTCAGGCCGCGGCCGCGTCAGGCGGCCGCGGTCCGGGGGCGGCGCATACCCGTCCCCCGTATTACCCTTGAGTAGCGCCGCGTGGCGCCCTGGGGAAGGTTGAGGACAACGTGAACGATTCGCCCGACAGCGACGCGGTTGAGCTGGTGGGCGGCCGCTACCTGCTGGGGGAAGTGATTGGACGCGGCGGCATGGCCTCCGTCTACACGGCCAAGGACATAAACCTGGGCCGGGACGTGGCGCTCAAGCTGTTCGCTCCGCAGTCGGCCGATCCGGACGAGCTCCGCCGTCAAGAGGCCGAAATTGAACTGCTGGCGACGCTGAACCATCCGGGACTCGTGACCCTCTTCGATGCGGGCACGGACAGCCGGATCCCCAACGAGCCGCGGCCGTTTTTGACCATGGAATTGGTGGACGGCCAGGACCTCCGGACCAGGATCCGGCACACCCCGCTGACGCTCAGCGAGCTGGCCGTCGTCGGCGCCGGCGTCGCAGACGCGCTGGCCTATGTGCACGCCCTGGGCATCATCCACCGCGATATCAAGCCCGCAAACATCCTCCTGGTTCCCGTCCGCCCCGGCGAGCCCCTGCGCCCCAAACTCACAGACTTCGGAATTGCCCGGATCATGGACGGCACCCGGCTCACGGCTACCGGCACCATGGTGGGAACCGCCGCGTACCTGAGCCCCGAACAGGCCCGCGGCGCCGATCTGGGCCCGGCCAGCGATATCTACTCGCTGGGCCTGGTGATGCTCGAGTCCATCAAGGGCGTGGTCGAATTCCCGGGCAGCGCGGTGGAATCGGCCGTCGCCCGCCTGCACCGCGCCCCTGCCATCCCGGAGACTGTCCCGACGGAGTGGGCGGCGCTGATCCGTGCCATGACCGCCCTGGAGCCGATGGACCGCCCGGCGGCGGCGGACCTGGAGGTGGCGTTGCGCCATGCCCTCGTCTCGCCCGATTCGCTGCCGGGGCCGCTGGCGGCGGAATTCACCCGGGTGCTTCCCGCGCCGCCGGCCAGGCCGCCGCGGCTGCCGGAGATGACGGCCGGAACTCACCCCCTCCACCTGCTGACCCCGGCTGACGGGACCGCACCCCGGAAGGGCAACAGCTCCGTCGTGTCCCGCGGTGTGTCCCGCGTCCGGCAAGGCGGCCGCCGCGCCCGGACCGTTGCGGTCCTCGCCGTGCTGGCCGTGCTCGCCGCGGCCGCCGCCGCCACCGTCTCGTTCGCGACGCCGCCGGCGCCCGCCGTCGTCACCTATCCGGCCGTTCCCGGCAGCCTGGGCGAACACCTGGAGCGCTTGCAGAAGAGCGTGCAGCCGTGAGGCCGCACCACAGCCGGCGGGGTCCGGCCCGGCGCGGCCCCGGGACTGCCCTGGCCGCAATTGTGCTTGGCGCCGTGCTTCTGGCCGGCTGCAGCGCGCCGGCTCCTGATCTGGACCGGGACGCCGCCGCACAGCTGCAGTCCAAGGTCCTCGCCGTGACCCAGGCCGCCGCGGCCAACGATCCCGCGGCGTCACTGACGCTCCTCGATGAACTGGCCAGGGAGCTGGACGAGGCCGCATCCGGCGGGGCCGTGTCCTTCAAACGCCACCAGAGCGTCCGGAGCTCCATCGACGCGGTCCGGGCCGAGCTGGCATCCCAGCAGGCGGCCAAGGCCGCGGCGGAACAAGAGGCTGCCGCGCAGGCAGCTGCCAAAGCAGCCGCCGATGCCGCCGCCGCGGCGCCGCCCGTTGCGGCCGCCCCGGCACCCGCACCCGCGGTGATCGCACCGGCGCCGGAGAACCCGGGCAAAGGCGGCAAGGCGAAGGGCAAGGACTAGACCCGCGCTTGCGGACAGCCGCTGCACCAGACACGTGAGGGAGGAGCCGATCGGCTCCTCCCTCACCTGCCAGCAGCTGTGCTTCGCGGTTCAGGCCCCGGTTGCCGGGAACCGTTCCCAGGCGCGGTGTGTCGCGAGCAGTTCGCTCAGCTGCGGTACGACGTCGTCCGGGCCTTCGCCGAGGACGATCCCGGCGGCATCCGCCGGGATGCTGGCCGCGTCAAGGCACGCCACCGCCTGCCCCCAGCCGCCGATCGCCTTCGCGTGCCGGAACATTTCCGCAAGCAACAACACGACGCGCGGATCCAGCGCCGTCCCCGGCTCGCCGGCCTTGGCATCACGTCCCTGCGCGGCGTCCTTGGCCGGCGCTCCGGATGCCGCGACCAGCACGGCGTCGAACTCCGTGGACCGGGCCGTCAGGTACGTGCGCTGGACCGGCACGCCGCCGTCGGGCCCGCCGAGGAACCCGCCCGCCGGCGCGATGACCAGCGGCACGATCCCGGCCTTGTCCAGCGCGGCCCGGGCGGCCTGGACGGCGTCCAGGTCGCTGTCCTCGTCGGCCAGGATGCCGACAACGCGCCCGGCCACCGGCCAGCTGCCGCCGAGCTGCGAGAGCGCCGGGCTGGGGTCCGTGTCCGGAACCTCCGCGGCGGCCTGGGGCGCCGGCAGGCCGAGCCCGGCAGCCACCGCCGCACACAGCTTCGCGTCGATGTTGGCCAGCGCGAGCAGCTGCCGCTCCCGGATGGGCGTCTCGAAGCATTTGCCCAGTTCAAAGGTGTACGCCTGGATCACGTGGTCCTGCTCCACCGGGGAAAGGCTGCGGAAGAACAGGCGCGCCTGGCTGTAGTGGTCATCGAACGAAGCAGGCGACTTCCGCTCCTTTGCGGCAGCGGCGAGCTCCTCTGGGACGTCGATGAACGCCCCGACGTCCGCACCGGCGAGGAAAGGGCAGCCGCCGTCGAGCGAGTTCGGATGGTACGGCGCCGCTCCGCCGTGGACCGCGGTCTGGTGCATGCCGTCGCGCAGCATGTCGTTGACCGGAGCCTGCGGCCGGTTGATCGGCAGCTGGCCGAAGTTGGGGCCGCCCAGCCGGGAGATCTGGGTGTCGATGTAGGAGAACAGCCGGACCTGCAGCAGCGGGTCGTTGGTGACGTCGATGCCCGGAACCAGGTGGCCGGGGTGGAACGCCACCTGCTCGGTTTCCGCGAAGTAGTTCACCGGGTTGGCGTTCAGGGTCATGATCCCGATCAGCTGCACCGGGGCCAGTTCCTCCGGAATGAACTTTGTCGGGTCCAGCAGGTCAATTCCCTCGAAGAACTCTTCCTCGGTGTCCGGAAACACCTGTACGCCAAGTTCCCACTGCGGATAGGCACCGGACTCGATTGCATCCGCCAGGTCCCGGCGGTGGAAGTCGGGATCCATGCCGTTGATGAGCTGGGCCTCTTCCCAGACCAGCGAATGGACGCCCTGCTTGGGCTTCCAGTGGAATTTCACCAGGCTCGTCTTGCCTTCGCCATTGACGAAACGGAAGGTATGGACACCGAAGCCCTCCATGGTGCGGAAAGAGCGGGGCAGGGCGCGGTCGGACATGTTCCACATGGTGTGCGCCTGCGCCTCGGTGTGCAGGGACACGAAGTCCCAGAAGGAGTCGTGGGCGCTCTGGGCCTGCGGAATTTCCCGGTCCGGGTGCGGCTTCGCGGCGTGGATGATGTCCGGGAATTTGATGCCGTCCTGGATAAAGAACACCGGAATGTTGTTGCCCACGAGGTCGAAGGTGCCTTCGTCGGTGTAGAACTTTGTGGCGAACCCGCGGGTGTCCCGGACGGTGTCGGCCGAGCCGCGGGAGCCCAGGACCGTGGAGAAGCGGACGAAGACCGGGGTTTCGACGTCTTTGGCGAGGAAGCCGGCGCGGGTGATGTTCGACGCCGTTCCGTAGGAGCGGAAGGTGCCGTGGGCGCCCGCGCCGCGGGCATGCACGACGCGTTCCGGGATACGTTCGTGGTCGAAGTGCGTGATTTTCTCGCGCAGGTGGTGGTCCTGGAGCAGCACCGGGCCGCGGCGGCCGGCCTTGAGTGAATGGTCCGTGTCGGTGAGCCGGACACCCTGGGCTGTGGTGAGGTAGGCGCCGGACTGCGCCCGCGACGTCACCGGGGCGCCGGTGGGTGTGCCGGTAGGCGACACGGCCTCGGGGCCCTGCTGGTCCGGCTTGGGCGGGAGCGGCTCGCGCGGCGTTGTGGGTTCGTCGACGGCGGGTGGTTCCGCCGCCGGGACTCCCGGAATGCTGATGTTGCTGTCTGCTGGCACGGGTGGACTCCTCAGGGTTGGCAACCTTGGCCCGGCCCGGGGCGGGCGCCCCCCGGCCGAAGCTAAGCTTGCTTAGTACCCTAGGTGACGCTGCGTGGGAATGACAAGGGAGGTCCGGTCTTTAAACGCCGAACGGCGCACCGGGGCTCCCGGTGCGCCGTTCGGTTGCGACGCCGCCCCCGCAGGGCGCGGCGTGACCGCAAGGACCCTAGCTGAGCATTGACAGCACTTCGCTGAACTTCGCCGAGGGGCGCATGACGGCGGAGACCTTCTCCGCATCCGGGCGGTAGTAGCCGCCGATGTCCACCGGGGAGCCCTGCACGGCAAGGAGCTCGCCGGTGATGGTGTCCTCGTTGGACGTCAGCGCGCCCGAGACGGCGGCGAAAGCCGCGGCCAGCTCGGCGTCGTCGTTCTGCTGCGCCAGTTCCTCGGCCCAGAACTTGGCCAGGTAGAAGTGGCTTCCGCGGTTGTCCAGCTCGCCGGCCTTGCGCTTCGGGGACTTGTCCTCGAGCAGGAACGTGCCCGTGGCGCGGTCCAGCGTGTCGGCCAGGATCTGGGCGCGGGCGTTGCCCGTGCTGGTGGCGAGGTGCTCGAAGCTCACGGCCAGGGCCAGGAACTCACCCAGGCTGTCCCACCGGAGGTGGTTTTCCTTGAGCAGCTGCTGGACGTGCTTCGGGGCGGAACCGCCGGCGCCGGTCTCGAAGAGCCCGCCGCCGTTGATCAGCGGAACGATGGAGAGCATCTTGGCGCTGGTGCCCAGTTCCAGGATCGGGAACAGGTCCGTCAGGTAATCGCGCAGCACGTTGCCGGTGACCGAGATGGTGTCCTCACCCTTGCGGATGCGTTCCAGGGTGAAGGCCGTGGCCTCCTCCGGGGACATGATCTCCAGCTGCAGGCCCTCGGTGTCGTGGTCCTTGAGGTATTCCTCGACCTTGGCGATCATCCGGGCGTCGTGCGCGCGGCCCTTGTCCAGCCAGAACACGGC
>JBKKDK010000282.1:0-2987 GCA_046708245.1 Arthrobacter sp.
CCGGCTGGTCCGGCTGATGGTGGGCCGGCCCATCTCGGCGTTCTTCCCGGACAAGCTGCCCCGGGAGGACACGGGCGCGGACGGCCCTGAAGCGTCCGGGAAGCCGATCCTCGAGCTGCAGGGCGCCGGAAACGGCCAGCTGGACGGGATCAGCCTCAGCATCCGGCCCGGTGAGATTGTCGGCCTGGCCGGGCTGCAGGGGTCGGGGCGCACGGAACTGCTGCACGCCATCTTCGGCGCCGCCCCCTTCACCCGCGGGACCATGAAGATGGCCGGCGCGGACCTGCTGCCCAAATCGCCGAGACAAGGCGTGCGGGCACGGATGGCCCTCATCACGGAGGACCGCAAGGCGGAAGGGCTGAGCCTGAACCAGTCCATCCTGGACAACGCGCTCAGCGTGATCAGGTCGGTCTTTCCGCGCCGCACGGGAACTGTCAGGACCGAAATCCCGGGGGTCTTTTCCTCCCTCGAAGTCATTGCCCGCGACCTCGACCAGGAGGTGCAGTATCTTTCCGGCGGCAACCAGCAAAAGGTGGTCCTCGCCAAGTGGCTGGCCATCCGCCCCCGGCTGGTCCTGCTGGATGAACCCACCCGGGGAATCGATGTGGGGGCCAAGGTGGCCGTGTACCGGCTGATGCGCCAGCTCGCGGCCGAGGGCAAGGCGATCCTGATGGTCTCCAGCGAGCTTCCGGAAGTCATCGGCATGTCGGACCGGATCCTCGTGATGCGGGAGGGCCGGCTCGCCGGCGAACTGCCGGCCGGGTCCTCGGAGGAAAACATCCTGCAGCTGGGAACCGGCGCCAGGACGGCCCCGGAAGGAGAGACATGAAACAGGGCACCGGCTTTTTCCAACGGCTCTCTTCCACCCAGATCGTCTACCTGGTCGCGCTGGTGACACTCGTCCTGGGGGCGGCGCTGGTCAACACCGTCGGGCGGAGTTTTTTCAGCCCGGGCAACATCTCAAGCATCCTGACCGGAACCAGTGTCCTCGGCTTCATCGCGATCGGCCAGACACTGGTCATCCTGGCAGGCAGCCTGGACCTCTCCGTTCCCTACGTCACCAGCCTGGCCAGCCTCATCGCCGCCGGGGTCATGGCGAACAACCCCAACAACGTCCTGTCCGGGGTCCTGCTCACGCTGGGGGCGGCGGCCCTGATCGGGCTCGCGAACGGACTGATCGTCGCCCGGCTGAACGTGCACGGATTCATCGCCACACTCGGCGTCGGCCTGATCATCAGCGGCTACCTTGCCACCAATTTCAAAGGCAGCTTCGGCCAGACCCCGCTCGCGTTCCGCCTGGTCGGGGCCACCGGGCTGGGCCCGGTGCCGATCTCCACAATCATCATGCTCGCGTGCGCCGCCCTGGCCATGCTGCTCCTGCACCGCACGCGGGTGGGGCACCACCTTTACGCGGTGGGCGGCGACCTCGCCGTCGCCCGGACCTCCGGAATCCGCGTTGACGTGCCGGTCATTACGGCGCATGTGATCTGCTCGGTCCTCGCCGGAATGGCAGGACTGCTCCTTGCCAGCAGGCTGGGCGTGGGCAGCCCGACTGTGGGCTCCCAGGGCGGCTACGACCTGCTCTCCATCGCGGCGGTTGTCCTGGGCGGCACTCTGCTGTCCGGCGGCAAGGGGACCATCACCGGCACGCTCGGCGGCGTCCTCATTTTCGCCATGATGGACAACATCATGTCCGTCATGCAGGTCAACCCGTTCCTGAAGGACGTGGTCCGGGGTGTGGTAATCGTCGTCGCCGTCGCCGTCTACGCCCGGCGCCGCATCGTCAGCAGGCCGGAACGGTTCACGGCCAGGGGCTCCACGGAAACCCCCGCCGCGCCGGCAGTCCGGGTGGAGGGGCCATGAGCACTGCACTGAACTCCGAACGCAGCGCACTTCTCAAGCAGAACCGGGCCAGCCGCTCCGAGCGGCTCCTGCGCGCCATGCGCACCCCCGGCGGCGCCGTGTTCATTCTGTTGGTCGCCCTTCTGGCCGCCATCATCGTGCTCAATCCCTCCTTCGGCGAGCCGGGCTCCCTCATCCGTTTTATCGGCAGGACTGCCCCGATTGCCATCGCGGCGATCGGCCAGTACTTCGTCATCGCCGGCGGCGAATTCGACCTGTCGATGGGATCGGTCGTGACCATGCAGGTCATCATCGCCGGCAACCTGATCGGCCAGGACGATTCCAAAGTAGTCCCCGTGCTGGTCCTGATGCTGGTGCTGGGCGCCTTCATCGGGCTGGTGAACGGGCTGATCACCACGCTGCTGCAGGTCCCGAGTTTCATCGTCACCCTGGGCATGATGCTGGCCCTGCTGGGGCTGGTCCTTTACTGGACCGGCGGCGCTGCCCAGGGAAACCCGGCGGACAGCTTCCGCCAAATCGGCCGCGGCGGCATCCAGGATGTTCCGGTCCTGGACATCCTTCCCTACCCTGTCATCATCCTGACGGCGGTGGAGGTCGCGGCATTCGTTTTGATGCGCCGGCCCTTCGGCCGCATGCTCATCGCGGTCGGGGACAACCCGGCGGCAGCCGCACTTGCCGGTTCCCGCGTCTGGTGGGTGCGGACGCGGGCCTTTATGTTGTCCTCACTGTCCGCCACCGTGGCCGGCATCCTGCTCGTGGGTTACGCGGGCGTGCATCCGTCAGTGGGGCGGGGATACGAGTTCACGGCGATCACCGCCGTCGTTCTCGGCGGCGTTGTGCTGGGAGGCGGGCGGGGCTGGGTCCTGTCCGCCGCGGCCGGCGCGTTCGCCCTCGAGTCGCTGTTCACCCTCCTGAACTTCATGGGAGTCCAGGCGACCTGGCGGGACACGGTCCAAGGAGCCATCATCATCATCGCTGTGGCCGCAGCTTCCAAGTCATGGCAGCGCAAGCGCAAGGGAGCCAGTTCCGCTGCCCATGACGAACAACACCAGTTGGCCGCAGTACCCACGCCCGCCGAGGGCACCGAAGAAGGAGGAGAAAGAGTCTGATGCGCAATAACTCTG
>JBKKDK010000283.1:0-3613 GCA_046708245.1 Arthrobacter sp.
GGCGATGGTCTTGGCCAGCATCTTTTCGTCGGCAGCTTCGACGAGTTCGTTCACGAGGCGGGTCGCGAGAGAGTATTTGACCCGGTAGCCCTTCTCGGCCGCGGCGGTGCCGAGGCCGATGAGCAGGTGGGATTTGCCGGTCCCGAAATCGCCGATGAGGCATAGGGCGATCCTGTGCGGATCCAGTCCCCGGTGGCGAGGGTGTGGATGGTGGCGGGTTGATGTTCGGGTTCGCGTCGAAGTCGAAATCCCCTAGTCACTTGTCCCGGGGAAAGTTAGCGGCTTTGACGCGGCGGATGGAGGAGCGCCGGTCCCGGTCATCGCACTCGGCCAGCAACAACTCGGCCAGGAAGCCCTGGTAGGAGAGTTGTTCCTTCCCGGCGACGGTCAGGGCTTCGTCCAGGACCGCCCGGGCGGTGGGCAGGCGGAGCCGGCGGCAGGCCTGGTCCACGGCCGCGAGGGCGGCCTGTTCAGTCAGGCCGCCCCGCCGGCGCCCGGTCGGGATGATAGTCGTAGAGGGTGCTGCAGGACTCATGAGATGTTCTCCTTCGACGCGGTTCCTGCGGGATGTTCGACGCGTTTGGCCAAAAGCTCGTCGTAGGCACTCACCGATGGCAGGGGCCGAGTGTCCGGCGGGAGCCCGGCGATCACCGCCGCGGGGTCCATAAGCCGGCGCTGGGTCAGGCTGACAACCCGTTGCACATCCGCTTCGGCATGAGCACCGGGATGAGCGTTGTCCCGGCCCCGAAGGGGGCTGTCGCCGGGCAGGGGTTCGCTTTCAAGCACGTCCAGCGCGGCACCGGCAATGGTGCCGTCGCAAAGTGCCTTGGCCAGGGCCGCTTCGAACTCCGCCAGCTGATCCTCTCCGGTGGCCTTGCCCCGGGCTCGCGCATCTCCCAGTACGATCTGGCGGAGAACATGCACATGAGCATCACTCCCCTGCGTGAAGCGATCCGCCGGCTCTCCAGCGAGGGCCTGATCATCATGGACACCCACGGGGATTCCAGGGTGGCCACCATGAGCGCCTCCGAGGCTCGAGAACTCCTTGAAGTCCGCCTCTCGCTGGAACCATCGGCAACAGAATTGGCGGCCCTCCGCCGGACTGACGCTGACATCTCCGCCATGCGCGCGGCAGCCGGGAAGCTGCTCCCTGTCATGAGGGTCTGGGGAGAGGATGCGATCACGGTGCACCGGGAATTCCACCGGGCCGTATACGCCGCCTCGCACAACGACGTCATGATCAAGCTCCTGGATGACTTGTGGGACAAGTCTGACCGCTACCGCCGCATCGGCCTTGAGCTCCCCTCCGGGGATGAGCCCCGAACCATCGACCTGAACCAGCAGCACCAGATCCTGGAGCTCGTCATCGCTGGCGACGGCGCAGGCGCCGCCGAACTCGCCCGCACCCACATCGCCAACAGCCTCACAGCCTCGGTAACCGGAGCCCTGGAGGAACGCGAGAACGTCCAGTCGGCAACTCTGGAGAGAACCGCCTAGTATCCGGCGCCGAGGAATTCCTCCGGTCGCCAGGAACCGGCTGCTGCCGCCGGGGGCTTGTCCCGCATCGGCCATTTAGCCCGAGACATAAAGAACTCATGGAAGACCGCCAAAGAGCGACCAAATCCGGGTCGCTGTTAGCATCCCATACTGGTCTCATCAGCGGTCGTTTCTAGACAGTGCAACGCGCGACAGAGTCTGCCTAAGACCTCGCGCGGGGACTCAGGTTGGCTGCTTGTGCTCCTGGAGCACGAGCGCCAACAGACCTGGGAAGCGGCGGTCGAGCTCGTCACCGCGCAGCCAGTTTCGGTGCCGGGTACCCTCCACTTCCTGCTTGATGATGCCCGCCTCCCGGAGAATGCGCCAATGGCGCGTCAGCGCCGACTTCGAAACGCCGTAGTCAGAACCGCTACATGCCGTGCCAGGATCCCGGGCGATGGAGTACACGATTGCCCGTCGGACAGGGTCGGCCAACGCGGACATGACCTCGAACAGATCGATTTCTTCCTCCGCAGGAATGGTCAGTGGATTCGCTAAGCGACTAGCCATGATCCTCCTCCTCATTTCGAGCATTGATATCCACCCTATGTACACATTAGCGCGTACATAGGCTACGGTTGATGTACGCGCTAACACGTACATTATGCCCGATCGCGTGACCAGCTGTTCGCCAACGTGAGGCGAGTATGTCAGAACTACAGGAGACACACCCATGAAAATTTCCGTAATCGGCGCCGGCGCCATCGGCGGCAACCTCGCACGCCGGCTCAGCGAAGCCGCACATGACGTTCTTATCGTGGACGCCCGCGGCCCCGAGGTCGTCGCCACCAGGGTGCTCGCTGCAGGTGCCCGTGCCGTAGACCCGGAAGCCGCAATCGAGAACAGGGACGTGATTATTCTGTCGATTCCCTTCGCCAAGCAGCCCGAACTCGCCGACCTCCTCGCGAAGGCCGCCGCCGAAACGGTGATCGTCGACACCTCGAACTACTACCCCTTTATGAACGGCCCCGTCGAGGCAGTCGACAACGGCCAGGTCGAGAGCGTCTGGAGCGCGGAGCAGCTCGGCCGGCCAATCGTGAAGGCGTGGAACGCAGCGCTTGCCGCAACACAGCAGACGAAGGGGCGCCCCGCTGGGGCGCCGGATCGCATCGCGATCCCAGTCGCCGCCGATTCGGACGTCGCCCGCAGGACAGTCATGCAGCTGGTCGACGATACGGGATTCGATCCGTTCGATGCCGGCGTCCTCGCTGAATCGTGGCGCCAGCAACCCGGCACCCCCGCCTATTGCACCGAACTCAACCTTGAGGAGCTCGGCCAGGCTCTTGCCGCGGCGGAGAAAGACACGGCGCCTATCACCCGCGATCGACTGATGGAGCACTTCAGCTCGCTAACGGAAGTACCGTCCTTGGATGAGACTGTTGCGATTAACCGCGCTGCGCACCACTGACAACTCGCCTTGGCTGAAGACGCTGTAGTGGCCCCGGTCCTTGTTCTGCCGGGGCGACTCCAAAAACCTGAATAAATAGCGGGCTTGTGGCATCCCACCAGACATCGGCATCGCATGCGGACTAATCCTCGGTCTCGGCGCGACTGCACCGCGCAGGCGCGCACCTTGTGGTTCTGCTGCTGTGCCCTCATTGCTGCCTCCGCCCGGCGCCGCCATGCCTTCTCGTCCATGAAACATTTAACCACTTTTGCAAACCCTTCCGCCCTCGCGCTGGGCCACCTGCGACTCCAAGCGAATGTGTGAGAAGACAACCCTGAAGGCCTGCTGAAGGGCCGGATAAGGAGACACATTGACCAGTTCACAGATGATTCTTGGCATGCACCTCGGCAACGGGTACGGATCGCAAGGCTCCGCCTGGCGGGCTCCCGGCGTGGACTCTTCCAACTACACAGACTTTGACGCCCAGGTGCGCTACGCCCAGGCCGCCGAACGCGGGAAGTTCGCGTTCTTGTTCCTGCCTGACTTCCTGGCTCTGCAGGGAGACGTGGACCGCGAGTCGCCCATGATCACCCTCGAACCCATGATGACGCTGGCGGCCATCGCCCGCCAGACCGAGCGCATCGGCCTCGTAGCCACCGGCTCCACGACCTTCAACGAGCCCTACAACCT
>JBKKDK010000284.1:0-14652 GCA_046708245.1 Arthrobacter sp.
CGCGGGCTACCACAAGGGCCTCAAGCCCCGCCAGGTCCAGATGATCGCCATTGGCGGCGCCATCGGCACCGGCCTCTTCATGGGCGCCGGCGGCCGGCTGGCCACTGCCGGACCTGCGCTGGTCCTCAGCTACGCCGTATGCGGCTTCTTCGCGTTCATGATCCTGCGCGCTCTCGGTGAACTGGTGATGCACAGGCCCTCCTCGGGCTCGTTCGTCTCCTACGCCCGCGAGTTCTTCGGCGAGAAGGCGGCCTTCGTCACCGGCTGGTTGTATTGGCTGAACTGGGCCATGACGGCGATTGTCGACATTACCGCCGTCGCGCTCTACATGAACTTCTTCAAGAAATACTGGGCCCCCATTGCTGACGTGCCGCAGTGGACCTGGGCGCTTGCCGCACTGGTCCTGGTCCTCGGACTGAACCTCATCTCGGTCAAGGTGTTCGGCGAGCTCGAGTTCTGGTTCGCGCTCATCAAGGTGGTCGCCCTGGTCTCCTTCCTGCTGGTGGGCATCTACTTCGTCATCTTCGGCACGCCGGTCGCTGGCCAGGAGGTCGGCTTCAGCCTCATCGCGGACCACGGCGGGGTGTTCCCCAACGGCCTGTTGCCGGCGGTCGTCGTCATGCAGGGCGTGGTGTTCGCCTATGCTTCGATCGAGCTGATCGGCACCGCGGCCGGTGAAACCGAAAACCCGGAAAAGATCATGCCCAAGGCCATCAACACCGTGATCGTCCGCATCGCGGTCTTCTACGTCGGCTCCCTGATCCTGCTGTCACTGCTCCTGCCGTACAACGCCTACAAAGCCGGCGAAAGCCCGTTTGTCACCTTCTTCGGCTCCATCGGCGTTGAGGGCGTGGATGCCATCATGAACCTTGTGGTTCTTACGGCAGCGTTGTCGTCCCTCAACGCCGGGCTCTATTCCACCGGGCGCATCATGCGGTCGATGTCCGTCACCGGATCGGCCCCCAGGTTCGCCGCGCGCATGAACAAGGCCGGCGTGCCCTACGGCGGCATCGTTCTCACCGCGGCAGTGGCCGTTCTCGGCGTCGTGCTGAATGCATTGGTTCCCGCTGAGGCATTCGAGATCGTGCTGAACGTCGCGGCCCTTGGCATCATCAGCACTTGGGGCATGATCGTCCTGTGCCAGATGCAGCTGCAGCGGCTGGCGGGGCGCGGCGAACTGCTGCGGCCTGGCTTCCGGATGCCCGGCGCACCGGTCACCGGCTGGCTCACCCTCGCGTTCCTGCTGGCAGTCCTGGTCCTGATGGCCTTCGACTCCCCCGTGGGAACCTGGACCATTGCCTCGCTGGTGGTCATCATCCCGCTGCTGATGCTCGGCTGGCGCCTCTGCCGGGACCGTGTATTGGAACTTGCGGCGGTGCGCGACGGTTTCACGGGACCCTACCCGTTGGTCGCCAGCAGCCCTGCTCGGGCATCGCCGGCGGAGAGGAGTAACCAGCCGACGCGATGATCGCCTGGCGACACGCAAAATGCCTGGCGCCGCGGGAATACCCGTGGCACCGGGCATTTTGCGCGTCACAGGAACGTCCGGCGTCATGCGCCGTCCGTCATCGCCCCGGGGTTGTCCGTGGGCCGGATCCAGCTGTTCCAGTCCTCGGGGCGGGTGGTCGGCCTGCCCAGGACGTAGCCCTGGCCTGCCGCCATGCCGATTTCCTTGACGGCCGCAAGTTCGCTGCTGGTTTCGATTCCTTCCGCGGTCACGGATGCACCCAGCTGCCCGGCAAAACCGGCCATGGCTTCGGCAAATGCATGGCTGAGGGGATCCGTATCAACGCCCGCGAGGACGTTGCGGTCCAGCTTGAGGATCTCCGGTGCAAGCTGCTTGATGTGGCGGAGCGAGGCGAAATAGGAGCCAACGTGGTCAATTGCCAGGCGCACTCCCCGCGCTCTAAGGGGGGCCAGCGCCGTCACCAGGTCATCTGCTTCCTCGTCGCTCAGCGCCTCAGTCAGCTGCAGAACTGTCCGGTCCGGGGATACTCCGGATTCGTGCAGCAGCTCCGGCAACAGCGGGTCCAGGCAACTGGCCGGCGAAAGTTTCAGCGCCACGTACAGGTGGCCAGGCAGGCTCCGCGCCGCAACCAGGGCGGACTCCAACGCCGCAAAGTCGAGCTCGCTGCCGAGCTGTGCGCTGGCGGCCTCGGCAAACCAACGATCCGCGCCGTCGCTCCCGTCACCGATGAACCGGGTGAACGCTTCGACGCCTACAACCAGGTTCGTGGACAGCTCGAAGATGGGCTGGAAGGCTGTCAAAAGCGTCCGGTGAGCCAGGACCGACAAGATGCGCGAATTTCCGTCGGTGGTTTCATTGAATGCTTGCCCTGCCTGGCTGCCGGCCGTGTACTCCGCCAGAGTCCCGAGCGAGACCAGGTGTTCCGCGAGTGCTATTTCCGGATGCCCCGGGTTCAGGGCCAGGCGTTCACGGAGCTGATCCCGCACGGAGGCGTGGTCGGGGGAGGTCTGCGCCAGCACCGCCTCGACGATTTCCGCGGCCTGCCGGCGAAGCGCCGCGGCACCCGTCCCGGGGTGCTCGCTGGCCCCCGGGACGGCCGGCTGCTCGTTGTCACTGCTCGATGGAAGATTGGACGAATCCGTCAACATTGGCTATCCCCTTGTTCCGCGTTCCGGCTGAGCCCGGACAGGCCTGCACCCCGGTGTCCCCGGCGCCGGAAGTGGAAGCCCGTGACAGCACTGTACAGCGGAATCAACCGGCGTGTCCCGGCATGGCGGAAGGATAATTCACGTTACATGACAGGAAATGACACACCGTGCTCCATGCCGCACTTTTGCCTAGCGGCATTCCCAACAGATGAAAAGTGACTTGACTCTCAAAGTCCATGCGACGCCATCTCAGTCACATCGGGCATTGCCCAGCCCGTAGGCCGGCGTTTACCCTGTGGAAGGGACGTGGCCCGGCACTCGCAGTTGGGGGCGGACCGCGGGGCAGGCTCTTCGGTTGCCCATTCCCGCACAGGCTGGCTCCACGGTCTCAAGCGGTGGAGCCAGCTTTCGCGCCTTGGCCCGACCGGCAGATTTGCCCCTCCCCGGCCCCGGCAGCCGCGCGTTCATGAGGGATCTTTCATGGCCCTTTCATCTGCGCCTCATGGTCGCGGATCACGCTGGCACTAGAACCGGCGTAGTCCGGAAGCCTTTGCGGAAGTTGAGGACCGCGGTGAACATGTACGGACCCAACGTCGTTGCGGACCGGGTCCCGGCCGCACGGGACGCCTGGCGCCGCACCCTTCACAAGGTAGCGGAGCCGGTCACGTGAGCTGGTCCTCCCCCGTTCCGCTGTTCGCTGACGACGGCACCGGCACCACCTGGCAGGTCCAGCGGGCGTGGCCGTTCTGGACACCGGGAGACTATGTTCTCGAGGTCCGGACCCCCGGGCGGCCCGGCGTCCGGGGCGCCCACTTGCGCGGCGGTCACTTCGAACTCATCCCGCCGGACGATCCGCGGCTACCGGCGTTACGGGCGGAAACGCAGCATGGCGAACTCGTCAGGTACATGCCCCACAAACGGGCCGTCATCCGGGCGCAGGGCTGCTACATCAAGGTCTTCCGGCCCGGCCTCGCGGTCCTTCCGGCCGCACGCTGCGGGCAAATGGACATCCTGCTGGATCCCGGTATTTTCGCGACTCCCCGGATCCTGCGCCGGAGCTCCCAGGATGTAATCGGGTTCAGCACCGTCCCGGGGCACACCCTCAATGAGCTGGGCGAGGACGGCTCGGTGGCGGGCGATGAATCGTTCGCCCGGGCGTGGGAGAAGTGGTCGGACGCCTGGGTTGCCCAACTGACCTCCGCGTACGGCCCCGCCGGGCAACGCGTGCTTGAGAACCTCCCGCTCCGTTCAGCTGAAGTGGAAGCTGCGAACGTGAGGCATCGGATGGACCGCTGGCTCCGGCACACCGGAGACGTCCCGGAGTTGTCGCGTGAGCGCAGCATCCTGCTCGCCCGGGCAGAGGAGGTGACTGACAATCTGCTTGGCTCGGCACCGGATCCGCTGGTGTGGGCGCACGGCGATCTGCACGACAAACAGGTCATCGCCACCCACGGATCCTCCCCCCTCGGGTTGCTGGACTTCGACGGAACGGCCCGGGCCGAGGCCGCCCTGGACCTCGCGGATCTGGACGTGCATTTGGAGTTGCAACTACGGGTGGACCGCATAACGCCGGCGCGCTACCTGGCAGCCCACAAACACGTGCTGTCCGTGGCAGAGGAGCTGCACGTCAGCCCGGGCCGGTTCCAGGCCTACTCGGATGTCTATTGGCTCCGGCTGGCAGTTTCCCCGCTGCCGGGCCGTTTGCCCCTTGGTATTGCCGTCCTTAGGGGCAGGGCACACCGGCAGGCCCGGTCAACATGTGCAGGCAGCCGCTACGACGCCTGGGGTTCGGCACTGGACGTGCCGGTTGAGGCATTGGACTGATCGGCCTGCGTATGTTGCCGGCGGCTCGCCAGCAGGAACGGCACCGCAAGCAATTCGATGACACCACTGATCGCCAGTGAAGCAGGGTAGCTGTACACATCGGCCGCCCGGCCGAGCAAGGGCTGCACCACCACCCCGCCGCTTGAACCCATCAGTGAGTCGAAGCTGAGCACCGTTGCCCGCTGCTTCGAGGCGATCAGGTCGTTCAAATACGCCTGCCGCACGGGGATGCCCGCCGAGGCGACCAGTGCCCAAAGGGTCAGCAGCACCAGGGCCGCCCAGAACACCTGGGTGAACCCGATCAGGACCAGGATGGCTGCGCTCATGCTGCTGCTCAGAATCAAAACCGTCGTGCGTTTGCGGACGAGTCGCCTGACGCGGGGCGCGATCCAGCCGCCGACCACTTCGGCTCCGGCCACAATTGCCGCCGCCAGGCCCGCCACGGAATACGCGCGCGGGTCGCCGAAGAGCTGCAGCAGGTACGGCTGCAGGGCGTAAAACACGTAGATGCCGACGCCGGCGCTGAAGGGTGCGGCGAGCATCACGTAGCGTACGGGTGGATTCTTCAAGCCATTTTCGATCGAGGCGGCCAGCACCACCCGGGTCGCCTGAAGTGGGTGGGTGGAGCGTTCGGGGGTGAACCCGACGTCGCGCATCAGCGCAAAGGCCACGGCGAACATGGCCAACAGCACGCCAACACGCAACAGGAACGGCACACCCAGATTGGTGGCCTGCGCAATCACACCCCCCGCGACGGAGCCGAGCAGCATCGCGACGCCGGACACCATCTGTCCCCGCCCGAGCACCGACTCCAGTCCGCCTTCGTACCCTGAAAACCGCAGCGCGTCGACTAGCCAGGCCTCGACTGCTCCCGAGAAGAAGGTGAACCCCAGCCCCAGCAGCACCGATACCACTGCCCACAACCAGAACGGGGCGGAAAGCTGCCAGAGCAGGTAGTAGAAGTACGTCGATACGGCCAGAGTCACGGTGCCGAGAAGGAACGAAACGCGGCGTCCCCAACTGTCGGCAACCACACCGGTGGGCACTTCGAACAGCACCATGCCGGCCGTGAAAAATGCGTTCGCGGCAAACGCCTCAAGGTTGCTGAGTCCGGCGTCCAACAGGAAAAGCGTGTTGATCCCCCAGATAAACGAGGCCGCAAGGGTATTGCCCAGCGTCAACGTGAGATAGACACGCTGGATCTTTCGGGCGGCGGCGTTCATTTCGTCGGGTTCCCGGCCAGGGCGAAGGGGCGGCACGAGCCCATTCTCGTCTTCCACTTCGGCGGGCGCCAGAGCCGGGGGGCCACGACCCTGCGGCGGCCCGGTGTGAGGGGATGCCGCGTCGTCGGTAAGATTCCTGTTGTGCCACTCCCCGATTCGCCGCCCCAGCCCGTCACCGTGTCAGTTGCCAGAACGGTCCAACCTGGCCGGACCCGCCAGGCCAGCGCCTGGGCCCATGCCGGCCAGGAACTCGCCCGCGAGTGGCCCGGCTACCTCGGCTCGGGCTGGGTCCGCACATCTGCAGATTCAACCGAGTGGCACATGCTGTACCGCTTTGCCAATGCCGATCTGCTCAGCGAGTGGGAAGAGTCCGACGAACGGCGCTGGTGGATCGACAGCGCCGCAGATCTTGTTGAAGTCACTCAGATTGAACGCCGCACGGGCATTGAGGGTTGGTTCGCGCAACCCGGCGACGCACACCTCAGCGTCCCCGAGACGGTAGTACCGCCCCGGTGGAAGCAGATGGTCAGCATCTTTCTCCCCTTTTTCCCGCTGAGTCTGCTGGCAAATTTCCTGTTGCACCCCGTGATCCAGGAATGGCCCCTGGTCCTCCAGGTCCTGCTGGTCACGTGTGTCCTGACACCGCTGATGACGTACATTTTTCTTCCCGTCACCACCAGGCTTTTGGGACCCTGGCTCCGCAAGAAGGACTGAGCCCGGTCTGGCCGCCGTCGGCCTTCCGCCGGCCAGCGGTGACGGGCCGGCCAGCGGCAGCTGGCCGGGCAGCGGTCCTAGAGTGATCCGCCGGCAGCCTCGGGTGCGCCGGAGTCCTCCGCCGGGGCGTAGCCGCCCCCGTGACCATGGCCTCCCCCATGCCGGCCTCCGCGGGAACCCGAGTCGCCCACCCTTTCCCGGGCCAGGAACATCTCGACGTCAAAAAGATTCTCAGCCCGGCGCGCAACGTTCAGCAACGTCGACATCGACGCCACTTCCTCGACCTGCTCCTTGAGGAACCACAGCATGAACTGCTCCCCCAAGGGATCGTTCTCTTCCCGGGCCGCGGCAAACAACTCCTTGATCCGGTCAGTGACCTCAACCTCCTGGGCCAAGGCCAGGACCAGCGGCTCCTCCGCGGAACCGAAATCGTTCCGGACCGGATCGATGCCGGGAATCGTGACCTTAATACCGCGGTCCAGAAGGTACCGGACCATCATCATCGCGTGGTTCCGCTCCTCCAGCGACTGACGGTAAAAATGCTTCGCCAGCCGCGGCAGATCCTGCCCGTCAAACCACGCCGCAACGGCAATGTACTGCTGGGAAGCCGCAAACTCATTGCCAACCTGCCGGGTCAGCAACTCATTGAACCGTGAACTCATCGGACCACTCCTCACGTCGGCGCTGAGGCCATAAACCGGGGCGCCGGAACCTCCATACGGGCCGGGACCGCCGAAAGGCCTGACACGAGACTCCAACGCAGCAGACACCCGCGTCAAGACCCCGCCGCTCGGTTGCCAAGCCGCCCGGGCCTACTGCGCCGGAGTTCCGTTGCTCCCCGATCCGGCTTTGCCAACACTCCAGTAAGCCCGGAGCTCGGACCGCTTGGGATCCACGCGCAGGTGCGTGACGAGGTGCCGGCGGAGGACCCTAACTGTGGCTGCTTCCGCGCCTATCCAGGCATATGTTTCGGGGGCTTCGGTTGTCCCGGCAGTGGTGTTCAATGGCGGCTGGCGGCAGTGGTGTTCAATGGCGCTGACGAGGAGCTGGCCTTGGCCAGCATTGCTGTGGTTGCGTGCCAGCCAGGTGATGGTGACGTTGGATCGGGTGCGGATTGTCTGGACGTCACGGGTGTCGGGCACCTCCAGGAATGCGTTGCCGCTGACGTGCGCCGGGAGTGTTTCGAGGATGGCGCTGATCGCCGGGACGGCGGTTTCATCTCCGGCCAGCAGTACGTTCCGGGACCCCCGCGGATTCCAACGGATACCTGTCTCCTTCGGAGGGGTGGCCCTCGTGATGGTCCGGGAATCCGGGCCGATGATGAGCGCTGCGGTTCCGGGGATTGCACTTCGGGCCCAGTCTGATCCCGGTGCGCCCTGGCCGCCGGCCGGATGAAGAACGAAGTCCACATCCAGTTCCGGCCCGTGGGGCGCTGACCGCAGTGTGCGGACCGTATAGCTGCGGAGCAGCCCGCGCCCTGGTTGACCGCCGCGAAGCCACTGCTGGTACCAGCCCTCGGCGAGTTCACCGCCGGGTGCGCCGGGCCTGTCCACGACATGGCCGGAGGCAGGCAGCAGCAGTTTGATCCTCAGATCCAGTGTCGGCCCGGGGACTCCGAACCGGTCCAGGTCCGGACCGGAGAAGGTGATGCGCCGGAAATGGGGGCTGAGGTCGTGAACGCGGTGGACTGCCACTTCGAACATACGCAGCGGATAAGCCGGGCGGCCGGATTCGTCGGTCATGGTGTCTTCGTCCTTCGCTCGTCCGCCCAGTACCTGTCGAACCTATCGCGCGCGACGCGCCCCAGCCTCTCCTCACGTTCCAGTCTCCAGTTTTGGCCGGGCGGAAGCTGACCCCGGCCAGCGGATCCCCCGGCTGGACACGATCATCCGCTCCGTACCGCCCAGGCAGGTGATATTTTTGCATTCAAGCGCGTCACCTGTCAAACTGGTGACATGAAACATTCCTTCGTGTGCGGCAATCCTGCCCTCGACTTCGCTGCAACGGTGCGCTCCCGGCTCGAATCTCCGCTGGAAATGTTCTCATCGACAGAAAGCCTGGATTCCTGGTTCCGGGAAGCCCGGATCGTTGACGGGAACACCAATTGCCAACCGGCCGACCTCGAGAAGGCCCTCGTGATCCGTGAGGCGATCTACTCCCTCGTTCACTCAAAGGTGGACGGAGATCCCTACGACGGCGAGGCCCTCGCGGTCGTGAACGATGCTGCCCGCACGCCGCCGGCGACCCTGCAGCTCACACCTGCCGGGCGGGCGACCGAAGCAACGCCGGCGCAGGCGCTGTCCACCGTGGCACGCCACGCAATCGAGGTCCTCTCCGGGCCCGACGTCCCGCTGCTCAAGGAATGCGCGAACCACGGGTGCACCCGCGTCTACATCGATCGGTCCCGGGGATCACGCCGGGAATGGTGTGCCATGGACCCCTGCGGCAACAAGATGAAGGCCGCCGCCTACCGGGCCCGCAAGAGGGAAGACAAGCTCGCCTCCGCAGCCGCAAACTAGCCGCCGCTGGCTGGGCGGGCGGCCGCTCAGCCGCCCGGCTCGACAGGGACAGTTTCCCAAGGCCCTTCCTACGGCGGGCCCAATCCCACCACCCGCCGCCCCGGTCGTTCTTTACCCTCGACGGCCGCGGCTGATTCGGTACTGTGCGACCAGACTGATGAGTGCAAGCATGACGGTCGCTGCCCCATATCCGGCGACCGCTGGTACGAGGCCCAGCGGAACGGCTAACTGGCCCGCGATGATGACAGGCAGGCCGAACGCGATGTAGGCGATGACGTAGATGGCCGCGACGGTGCCGGCTCTCTGCTGGGGGCCAGCCAACGGCATGATCAGGCGCAGTGATCCGGAAAATGCTGCCCCGAAGCCGATTCCCGTGATGACCAGCCCGGTGATCATGAGCGCGAGGCTTCCAGCGAGCACGCCGGTCACGATGCCGAGCGTCCCGGCGATGGAGGCGAGGATCCCGAGCGCCATACCGCGCCGGGGGCTGAGCCGCCCGAATGCGACAGCCACAACAGCCGCAATCGCCGGCGCAATGAACCCGCTCAGGCCGTTGACCAGGCCGCTGTCCAGCTGGAAAACACTGCGCACGATTGTTGGCGCGAGTCCGAGGGACAAACCCGCGAGCATCCAGATGGCCGCTATCACGGGGGCGGCGGCAGCGAATTCTCTTCTGGCCGCCGGCGAAACGGAGACGCGCGGAATCAGGGACCGCCACGCTCCGGGCGTGCGGGTTCCACTCTCGGGAGAGAGCGCGACGACAACGATTCCCAGCACCGTCACGATCCCCAGGACGGCAAAGATGATTGTGTTCGCCTCGGCAGTGAACTCGATGGCGAGCCCCGCAAGCAATGCGCCGGCGGCGAGCCCTGCGGTCATGCCGACGCTGCCGAGCATACTGCCCAGTCTCTTCCGATTTGGCGGGGCGAGTTCGGCAAGGGCGGCTGTGAAGGCGCTGGTTGCGGCGCCGGTGGCTAGGCCCTGGACAAAGCGTGCGGCGATCACCCACCCGACGTCGGGCGCTATCAGGAACATCAGAGTCGCCGCCAGCTGCACGAGGAGTGCTCCGATCAGCACGGGCCGCCGGCCGATATGGTCGGAGAGTGAACCGACGGTCAGCATTGCCGCCAGAAAGCCGGCCGCGTAGACGGCGAACGCCAAGGCCAGAACCGCTGCCGGAAAATGCCACTGCTGTTGGTAGAAAGCGAGCAGTGGCGTCGGCGCACCCGCCGCCAGGTACAGGCTGATGAAGGTGACCGCGCTCCCCGTGAAGGCTAAGCCGGCAGGAATCCTGATGCGGCGCCCAACGGCTGGTGTGCGGGTTTCGAGGGAAGTATCAAGTGACATTAACGACTTCTGTCCTGCCGGACGATCCTCCGGCAACCTGGTTGGTTTGTTGGTTGTGGTCCGACTCCCCGGGTCGCGGCACTGGTTGATCAGTCGTGCCCTTGCTCGATCCAGTTGCCGTTGGCGGCAATTTCGAGATCGTCGATTCCGAGCTGCACATCGGATTCGGCATGTGGTCCGATAATGACCGGGATGTCCGTGCCGCGCTTCACGAGCCGAAGCGGGCCGCCGTCGTCGGACTGCAGATACTTGTTGCCCCACTGCATCAGCGCGAACACAGCAGGCATGAGATCTGAGCCCTTCGGCGTCAGCACATACTCGTAGCGCCTCCGCTTGCCCTCTTCCCGGTATGGACGCTTCTCGAAGAGGCCGATCTCCGTAAGTTGCTTGAGCCGGGCCGCAACTATGGCATCAGTGCCCCTCGTCCGTCGCACGAAGTCGTCGAACCGGGTGGTGCCGTAGAGGGCCTCCCGCAGGATGAGCATCGATGACCGGGTTCCGATGATGTCCATCGTCATGGCGATGGAGCAGTTCTCCACGCGCCACGTCCGGTCCTCGAGTGCGTCATTGAGTTTGAGTGACATCGGTCTCCAGCCTGGCTTTCAGTTGTAGTAGTCAGAGCATAGAAGCTGACTACTAAATAGTCAAGCCAGCCATCCAGCACTCAAACCAAAGTCACCGCCTTGACAGGTGACGGAAATCCATGTCAGTATCGTTACTAGTTGAACCGGTGACGCAGAAGTGAACCGGAATCTTCAGCACTTCCCCCCAAACCCCGCCCCGGAAAGGGAACCACAAATGGCGCAGTCCACCACCGAGATTCTGACAAACGCACTCCAGCAGGCGGCGACCGCCCACGGAGTTTACGAGGCGGAGGTCCTGGGCGGCGTACACGACGCTGACTGGCCGCAGTGGTATGCGGAGCACATGACGAACAGTCTCGCCGCAACCGGATACCGGCTCACCGACAGCCAACTCACCGCCAGCTAAGACATTCGCCCCGCCAACGGCACGCCCTGGCGCAATACAAATCCACCCCCCACACAAAAGAAGGAAGTAACACCATGGATCTGAAACTTGAAGTACTGATGGTTCCCGTCTCCGACGTCGACCGGGCCAAGGCCTTCTACGAAGCGCTCGGTTTCCGCCTGGATATCGACTACATCGCCAGCGAAGACTTCAGGGTCGCGCAGCTGACCCCGCCGGGCTCGGCAGCCTCCATCATCATCGGCAAGAGCATCACCGGCGCCGCACCGGGATCACTCCGGAACCAGGTCTTCGCCGTGAAGGACATCATCGCGAGCCGTGCGGACCTTGCCGAAAAGGGCGTCGACGTCTCCGAGGTCTTCCACTTCGCGGACGGATTCATCTTCCACCGCGACACCGAGCACCGCGTAGCCGGCCCGCACCCGGAACGCGCCGACTACCAGTCGTTCGCTAGCTTCAGCGATCCGGACGGCAACAGCTGGTACCTCCAGGAAATCAACGTCCGGGCCCCCGGACGATGAGCACCCGGAACGGTTCAACAGAATACGACCTGATAGTGCTCGGCGGCGGCGCCGTCGGTGAAAACATCGCCGACCGCGCCGTGCAGGGCGGCCTGACCGCCGTCATCGTCGAAAGCGAACTCGTCGGCGGCGAGTGCTCCTACTGGGCATGCATGCCTTCAAAGGCACTGCTGCGCTCCGCCCAGGTGCTCCGCGCGGCCCGGCAGGTTCCCGGGGCCGCGCAGGCCGTGACCGGTGAACTCGACGTGCAAGCCGTGCTGGCACGCCGGGACTCGTTCGCCAGCAACTGGTCCGACAGCGGGCAGGTGAAGTGGCTCGAAAGCGCCGGCATTGCGCTGGTGCGCGGTCACGGCCGGCTCACTGGCGTCAAGGAGGTCACCGTCACGGCCGGTGACGGCTCGACGACGGTGCTCACCGCCCGCCATGCCGTGTCCGTAACCACCGGGTCGGATGCGCTCCTGCCCGATATCGAGGGGCTCGCTGATGCCCGGCCGTGGACGAGCCGGGAGGCGACGAGCATCAAGGCTGTTCCCGAAAGTCTCGCAATTATTGGCGGTGGCGTTGTTGCCACCGAGATGGCGACGGCGTTTGCAGCCTTTGGGACGGCAGTCACCCTGATCTCGCGCAGCGGGCTGCTCTCTAGCATGGAGCCCTTCGCGGGTGAGCTGATCGCGGAGGCCCTACGTGCGCAGGGTGTCCACGTCATCCTCGAGACGAAAACCACCCGTGTCACCCGGGACAAAGGCGGCGTAAGCGTCGAGACCGGGGACCGCAGGACCATCTCTGCCCAGGAAGTGCTGGTCGCGACCGGTCGTACACCACGGACCGGAGATATTGGCCTCGATTCGGTCGGGCTTAGGCCCGGGGATTGGATCGGGACTGACGACACCATGCAGGTTCCAGGCTTCGACTGGCTCTATGCCGCCGGCGACGTGACGAATCGGGCCCTCCTCACCCACCAGGGGAAGTATCAGGCCAGGGCGGCCGGTGACGTCATCGCCGCCCGCGCGGCCGGAGCAGCCGTCTCGGACGCACCGTGGGGAACCCATGTGGCGACCGCGGACCACCAAGCGGTCCCGCAAGTCACTTTCACTGACCCGGAGATAGCTTCCGTGGGGCTGACCGCCTCGGAAGCGCGTCTGCGGGGTTACGCCGTCCGTGTTGTCGACTACGAGATAGGGCACGTCGCCGGGGCCGGTGTGCGGGCCGACGGCTACTCGGGCATCGCCCGGATGGTCGTCGATGAAAATCGGAAAGTCGTTCTCGGCGTGACGTTCGTCGGTCCCGACGTCAGCGAACTGCTGCAGGCCGCGACAATCGCGGTCGTTTCAGAAGTCCCGCTCGACCGGTTGTGGCATGCAGTCCCTGCCTACCCCACAGTCAACGAGGTCTGGCTCCGGCTTCTCGAAACATACGGGCGTCCGGCCCGTACAAGCCCTGACGAGACCCGCGAAACACCCCGGTCAGGAGGAGTTGATGGCCCTCTCGGCGCACGAAAGGAACTTACTTGAGCAGCTCGAAAAGCAGTTCAGCGATGAAGACCCGGAATTTGCCGCGGCGATGGAACCGGAGCCTGCCCGCAGCAGGTCCGCCCTCCGGATCCTCGCCGGGGCAGCTGCGGTCCTGGCGGGTTTCCTGCTGATACTGCTGGGGGCAACACTCCAGGGCGTCGTAGCGAACGTTCTGCTCGGTGTCCTTGGTTTTGCCACCATGATCGCCGGCGGGTACGTCGCTGCGATCCGCACTTCGGGAACCACCAGCAAGGGACCTGTGCCGGCCGCACACGGCAAGGAGCCGGCCGGAACCACGAAAACAGCGAAGAACCGACGATTTTCCAGGGACGGCTTCGGCGACCTGGCCGTGTGGAGCCTGTTCTGGTGGGTCTAGCCGCCCCCTCCCCCAACTCACGGACGAACATTCATCACCAGATTGGAGCATCCCATGGCATTCCGCGACCACCTTTTTGGCCGCAAGACCCCGAGCGATAAGCGAACCGGCCCCGGCACTGCGAACGAGATCGATGTCGGCCGGTACACGCGCCTACTGCGGGACGCCACCCCCGAAGGTATCGAGCGGCTGCACCTCGAAGCGTTCCGCCAGTTGGCACCCGCGCAGCTCCGTATCGTTTTCGATCAGCTCATCAAGAACGCGACCACGGCGGACGAACGTCCCCTTGACGCCAGCCCCGCCAGCCTGGCCAGGGCAGCGGCCCTGGCTGAGCGGCGGCAGCCAGGCACACTCGCCCGCATCCTGGACACCGGCCACAACGAACCACAGCACGAAACCCCGGTACTCGGAATCGTGGTCGGCTACATCATCGCCACCGAAGTCGTCAGCCCCTCCTTGTGGAACGATGCTGGCGCCGCGGCGTATGGCGTCGGCCCTACGGACAGCAGTGGAGGCGTCGACCCCTTCTCCTAACCGGTGGGCGACCTGCCTGGCCGGGCCACTCCTCCGCGCACTCAATCAGCAAGATCCAATGAGAGGGATGCAGTTGCCTAGAAGTATTTTTGCCGTCGGCTTGCTGAGTGTTTTGCTCAGCAGCGGCTGTGCGTTAGGAAGCAACGTCCCCGGCAGGGCTGCCGGGGCGGTCAAGGACGGGGCACGAAGGGAGACCATGGCGAACGTCGCAGCAGACGACTTCAGCGAGCGGCTCCGGCGCTCCTCCGGGGCGGGCGATGATTCTCCGGGTGTGGGACACCGCGCCTGACCGCACCTCCCCTTCCCAAAGCGGGACCAACCCCGATAGGTTTTTGAGTGTCCTGGACAGTTCCCTGTACTTGCCGGCTGTTCTGGTCCGGCGCGATTTCTATTCGGATTCAATGAGGAACCATGACGCTGATCTTCGATAATCCCGCTGACTTTGCGGATGAGGCACTGGACGGTTTTGTGGCCGCGAAC
>JBKKDK010000285.1:0-2906 GCA_046708245.1 Arthrobacter sp.
GGCCTGAGTGACCACCTGATCGTGAGAAACTAGCGACTATGCCCAGCACAGCAAGCACCACCAAGCGCGGCCGCCCCGGCTATGACCAGCAGTCGGTGCTGATGATCGCCGTCGACGTCTTCAACCGCCACGGCTACGACGCCACCTCGATGGGCATCCTCGCCGAGAACCTGGGCATCTCCAAATCCGCGATCTACCACCATGTGCCATCCAAGGGCGACCTGCTCAAGCTCGCCCTGGACCATGCCCTGGGCGGGCTCGAGGCAATCCTGGACCAGCCGGCAGCCACGTCCGGTTCCGCCGACGCCCGGCTGGAGTTCGTGGTGCGCCAGACCATCTCCGTGCTCGTGGAGCGGCTGCCCTTTGTGACGCTGCTGCTGCGCCTGCGCGGAAACACCGAGATCGAGCGGGACGCACTGGAGCGGCGCCGCACCTTCGACCACAAGGTCGCCGCCCTGATCTCCGAGGCCCGGGACGAAGGGTCGCTGCGCCAGGACATCGATCCCCGCACCGTGACCCGCCTGCTGTTCGGCACGATCAACTCGATCGTCGAATGGTACAAGCCCGGCGGCTCGCTGTCACCGGAAAAGCTGGCCGACGACGTCATCACCATGGCGTTCAACGGCCTCCACGTCCCGCGCTGACGGGAAACGCGCCGGGCCCTGCTGCGCCGCATTGACGCCGCAGGGCGCGGGGGCCACGCTGTGAGGATGGCCACCAGAATATCGAAGGTGCTCATGGGCATTTTCCCCCACCTGCGTCTTGAACCCACTGCCAAAAGGATCCGCGCAAGTTTCGGCGGCAACGTTGTGGTCGACACGGCCCAGGCACGGCTAATCTGGGAACCGAGGCGGGTGACTCCCGTTTTTGCCGTGCCGGAACAGGACCTTTTGGCGCAGCTCGTCCCGCCTGCCCTGCCGGCGCCCTCGGTCGGGGAACAGGCCTTCGCCGTTCGGGCGGGCGAGCCGCCGACGTCGCTCGACCCGGGAACGGCGTTTGGCAGGCACACCTGCGCCGGCGAGGAACTCGACGTTGTGACGGCGGCGGCAACAATTCCGAGGGCGGCCTTCCGGCCCGAGGACCCGGACCTGGCCGGCTACGTGGTGCTGGATTTCGCCGCCTTCGACTGGCTCGAGGACGATGAGGAGATCATCGGCCACCCGCGTGATCCGTTCCACCGGGTTGACATCCGCGCATCGTCCGCGGACGTGGACGTGGCCCTCGACGGCGTGACGCTCGCCAGGACGAACGGCGCGCAGTTGCTCTACGAGACGATGCTTCCGGTGCGGTACTACATCCCGCCGTCGGACGTGCGGCTGGACCTGATGGAGGAGAGCCTCAAGCGGACCATCTGCCCGTACAAGGGCATGGCCAGATACTGGAGCTACCCGGGATCCGGGCAGGGCACGAACATCGCATGGAGCTATGACCGCCGGTACCGCGATGCCGCCCAAATCCACGGCCTCATCAGTTTCTTCAACGAGAGGGTGGACCTAAGGGTGGACGGCGTACTCCAGCCCCGCCCCGTGTCGCCGTGGTCCCGCCGAGATGGCAGATGACGGCAGTCCGGGCGTCCCGGACTGCCGTCATCTGCGCTTTCGCGTGGGGTCAGAGCTGGTAGTCGGCCTGCGTGGTGATTGTCTCGTGCACGCAGAGGATGTTGTGCTCCGAATCCATGAACCAGGCGCACTTCTCGGAATCGGTTGTACAAATGTGGTTCTCGGTCTTGAGATCCGGGCGGTCGTAGTCCTGGAACTGGACCCCCTTGGATTCCATCTCCTGGACCGTCTTCTCGATCCCGCTGACCTCGAAGCTCAGGGCCGTGTGCTCGGAATGCTTTCCGTCCCTGACCGGCATGAGCTGCAGCATGGGGCCGTCGCCGCTGCCGAAAAGTACACTTCCGTCGTCCGTCACTCCACGGTGCGGGAGACCCAGCGTCTCGGCATAGAACCGCCGGGCGCGTTCTGCATCATCGACTGGCAGGACTGTTGTGGCTTTGTTGAGTACTAGGGTCATATCGCCACCTCCTACGATCAAGATTTTACGCCGGGGCAGGCCGGAAAGAGCCGCGGAATTCCGGCCCGCGGAGCCCGATCCGGCCGCCCGGCGGACTACTTCTCGACGAGGGTCAGGACGTCGTAGGTCGCCACGATTTCGTCATCCTGGTTGGTCAGGACGGCGTCCCAGGCCACTTCGCCGTATTCGTCCGTTTCGCGCGGCGTGATCTTCTTGGCCGTCAGAGTCACCCGGATGGAGTCGCCCGCGGCCACCGGGGTGATGAAGCGCAGGTTCTCCAGTCCGTAGTTGGCCAGGACCGGGCCCGGCGCGGGCTCCACGAAGAGTCCGGCGCCCCACGCCAGCAGCAGGTAGCCGTGCGCCACGATGCCAGGGAAGAACGGGTTGGCCTCGGCCGCCGCCTGGTTGGTGTGCGCGTAGAACGTGTCCCCGGTGGAGTTGGCGAACTTCGTGATTTCCTCCAGCGAAACCTCGCGCAGCTCCGAGCGGATGGCGTCGCCGATGTGCAGGGTGCCCAGCGACTTCCGGAACGGGTGCAGGCCCTCGGTGTCCAGGGTGAAGTTGCGGTCGGCGCCGGTGTGCCAGATGCCGGTGACGGCGGTCAGCATGTTCGGCGAGCCCTGGATGGCGGTGCGCTGCATGTGGTGCATGACCGAGCGGATGCCGCCGAGCTCCTCGCCGCCGCCGGCGCGGCCGGGACCGCCGTGCACGAGGTTGGGCAGCGGCGAACCGTGACCGGTGGATGAGCGTGCGTCGTCGCGGTCCAGCAGCAGCACGCGGCCGTTGAACGCCGAGATGCGTCCGATGAGCTCGACCGCGATCGCGGGGTCGTGGGTGGCGACGCTCGTGACGAGGGATCCTCCGCCGCGCGCGACGAGGTCGGCGGCTTC
>JBKKDK010000286.1:0-4829 GCA_046708245.1 Arthrobacter sp.
AGGGTCCCCTCACCGCCAATCACAATCAGCGCGTCCACGCCCAGGGAGCGCAGGTTCGCCTGGATCCGCTCGACGCCGCCTCCCTCGACGAGGGGGTTGGTGCGCGAGGTGCCGAGGATGGTTCCTCCGAGGCTTGAGATGCCCCGCACGCTCATCCAGTCCAGGTTGATGGTGCTGCCCTCCACGAGCCCGCGCCAGCCGTCCGTGAAGCCGACGAAGTCGTCCCCATGGACGCGGATCCCGCGCAGGACGCACGAGCGGATGACGGCGTTGAGTCCGGGGCAGTCGCCGCCGCTGGTCAAGATACCGATGCGGGCCATATGTCTTTCCTCCACTGCGCTGCCATTGGCTGTGCTGGTCTTCTCCTGCCCCGGTGCTGATGCGTGCTGCCGCCGGACGTTGGATGTTCGCTGTCTTCCACGTAACCACCAATGCTGTGGCCGCGGTATGAGGGTTTCCCCGCCTCCTTCCTAAGGGATAACCCGCACTGCTGCGAAGGGTTCTCCCGCGGGCCAGTCATGGTGTATAGATGGCCACAGGGGGCAGGCGGAACCTGCGGCCTGCGGTTCGTCAAGGAGGACGGGAATGACAGAAGCAGAACCGGAATTCGAGTCTTTGATCCGTAGCCTGCGGAACGTCGACGGCGCCCAGCTCAAGCTGGATTCCGTCGCCGAGCTGGCGCGGGACCTCGCCGGACGGTTCGAGCTGCAGCCTCTGCTGGGCCGTATCCTGGGCCACGCCACCTCCCTGCTGGGCTGCGAGTCCGGCTCGATCGCCTTGGTCAATGAAGCCAGCGGCATCTACACGAAGAAGGTCGACATCGGCGTCGGCTGCCAGGAAGGCCAAACCTTCTCGTTGAAGGAAGGGTTCACCGGCCAGATCGTGCGCAGCCGCTCCACCGTCATTCTGGACGCCTACAGCAGCATTGAACGCGGTCACATCCCACCGGATGATCCGCGCTATAACTGCGCGGTGATCGGTGTGCCCATCGAGTGGGGCGAGCAGATTGTCGGCGCTTTCATCGTATTCAGCCCGGACCAGGACCGCATATTCACCCCCGAGGAGGCCCGGTTGGCAGAACTCTTCGCCAGCCATGCCGCCATCGCTTTGGTTAACTCCGAACTGCACTCGAAGGCCTCGGTCCGTGAGCGCGAGGCGGCTGTCGCCACCGAACGTGAACGCGCCGTCCGGGACGTGCACGAAACCGTGGGACGGTCGCTGGCCGCTTTGCTGCTCAGCCTCGACGAGGCGGAAAAGGCCAGCCTGCTCGATGGCGGCGAACACGCAGTGACGCCGCACATCCGTAACGCCCGGACAACCGCCCACGATGCCCTGACCGAGACGCGCCGCACGGTGCTGGGCATGGGCCCGGCGGCGCTCGCCGGCCGGACCCTGGACGAGGCGATCGCCTCCGAGCTGGCCTGGGTCGAATCGATGTCCGGCGCCGCGACACGTCTGACGGTGATCGGAGAAGCACGGCCGCTCGCGCCCGAGATCGCCCACCAGGCGTTCAAGATCGTTCAGGAAGCGCTCGGCAACGTAGTGACCCACTCCCGTGCGACGACGGTGCGCGCCGGGCTGATCTACGACGCCGGTTCGCTCGCCGTCGTCGTGGAGGACAACGGACAAGGCTTTGACCTCGCCGCCGCGCACGGTGACCATGCCGTGCTGCCCTCGGGGTGCCTCGGACTGCACGGCATGACCTCCAGGGCCATCCACCTTGGCGGCGAACTGCACATCGACACTACGCCCGGGTGGGGCACCAAGGTGCGGGCCACCCTGCCGGACCGCGCACCGGAGCCAGACATCGCGCCACAGCCGCAGTGGAAGATCCTGATCGCCAACGACCACCCGGTCGTCAGCGCCGGCCTGGTCCGGCTGCTTGGCGTGGCCGAGCCGGCGATCCAAGTGATGGCCGAAGTCACTTCTGCGGAGCAACTGCGCGACGCCTTCGAGGTGCTGCGACCTGACGTGATTCTGGTGGATCTGGAATTGGTCCACCAGAACACCACCGGGGTCCTGTCCGCGATCCGCGAGTTGGACCCCGGCGTCGCGATCGTGGTCTTGACAGACAACCCCACCGTGGAGCAGGTGCGCCTGGCCCGGCATGCGGGGGTGCGCGGATTCATCAACCGCAGGGCCAGCGGGGAAACGATCGCCCGCATTCTGGTGGCCGCCGGCCAAGGCCAAGCGCTCGTCGAAGGGGACATCTTCGACCACCTCCTCAGTGCCTCCTCAGGGGAGCCCCCGGATGCGGTGGCGGCCGGAAACTTCACGTCGCGTGAGAAAGAAGTGCGCGAGATGGTCATCCGCGGCATGGCGGACAAGCAGATCGCCCGCGAACTGGGAATCTCCGTTAAGACGGTGGAGAAACACGTAGGCTCGATCCTGCGCAAGACAGGGGCACGCAACCGCACCATGCTGGCCAGCATGAACACCCGGGATTCCGAGCCCTCACATCCGTGGGGGTAGCGGTACAGGACTGGGTCCAGGCCGGCCGGTTCGCCGTCTACGCACACCTTCGAATCCAGATTCGGTCCAGCGGCCGGAGACAGGGTGCAGGAATGATGGCCATGGCCGCGGGAAAGCCGGCCTGACTACTGATGGGCGGTTCTCATATTGGGATCGTGCTGACACCATCGGCGAGGGGCTGGTAGCAGGTCATGGATGAGAAAGCGGATACGCGTCAACTGCTCTCCAACCGCATCGAGGAAAAGCAACAAGCCGTCCGGTCCTATTTGGGACGGGAAAGGCCGCGGCGGAACAAGCTCTCCAACGTCAGCGTGGTGGGCAGCGCCATTGCCGCCATGCTCACAGCCGGTCCGGCCTTCGGCGGCACGGGTTTCACCAACGCGATCCAAGGGGTCTTCTCACCCAGTGACGATTCAGTGGTGTGGCGGGTCCTGTGCCTCGGGCCGTCCTGCTGTCCGTCGCCGCGGCGCTGGCTACTAACTTCGCCAATTCCCATTCCCTGGCGGACAGGGTCAGCGCAGCAGAAACCGCCAACGCCCAGCTGGAAGGGCTGCGGGACACCTTGGCCTTTGGCCACATAGACACAGACGAGGCCCTGAAGCTGTATCAGCAGTACATCGCCCAGGTGGCGTTCGTGGACTAGAGCTGCGGTCGTTTCCCGGCTACGGGTTAGCCCTACTGCTCTTTGGGGATGATGATCCACAACGCAATGTAGACCAGCTCCCCGAGGCCGAACAGGCCGAAGAGCACGAAGCCGAAGCGCACCAGCGTCCGGGAGATTCCGAAGCGGTCGGCGAGGGCTGCGCAGACGCCCGCGACAACCTTGCCGTTTCGAGGCCGAACCATTGATCGTTCCATCCAGCCACGCTAGCAGTGTGCTCCTGGCAAGGGAACAGCCGGGGCAAGGGAACAGCCCCGGCTGACAACACCACGGCCATCGAACACTAACCCAAAGGGCGGGCCCTCCCTCAGCAGCGCTGGGGGTAGGACCCGCCCGGGTTAAAACGCCGGCGCGCGGCTACCAATTCGTAGGCCGGACCACCCAGGTGTGGTCCCGCTACGCCGACTCCGCGCCGTTCGAACCGGGCTCGCCCTGGCTGCTGCGGTTCTTCGACCGCATCTCCTGGTACCCGGTCAGCCCGGAAGAGCTCCTGGACCTGCGGGCTGACATGGCGGCCGGCCGGGGACGAGGCGTCGAGATCGAAGACGGCACTTTCTCCCTCGCCGACCATGAGGACTTCCTGGCCCGGAACAGCGAGTCCATCGGGGTGTTCCGGGAACAGCAGGCGGCGGCCTTCGCCGTCGAACGGCAGGCCTGGGCCGACGCCGGCGAGTTCGACCGCGCGGACGCGGCAGCCGCCGTCGTGCCCGCCTCCGAGGAGTTGGTGGTGCCCGATGGCGCCACCCTGGTGGCTGCCCCCTTCGCCGCCAGTGTGTGGAAGGTGGACGTCACCGTGGGGGACCGCGTGGTGCAGGGCCAGCCGCTGGTGTCACTGGAGGCTATGAAGATGGAAACCGTGCTGGCCGCCCCGTGCGACGGGGTGGTGCACCAGGTGCTGCCGGTGGCCGGGTCCCAGGTGGTGGGCGGCGAAGCCTTGGTGGTCCTCGGGCTGCCCTGTCCCCACCCGCTCCCGACGCCTATCGCGGCCGGTGCCAATCGCAGTGAAATGAACGATCGAAAGGAGCGATACGATGCCCAACGTCAAGCGTTGGTGGTCCAAGCTGACCATGGTGTCCGCCCCGCGTGCCGCAGTGGACGCGCCGCCGGGCGGCACCCAGGACGCGCAGCTGCCCTATTGGTGGCTGCTGCCCGGGGATGTCACCTGCAGCCCGGCTCCGTCAACACGGGATCCCGCGGCAGGTGCGGAATGACGCGCCAGTGCACCTGCGCAACGGGACGGGGTCGGTTGCAGGCAGCCCAACGCAGGTGACGCAGCCCACGGAAACGAGGTTTCGCTGTTCCGGCTAAGTGCGGCCTGCGGACTGACTAAAAATCCGCGCCAGTCCGGGGATGCGGGCGCTTAGGGACCCGGGGGCGCGCTGATTTGTGCGAGGTCCTCAACGCGTGTACAGTAATTCGAGTCGCCGCCGCTGAAGCGGAAAAATAGCGACCGACCCCCGAACAAACAGCCTGGAAATGGCACGCAAAATTTGCGTGCTAAATACGGGCGGGGACCCACTCGTGGAAATGGAAATCGCGGAAACGCCGATTTGCAAAGCTCCTCGAATTCGGGTAAGTTTGAAAAGTTGCTCCGGAGCGATCCTCGACTGGTTATTGGTTGTGGTGGTGCCGGGTGTGTCTGTTGTTTGAGAACTCAATAGTGTGCCAAGTTTGTTGATACCAATTTATTTATATG
>JBKKDK010000287.1:0-3058 GCA_046708245.1 Arthrobacter sp.
GAATTCCGGTGTCGAGGGGTCATTTGCGCGTCGTGGGGCGTAATGCGCCTCGCTAACCTGCTAGAAACGTGTGGGATCCGGCCGGGGCGGAACCGGCCCGGGGTCGGGTATCGGCAGCGGGCCGGGAGCGGGCGGCGCGGGAGTGGGCGACGGACCGGGCGGCGGTACCGGCGCCGGCGGTGTGACCGGCCCGGGTTCCGGGAACGGCTCCCCGGGCTCGGGCGGCGGCGTTGTGGGGCCTGGTTCCGGCGGGAACGGGTCAGGCTCGTGTGGCGGTGGAATGGTCATGCCGGGCTCCTTCGCTTGGTTGACGATTCTGTTCTGTGAATCAGGGGCGGCTGGTCCGGCGCAGCACCCGCAGCTCCCACGGCCGCAGGCGCAGCGCTCCGGTTGTTGCGGCAGCGCCGCCGTCGGAGGGATAGTTTCCCAGCACCAGGTCCGCGCTGCTCCAGCTTTCATCGCCGAGCTCGACGCCGTGTTCCGCGCCGGAGAAGTTGCCCAGCACCAGCAGCTCCGCGCCGCCGCCCGACGAGGCAGCACCCGCCAGCGACCGGGTGAACGCGTAGACGTGCTCGTGGTCGGGCAGCAGCATGGTGAAGTCGCCGTGCGAAATGACCCGCTCCGTGTGCCGCAGACCAATCACCTTGCGGTAGAAGCTGTAGACCGAGTCCGGATCATCCACCTGGGCGGCGGCGTTGATGTGGTTGGCGTTGGGGTTGACCGCGATCCAGGGTGCGCCGGTGGTGAACCCGGCGTTCCGGGAGGCGTCCCACTGGACCGGGGTCCGGGCGTTGTCCCGGTTCAGGGGTGCGAGCGCGGCCAGCACCTCGGCGTCCGTGTGGCCCAGGTGGGTGGTGGCTTCGCGGTGGTGGTTGAGGACCTCGATGTCGCGGTGATCGCTGATTGCCCCGAACGTCATGTTCGTCATGCCGAGCTCTTCGCCCTGGTAGACGTAGGGCGTGCCGCGGTGCAGGTGCAGGATGCCGGCGAGCATCTTGGCGGAGAGTTCGCGGTACTGTCCGTCGTCGCCGAAGCGCGAGACCGCGCGGGCCTGGTCATGGTTGCCCCAGTACAGGCTGTTCCAGCCCCGCTCGGCCAGGCCTTCCTGCCAGCGTCCCAGGGTCTGCTTGAGCTCGGTGAGCCTGAGCTTCTTGGGCCGCCACTTGTTGCCGTTCTCCTGGTCCAGGGCCACGTGCTCGAACTGGAACACCATGTCCACCTCGCCCCGGGCGGGATCGGTGAACAGGATGGCTTCCTCCACGCTCACGCCGGGCATTTCACCGACTGTGAGCAGCGGCCCGGTGCGGCCGGCGAAGACCTCGCGGTGCATCTCCTGCAGGAACTCGTGGATCCGCGGGCCGTTGATGTAGAACTGGCTGCCGTCACCGTGGAGCATGCCCGCCGCGATCGGGCCGTCCGGCAACCGGGTGTCCTTGGAGATGAAGTTGATGACGTCCATCCGGAAGCCATCCACGCCCCGGTCCAGCCACCAGTTCATCATGTCGTAGACGGCGGCCCGGACCTCAGGGTTTTCCCAGTTCAGGTCGGGCTGCTTCTTCGAAAAAATGTGGAGGTAGTACTTGCCGGTGGCCTGGTCGAACTCCCAGGCCGGCCCGGAGAACGCCGAGCCCCAGTTATTGGGCTCCGCACCGTCCTTCGGCTGCCGCCACCAGTACCAGTCGCGCTTCGGGTTGTCCTTCGAGGAACGCGATTCCACAAACCAGGGGTGCTCGTCCGAGGTGTGGTTAACCACGAGGTCCATGACCAGTTTCATGCCGCGCGCGTGCAGGCCGTCAGTCAGCTCCTGCAGGTCCGCGAGCGTCCCGAAGAGCGGATCCACGTTGCGGTAGTCGCTGATGTCGTAGCCGTTGTCGTCCTGCGGCGAGGTGTAGATCGGGGACAGCCAGACGACGTCGACCCCCAGCTTCTGCAGGTAGTCCATCTTGCTGAGGATCCCGCGGAGATCGCCGATGCCGTCGCCGTCGGAATCGGCAAAACTGCGCGGATAGATCTGATAGACGACGGCGCCCTGGAACCAGTCGCGGCCGGCGGCCTCCGTGGATTCCGCAGGTGCTTGTTCGAGCGTCATACGCGACTCCTCGGCTGGTCCGGCAGGGTGTGGCGGGCAGCGTTGCCGCGGTCCCGCCACCTGATTATCGACCAGTTCGGGTGGGCTGGGAAGACCTGCCTAGTTCTGCGCGGCGACGGACTTGTCGCGGTCCTCGAAGACGTCCTCGCCCGGGCCGGAGAAAGCACGCGAGCGCTGGACCGCCTCGATCGATCCGGTGAACAGCTGGGAATCGTGCGGGTCCGCAGGGTGCCGGACGGAGTCGTCGGCAGCGGACAGCTTCCCCGGGCGCCTGGACCCCGGCCGGGCCCCGGACGCGCCGGAGTCGGCAACGGACGGCAGCGATTCGAGGCGCACATGCGGGAGCGCAGTCGGGTGGTCCTGCTGCAGGAACAGCACCAGTTCCTCGCGGATCAGGCAGCGGAGGTCAAAGAGCGAGGCGCTGTCCGCGGCGCTGACCAGGATGCGCACCCGGACAAAACCGGACGTGGCGTCAGTGATCTGAAGGATCCCCACCCGCTCGTCCCACAGCTCGGTGGAGGCCAGGACCTTTTTCAGCTCCGCACGCATCGCTTCGACCGGCGCGCGCCAGTCGAGGTCGAACTCCACTGTGCCCATGACTTCCGACTGGCGCCGGGTCCAGTTCTCGAACGGGGTGGTGGTGAAATACGTCGAGGGCAGGATCAGCCGCCGGTCGTCCCAGATGTGGACCACCACGTAGGTCAGGGTGATTTCCTCGATCCGGCCCCATTCCTTCTGGACCACAACGACGTCGTCCACGCGGATCGCGTCCGTGAAGGCAAGCTGGACGCCGGCGAAGACGTTGACCAGGGAGGTCTGCGCGGCGAGCCCGGCCACGATCGAAATCACACCGGCGGAGGCCAGCAGCCCGGCGCCCAGTGCCTGGATCGCGGGGAAGGTCAGCATCATGCTGCCCAGGGCCACCAAAGCGATCAGGGCGACGCCGATCCGGCGGGCCAGGATCACCTG
>JBKKDK010000288.1:0-11493 GCA_046708245.1 Arthrobacter sp.
GACACCGCAGGCGGCCAGCTGGCCACGCTGCTGGCTGCCGTGGAGGCCGGCGTCGACAATCTTCTGCGCCAGCTCGAGGTAGTAGTCGAGGGTGTAGAGCTTCTCGTCGGGATCCAGCATGTCCGCCGTGTAGCACAGGGCGACCTCCGCGACGGCGGTGCCCGTCTCGCGGACGGCCCGGATGGCCGGGGCCATCTGGTTGACGTCATTGAGGGCGTCGAAGATGCGGAAGATGTCGATGCCGGTGGCCGCGGCCTCGTTGACGAACGCGACCGTGACCTCTTCCGGGTACGGCGTGTAGCCCACGGTGTTGCGTCCCCGCAGGAGCATCTGCAGGCAGACGTTCGGCAGCGCCTTGCGCAGCGCGGCGAGGCGGTCCCAGGGGTCTTCGCCCAGGAACCGGAGTGCGACGTCGTACGTGGCGCCGCCCCAGGCCTCGACGGAGAGGAGCTCCGGGAGGAGTTTGGACACGGCAGGGCCGGCTGCGACCAGGTCGCGGGTCCGGACGCGGGTGGCGAGGAGGGACTGGTGCGCGTCGCGGAACGTCGTGTCCGTGACGGCCACGGCGTCCTGGGCGCGCAGGGCCTGGGCAAAGCCTTCCGGTCCCAGCTCCTGCAACCGTTGGCGGGAGCCTGCCGGAGCCGCGGCGTCGTCCGTCGCGGGCAGCTTGTCTGCCGGGTCGCTGTGGACCGTGAGCTCGCCGTTGGGCTTGTTGACGGTGACCTCGGCGAGCCAGGTCAGCAGCTTGGTGCCGCGGTCTGCCGAGACGCGGGCCTTCAGCAGCTGGGGGCGTTCGTCGATGAACGAGGTGGCCACGTTGCCGGCTACGAAGTCGTCATCGTCCAGGACGGCTTGGAGGAAGGAGATGTTGGTGGACACCCCGCGGATGCGGAACTCGGCCAGGGAGCGCCGGGCGCGGGCCACGGCGGCAGGATAGTCCCGGCCGCGGCACGTGAGCTTGACCAGCATCGAGTCGAAGTGCGGGCTGATTTCGGCGCCCGAGTAGACCGTGCCGCCGTCCAGCCGGACGCCGGCGCCGCCGGCGGAACGGTAGCCGGTGATCTTTCCGACGTCGGGCCGGAAGCCGTTGGCCGGGTCCTCGGTGGTGATGCGGCACTGCAGGGCTGCGCCCTTGAGCTGCACCGTCTCCTGCGAGAGGCCCAGGTCCGCGAGGGTCTCGCCGGCGGCGATGCGCAGCTGCGCCTGGACGAGGTCGACGTCGGTCACTTCCTCCGTGACCGTGTGCTCGACCTGGATGCGCGGGTTCATTTCGATGAACACGTGCTGGCCGGCCCGCTCCCCGACGGTGTCGACGAGGAACTCCACGGTACCGGCGTTGACGTAGTTCAGGGCCTTGGCGAACTTCACGGCGTCGCGGTAGAGCGCCTGCCGGATGCCTTCGTCAAGGTTCGGCGCCGGGGCGATCTCGATGACCTTCTGGTGCCGGCGCTGGATGGAGCAGTCCCGTTCGAAGAGGTGCATCACGTTGCCCTCGGCGTCGGCGAGGATCTGGACTTCGATGTGGCGGGGGCGCAGGACTGCCTGCTCGAGGAACATGGTGGGGTCCCCGAACGCGGCGTCGGCTTCGCGCATGGCGGCCTGCAGCGCTTCGGGCAGGGCGTCCCGGGTGTCCACGCGGCGCATGCCGCGGCCGCCGCCGCCGGCGACGGCTTTGGCGAAGATGGGGAAGCCGATCTCGTCCGCGGCCGCAATGAGCTCATCGAGGTCCTTGGAGGGCTGGCTGGACTTGAGCACGGGAACGCCGGCCTTGCGGGCCGCCTCGAGGGCGGCGACCTTGTTGCCGGCCAATTCCAGGACCTCGGCCGGCGGGCCCACAAAAGTGATGCCCGCAGCGGCGGCGGCCCGGGCAAGGCGCGGATTTTCGGAGAGGAAGCCGTAGCCAGGGTAGATCGCGTCGGCCCCGGATTCCTTGGCCACCCGCACCACCTCGTCGACGTCGAGGTACGCCCGGACGGGGTGGCCCTCCTCGCCGATCAGATATGCCTCGTCGGCCTTCTGGCGGTGGATCGAGTTTCGGTCCTCGTTGGGGAACACGGCAACAGTCTTGGCACCGAGCTCATAGCCGGCGCGGAAGGCACGGATCGCGATTTCGCCGCGGTTGGCCACCAGAATCTTGGAAAACATACTTCTCCTGCATCATCGCGGGCGTATCGGTAAGTGCTCACAGTGTCTAAGACCGGCGTGGGCAAACACAAATCATTGTGGTGACTGTCACAGCATTATGCGTCACGCATCCCCTTGGCAGGCAAGGCCCCGGGGCTGCCGGGACCGCCATTTCGGCCATCTGCCGCCCCTCCAGCCGATGAAACGGGATTCGACGGGCCGTCAACATATGATGAGTGGGTGGGTGGCGCATGCACGCCCCGGCTCCACGAACGCAGGGGCCGGCAGGACCCCGTCCAGGCAACCGGCGTTAGGTATTGGTTTTTCAAGTGCAAGTAGTCAGCATCAGCAGCCTCAAAGGCGGTGTCGGCAAGACATCGGTGACCACCGGACTGGCGTCCGCGGCATTGGCCGCCGGCATCCCCACCCTCGTTGTCGACCTTGACCCGCATGCGGATGCGAGCACGGCCCTCGGCGTCCTGCCGGGAGACCAGCTGGACATCGGCAGGATGCTCAAGTCCCCGCGGCGCGCGCGCCTGGCGGACAACGTGGTGCCCAGCGGCTGGGTGGAACGGGCCCGGAACAACGGCTCGGCCCGCACCGACCCAGGCGGTTCCGTCCTGGATGTGGCCGTCGGCTCGGCCTACACAGGCATCTACGACCGCCCGGATCTCGGCCGCCGCGATCTGCGCCGGCTCTCCTCCGTGCTGGCGGGGGCCGATGGCTACGAGCTTGTCCTCGTCGACTGCCCGCCCTCGCTCAACGGACTCACCAGGATGGCCTGGTCCGCGAGCGACAAAGTGACCCTGGTGGCGGAGCCCGGGCTGTTCTCCGTCGCCGGCACCGAGCGCACGATGCGTGCGATCCAGTTGTTCCGCAGCGAGTTCGCCCCGAGCCTGTCCCCGGCCGGGATTGTGGCCAACCGGGTGCGCAGCGGATCCGCCGAGCACACCTTCAGGCTCTCAGAGATGAAGTCCATGTTCGGTGACCTGCTCCTCGCCCCGCACATCCCGGAACAGGCCAACTGGCAGCAGATCCAGGGCGCCGCCCACGCCATCCATCACTGGCCCGGCGACTCGGCCAAGAACGCCGCCGCGCTGTTCGACAAACTCCTCGCGAACCTGCTCAAAGCCAGCGTCCGCAACCGCAGCCAGCGCTAGGCCGCACGCCTCGCAATCAGGCCCAGCGCCCTGACCCTGCGGACAGCAAAGGCCGCTTTCCCTCCGGAAGGCGGCCTTTGGCCTTAAACCTGTGTTCTTATGTCCCGCGGGGCGTCGGCTCAGCCGGTTTTGCGCGCGGCCCGGCGCTTGCTGAGCTCGTCGTCGGGAAAGGACTGGTCCACCGCGTGTTCGCTCGGAAGTGCCGCGAGGCTGCCCTCCACCTCACGCCAGACCCGGCCCACGGCGATGCCGAAGACACCCTGTCCGCCCTGGACGAGATCGATGACTTCGTCGGCCGACGTGCACTCGTAAACACTGGCGCCGTCGCTCATGAGCGTGATTTGGGCCAGGTCCTCGACGCCGCGCTCCCTAAGGTGCTCCACCGCCGTGCGGATCTGCTGCAGCGAGACGCCCGTGTCCAGGAGCCGCTTTACGACCTTCAGGACCAGGATGTCGCGGAAACCATAGAGCCGCTGCGAGCCGGAGCCGGCAGCACCGCGCACCGCGGGTTCAACCAGTCCGGTCCGGGCCCAGTAGTCGAGCTGGCGGTAGGTGATGCCTGCAGCCTTGCACGCGGTGGGCCCGCGGTAGCCGGCGTCCTCGTCCAGGACAGGAAGATCCTCGGTGAACAGCAGGCCTTGGGCACCGCTGGCGGGTACGGCTGCACCAGCCGTCGAGGCCTGTTTCAGCTCGCCCGTTTCGCCTTTCGGACTCACGTGGATCCTCCTTGTCATGGCTCCCCGCAGGAAGTTGCAGCAACAGCCGGTCAACTGACCGGCCCAGTACCCAGAACACGGCACGAAATGCATCCGTGTAATTCGGCCGGGCTGCACTTTCCAGTGTGACTTGCGCGGCTGTTGTATGCAATGGGAACTTGTACCTCCGACGTTAGGCCTGCCGGGGCCCAAGGTCAAAGACGTTCGCGATATTCGGGGGGCGTGTCGAAACTTTCATCCTCGACTTTAAGCTTTGCGCGGGTTCAGCCCGCGAAGTCTTCGGGTTCGACGTCGTCGAGGAACTCCCGGAAGCGCCGCAGTTCGCCTTCTTCGTCCACGTCCGGGCCGCGGTGCGTGTCCTCGCCCTCGTCGTGTTCGGTGATCCGCACCCTGGCTTCGTCCATAACGGCATCGGCGCACCAGATCCGGCATTTTGCCCGGAGCGCCAAGGCCAGCGCATCGGATGCCCGCGAACTGACGGTGGTGCCGTCCTCGAACTGGAGCTGGCCGTAGAAGATGTTGTCCTCCACCGCCACAATGTTGACGCTGACGATGCTGTGCCCCAGGGATTCGACCACGTCCACGAGGAGGTCGTGGGTCATGGGGCGGGGCGGGACAACACCCTGCTGGGCCAGCGCGATGGCGCTGGCTTCCGGCGTGCCGATCCAGATCGGCACGTGGCGTTCCCCGTGCATCTCCTTGAGCAGGACCAGCGGCTGGTTGGATGGCAGCTCGATCCGCACGCCCACTATCTCCACCTCAATCATCAGATGTCCATTCTCGAGATGCGGTCCTGGACCAGGGCCTGGTGCAGTGAGAGGCACAACTCGCTGATTTCCCGGGCGGTCTCTGCAGCACGGGCGTGGGAGGCTGCGTCCTTGCGTGAGGTCAGGGTCGCCACCGCGCGTTCCACCAGCCCGAATTCGCGTTCGGCGGCCGCCTGGAACGGCCGCAGGTGCCGTGGTTCCAAGCCGTGGCTCTCCAGCTGCACGCAGGCGCGCGCCACCTGCAGGGCGTGTTCGTCGAACTTGCCGTTGACGTGGCCGATCAGGCCGTAGCTAAGCAGCGACTCCAGCAGGGGTACGCTGGCGCCGGATTCGGTGCGGAGCTGTTCTTCGCTCAGGCGCCGCACCCTGTTCTGCAGTTCGGCGGCGAGCTCCGCGGACACGATCCGGGGCGACACCGTGACGCCCGGGGGCAGGTTCTCCGGGCGTTCGCCGCGGTCGATTGCGTCGAGGTAGTCCTTGATGACTTTCAGAGGCAGGTACTGGTCCCGCTGCAGGGACAGCACGAACCGCAGCCGCTCGACGTCGCTCTCTGCGTACTGCCGGTAGCCGGCGGGCGTCCGTTGCGGGTTGATGAGCCCTTTTTCCTCCAGGAACCTGATTTTTGACGCGGTCATGTTCGGGAAATCGTCGCTCAACTGAGCCAGGACTTCGCCGATGTTCAGGACCTGGGGTCCGCGCCGTTCCGCTTGTGCCATGGCCACAGGCAGCTACCCCGGAATCAGACGTTGCCTGCTGCGCGGGCAGGGCTCAGGTAGAAGGTGAGGCGGAATTTCCCGATCTGCACTTCGTTGCCGGACTTCAGTTCCACGCTGTCAACGCGGTCATGATTCACGTACGTGCCGTTCAGGCTTCCGGTATCCACGACTTCGAAGCTGCGTGCCGTGCGGCGGAATTCGACATGACGGCGCGAAACCGTGACGTCGTCGAGGAAAATGTCGGCATCCGGGTGCCGGCCCGCCGTCGTGGTGTCCGAGTCCAGCAGGAACCGCGCGCCGCTGTTCGGGCCGCTGTGCGCCACGAGCAGGGCGGAGCCGTAGGGCAGGGCCGCGACGGCGGCCCGCTCCTCCGCGGAAAGCTTGGGCGTGATGGTAGGTTCGTCGCGGACCGGCGTGAGGTTGATCGACGTGGTCTCCGAAGCTTTCAGTCCACCCGTGCCGTTACCGTCACCGGTGTCGTTCCGTTCGTGCCCAAACATTGAGTCCTCCTCATTCGTTGCAGGTGTCCCGCCTGCAAACAACGCGTGCCGTCCGGAAATGCCTGGCAAGCCCGGTATGCGGCCCTCCACCGGGCCGTCGCTGATGTCTCCAACGGCCCGGCCCGAAAGACCTTTTCCTTTAGCCTACCTGTTGTTCGTACTCCGATGCACTGAGCAATGACTCGACGGCGTCGGGCTCCGCAAGCTTGATTTCGATCAGCCAGCCCTCGCCGTACGGATCCGAGTTAATCAGGGCCGAATCCGTGTCCAGCGCGTCGTTCCGGGAAACCACTTCGCCGGATACCGGGGCGTAAATATCGCTGACGCTTTTGGTCGACTCGACTTCGCCGACGACGTCGTTCGCCTTGATGGTGGAGCCGACCTCGGGCATCTGCGCGTAGACGACGTCCCCGAGGGCGTCCTGGGCGAAATCGGTGATGCCCACGCGCACGACCCCGTCGGCGTTCGGGGCCGAAACCCATTCGTGTTCTGCGGTGTAGGACAGCTCTTCGGGAATGATGCTCATGACGGGCCTTTCATCGGGAATCACCAATGTCAACGGCGGCCAATGGAACTGCCCGCCGCTGAAAAGTATAGGCACATACCGGCAGGGCCCGGGAGGACTCTGGCATGATGAGGCGATGACGGAAAATGCACCGGCGCCGGGCAGTGCCAGCGGCACCGCGGGCCTCGACGGCACGGCCGGAACGAGCTAGGGTATGCCCGAACTTCCGGAAGTGGCGGCCCTGACGGATTTCCTGGCCGAACACCTGCGCGGGGCGGTGGTGACGAAGGTCCAGATCGCCTCGGTCGCGGCGCTCAAGACGGCGGACCCGCCCTTTTCCGGACTGGAGGGCCGGGCCGTCACCGGGACGCGGCGCTTCGGCAAGTTCGTCAGCATGGAAGCCGACGGGCTGTATTTTGTCTTCCACCTGGCGCGGGCCGGCTGGGTCCGCTTCACGGACTCCCCTACCGATATCCAGCTGAAAATGGGCAAAGGGTACATTGCGGCGCGGCTGTTGTTCTCCAGCGCCGGCGGGCCCCTCGGCCTCGACCTGACCGAGGCCGGCACCAAAAAGGGCCTGGCGGTGTACGTGGTCCGGGATCCGCTCGACGTTCCCGGCATCGCGGCGCTGGGACCGGACCCGTTCAGCCCCGGGTTCGACGTCGACACTTTGGCGGGGATCCTCGGTTCCAGTTCCCAGCAGGTCAAGGGCCTCCTGCGGAGCCAAAGCGTCATTGCCGGGATCGGAAACGCCTACAGCGACGAGATCCTGCACGCAGCCAGGACGTCACCTTTCGCCATTGCCAAAACGTTGGACCGGGACGCGGTCCAACAGCTTTACGACGCCATCCACGACGTTCTTGGGACTGCACTGCAGGAAGCCCGGGGCAAAGCGCCCAATGAGCTCAAGGACACCAAACGGAGCCACATGCGCGTCCATGCCCGGACCGGGGAGGCGTGCCCCGTGTGCGCAGACACTGTCCGCGAGGTGTCCTTCGCGGACACTGCCCTGCAATATTGTCCGACCTGCCAGACCAAGGGAAAGATCCTGGCCGACCGCCGGACGTCGCGTTTCCTGAAATAGCCGCCGGACTGCCTTGCGCCCGCGCCTGGCGGCGGACACGATACAAGGACACATCCAAACCGTGCCCCAGGGAGTTGCCTCAACGATGCGAATGCTGATTATGGGTCCCCCGGGGTGCGGCAAGGGCACCCAGGCCGAACGGTTGTCTCGGCACCTCGGCATCACCGTGATCTCCACGGGCGAGGTCTTCCGCGGGCATGTGAAGGACCTGACGCCGCTGGGCCGGGAAGTCAAGGTGCACCTGGACGCGGGCGACCTTGTCCCCGACGCCCTGACGAACCGTGCGGTGCGTGACCGCCTGGACCAGGACGACGTCGGGGCCGGGTTCCTCCTGGACGGGTATCCCCGCAACACGGCGCAGCTGGCTGAACTCGACACCATCCTTGCCGCCCGGGGGCACACGTTGGACGTTGCGGTCCAACTGAGGGTTGACGACGCCGAACTCGTCCGCCGGCTGCTGCACCGCGCCACCCTGACCGGGCGCAGCGACGACACCGAGGACGTCATCCGGCACCGCCTGGAGCTCTACCACCACGATACCGAGCCGGTGGCCTCGGCCTGCTCACACCGCGGGATCCTCCTGAGCGTCGACGGCACGGGCAGCGAGGATGAGATCTTCGACCGGCTGCTGGCAGCGCTCCGAACCGGCTGACCCCTACCCGCCAACAGTTCCGGCAGCGTGCATCCACGGCCGGGTTGCTTCCGGGATGTATTTGGCGATACTGAAATGAAGGGCTGGGGCTTCTCTGGTATCGGGCTGCCGATGGGAAAGCCATGACTGCTAAATCAGTCAAACGGGGAACGCCACAACTGGCCGCCACCGTACTTGCGTGCGCGGCCCTGCTCATCGCCGGATGCCAGCCCGGCCCCATCCCGGGTGGCGGCGTGATGCTGCCCGAACGAGCCGCCGCGGCGGCCGGGCTCAGCGCCGGGCCGGCAACGGCAGGCAACGTCGAGGCCCTGGACCCGAAGGGCGCCCCCTTCAACGCCAGGGGTGACGGGGTGACCGACGACTCGGACGCCCTCCAGGCCTGGCTCACGGCAGGCGGCGTCCGGCTCGCGGGGGGAACGTTCCGGATCGTCAAGGGCCTGACCCTCGCGGGCGACGGCAGGCACTTCCATACCGACAACGCGAAGATCCTCGCGGACGGTACCGACATCACGGCGCTCACCGCGACCGGGAACCACGCCACCATCCGCGTCCACATCGATGGGAACAACAAGGCGGCCGACGGGCTGAAAGTCACCGGCGCCGGGGCAGTTGTGGAAAACGGCCGGTACGAAAACTTCCACTCCGCAACCGAGTCCGCCCGGGCGATTGACGCGACCACCACCGGCGGCATCACCATCCGCAACAACATCATCCGCAACGTGGTCAGCGTCGGTGACAGGACGAGGGGTAACGGACCCGGTTTCTCCCGCGGCGTCGGCCTCAACGCCACGGCCGCAGCAACCGCCAGTTCAGTCATCTCCGGCAACACCATCGAGAACATCCTCGGTGAGGAAGGCGACGCCATCCACGTATTGTTCTCGGACCGCGCTTCCAACCCGTTCAACTCCGGCAAGGTGGCCGTCAGCGACAACGTGATCCGGAATGTCTCGCGCCGTTTCATCAAGGTTCAGGCATCTAACGTTGCCGTCGAGCGCAACAAGCTCCACTTCGACCTTCCAACGCCACCGGCAAACCCCGGCTCCGCCATCGCCGTCATCCGGTCCGAATACGTCACGGTCACCGGCAACGAAATATACCCGAACCTGATCGGCGGCGGCATCAGCGTGACCGGCACGTCCAGGGCGCCACTTCGTGGCATCGATATCCGGACCAACGTGGTGCGGCAAAAAGATTCGAAGGACGCCGTGAGTATCTACGTGAACCGGACAAGCTCCCCGACAGTGCTGGACAACATCGTGTACGGCGGCGGCACGGCGGTGGCGATAGGTTCCTCCACCAACGCACGCGTTGGGGGCAATGTCCACCACCGCGGTGGGTGAGGGCAAAGAAAAACCGCCCCACCGCCGGGATCCTTCCCGGTGATGGAGCGGTTCTTGTTGGTCGGGCTGACAGGATTTGAACCTGCGACCCCTTGACCCCCAGTCAAGTGCGCTACCAAGCTGCGCTACAGCCCGTCAGTTCTGCCGTTCTCCGCTCGGATGTTAGCCCGGATTCTCTCCAGGTTTTCTTCCAAGCAGTCCGGCCGAACCACCTCCAAAAGCTTACACGATTCCGGAGGGTGCCCGTGACATTTTCAGCCTGTCACGGGCAAGGTGTGTCGGAATTAACGCTTCTTGCCGCGCTTTTCCCGGACGCGCATGTTGACCTCGATCGGCGTGCCCTCGAAACCGAAAGTCTCGCGGAGCCGGCGGGTGATGAACCGGCGGTAGCCCGGGTCCAGGAAGCCGGTGGTGAACAGCACGAACTTCGGCGGCCGGCTGGAGGCCTGGGTGCCGAAGAGGATACGCGGCTGCTTGCCGCCGCGGACGGGGTGCGGGTGCGCGGCGACAAGTTCGCCCAGGAACGCGTTGAGGCGTCCGGTGGGGATGCGCTTATCCCAGCTTTCCAGCGCGGTGTCCAGCGCCGGGACGAGCTTGTCCTTGTGCCAGCCGGTCAGCGCCGAGATGTTCACCCGTGGCGCCCAGGCCACGTGGGCGAGGTCCTGCTCGATTTCACGTTCCAGGTAGGTGCGGCGTTCGTCGTCGAGCAGGTCCCACTTGTTGAACGCGAGGACCAGGGCGCGGCCGGATTCGATCGCGAGCTGCAGGATGCGGACGTCCTGTTCGCTGAGGACCTCGTCCACGGCGAGGAGCACGACGGCGACCTCCGCCTTTTCGAGCGCACTCTGGGTCCGCAGCGAGGCGTAGAAATCCGCGCCCTGGGCCATGTGCTGGCGGCGCCGGATGCCGGCGGTGTCGACAAAGCGCCAGGTCCGGCCGCCGAGTTCGATGAACTCATCGACCGGGTCCCGGGTGGTGCCGGCGGTGTTGTCCACCACCACGCGCTCGGAACCGGCGAGCTTGTTCAGCAGCGAGGACTTGCCGACGTTCGGCCGGCCGATCAGGGCGATGCGGCGCGGGCCGCCGGAGCGTTCCAGCCCTTCGATCGTGGAGAACTCGGGCAGCGTGTCCATAACGTGGTCCAGCAGGTCCGCCACGCCGCGGCCGTGGAGCGCAGAAACCGGGTAGGGCTCGCCGAAGCCGAGGCCCCACAGGGTGGCGGAGTCGGCTTCCTGCGCGAAGTCGTCCACCTTGTTGGCCACCATGATGACCGGCTTTTTGGACTTGCGGAGCATCTTCACGACGCTCTCGTCCGTCGCGGTGGCGCCGACGGCGGAGTCGACGACGAACAGCACGGCGTCGGCAAGTTCAACGGCCATCTCGGCCTGCTCTGCGACGCGGGCGTGGATGCCGCGGGCATCGTGCTCCCAGCCGCCGGTGTCAACCACGGTGAAGTTCCGGCCGTTCCAGTGCGCCGAGTACATGACCCGGTCACGGGTGACGCCGGGGGTGTCCTCCACAACGGCTTCACGGCGGCCAAGGATGCGGTTGACCAGGGTGGACTTGCCGACGTTCGGGCGGCCGATGATGGCCAGCACGGGATCCAGCTTGACCGGACCGTCGAAGTCCTCGTCCTCGTAGTCGCCGCTCAGGAGGGCGGCGTCTTCCTCGTCGAGTTCGTAATCGTCCAGGCCGGCCCGGAGGGAAGCGGCCCGCATCTCCGCTTCGTCGTCGTCCAGGGCGGCGAGATGCTCAGCTACCTGGTCCGTGCCGGTGGGCGTGTATTCGTCTTCGCCGGCGCCAAAGTTGCCGGAGGTTTGAGTCGTATCGCTCATTGCACATTCCTTAGGTGGTGATCTGCCGGCGTCCCGGCTACTGCTTCATGACGTTCTTGCGGGGAATCCGCGTCGGGCAAGGGCTGCCCGCTGT
>JBKKDK010000289.1:0-11000 GCA_046708245.1 Arthrobacter sp.
GGCGCAGGGTTCCGTGCTGACCAACAAGTACGCCGAAGGCTATCCGGGCAAGCGCTACTACGGCGGCTGCGAGCACGTGGACGTGATCGAGCAGCTCGCGATCGACCGCGTCAAGGCCCTGTTCGGTGCCGAATACGCCAACGTCCAGCCGCACTCCGGCGCGCAGGCCAACGCTTCGGTCATGCACGCCCTCATCCGTCCGGGCGACACCATCATGGGCCTGAACCTGGCGCACGGCGGGCACCTGACGCACGGGATGAAGATCAACTTCTCCGGCCGGCTGTACAACGTCATCCCGTACCAGGTCCGCGAAGAGGACCACCGGATCGACATGGCCGAGGTGGAGCGCCTGGCCCAGGAGCACAAGCCGCAACTTATCGTTGCCGGCTGGTCCGCCTACGCCCGGCAGCTGGACTTCGCCGAGTTCCGCCGGATCGCCGACTCGGTGGGCGCATACCTGATGGTGGACATGGCCCACTTCGCCGGGCTCGTCGCCGCCGGGCTGCACCCCTCGCCGGTGCCGCACGCCCACGTCACCACCTCCACAACGCACAAGACCCTCGCCGGTCCGCGCGGCGGCATCATCCTCTCCAACGACGCCGACATCGCCAAGAAGATCAACTCGGCGGTGTTCCCCGGCCAGCAGGGCGGCCCGCTGGAACACGTGATCGCCGGCAAGGCAGTGGCGTTCAAGATCGCCGCCTCGCCCGAGTTCCGGGAGCGCCAGGAACGTGTGCTGGCCGGCGCCCGGATCCTGGCCGAGCGCCTCGTCCAGCCGGACGTCACCGCCAAGGGCATCAACGTGATCTCCGGCGGCACGGACGTGCACCTGGTCCTGGTGGATCTGCGCAACTGTGAGCTCAACGGACAGCAGGCCGAGGACCGGCTCGCGGAAATCGACATCACCGTCAACCGCAACGCCGTGCCGTTCGACCCGCGTCCGCCGATGGTCACCTCGGGGCTCCGGATCGGCACCCCGGCGCTGGCAACCCGCGGTTTCGGCGAAGCCGCTTTCATTGAGGTGGCGGACATCATCGCCGAGGCGCTGATCGCCGACGCCGGCGCGGACCTGTCCGGTCTCCGCTCCCGGGTGGAGGCCCTCGCCGCCGCCCACCCGCTCTATCCCTCGGTTGCTAACTTCGCCTAGAGCCCGTATTACAGATAGTAAGTAAGACGCAGTTAGTAAGTAAGAGATAGTACAGATCACGACGCCGGGCGGCCGCCATAAGCTGCCGCCCGCCGTCGTGCATCCGGCAGGACTGCCGCCAACCGGCGGCCGCATCGCCTTCCGGCAGGACCATCTGCCGGGCCACAGTGAGAGCTAGTTAGGAACCGACAATGGCTGTTGGAGTCTTTGACCTTTTTTCGATCGGGATAGGACCATCCAGTTCACACACCGTGGGCCCCATGCGGGCCGCCGCGGTGTTTGCCGAAGAGCTGAAGGCCTCCGGGGCGCTTGACCGGGTGGCGTCGCTGCGCGTGGACCTCTACGGGTCCCTCGCCGCCACCGGCCACGGCCACGGCACCATGACCGCCATCCTGCTGGGGCTCGAGGGCTTCCACCCCGAGCTGATCCTCCCCGCGGAAGTGGAGGAACGGCTTGCCACGATCGCCGACACCGGCACCCTGCAGCTCGCCGGTGCCGTGCCGCTGCCCTACGGCGTCAAGGACATGATCCTGCGCCCGCTCACCATCCTGCCCCGGCACACCAACGGCATGACGTTCACCGTCCTGGACGCGGCCGGCGAAACGCTGCACAGCGCCACCTTTTTCTCCGTCGGCGGCGGGTTTATCGTCCGCGAGGGCGAGGAGGACGCAGCGCTCAAGGAACTCGACGAATCCAAGAAGGAACTGCCCCTGCCGTTCCGCACCGCCGCTGAACTGCTGGGCCGCTGCCAGTCCAAGGGCCTCTCGATCGGCGAGATCATGTTCGTGAACGAGCGTGCCTCCCGGACCGAGGCAGAGATCCGCGAAGGCCTCCTGCACATCTACTCCGTCATGGAAGGCTGCGTCGAGGTCAGCCTCAAGCGCGAGGGCCTGCTGCCGGGCGGGCTGAAAGTCCGGCGCCGCGCCCCCGACTGGCACGAGCGGCTCATGAAGGAAACCCGGGGTCAGGACTCCGACTTCCGGGACCCGAAGTACTGGCAGGAATGGGTCAACCTGATCGCGCTCGCCGTGAACGAGGAGAACGCCTCGGGCGGCCGCGTCGTCACGGCCCCCACCAACGGCGCCGCCGGCATTATCCCGGCCGTGCTCTACTACGCCCTGCACTTTGCCCCCGGCATGGACAAGGCCACCCAGCAGGACCGGGACGAGACGATCGTCAAGTTCCTGCTGACCGCCGCCGCGATCGGGGTGCTCTACAAGGAGCAGGCCTCGATCTCAGGCGCCGAGGTGGGCTGCCAGGGCGAGGTGGGCTCGGCGTCGTCGATGGCCGCTGCCGGACTGGCCGAAGTTATGGGCGGCACGCCCCAGCAGGTGGAAACGCCGCGGAGATTGCGATGGAACATAACCTCGGACTGACGTGCGACCCCATCGGCGGGCTGGTGCAGATCCCCTGCATCGAACGCAACGCCATCGCCGCGGCCAAGGCCATCAACGCCGCCAAGATGGCGCTCTGGGGCGACGGCTCCCACCGCGTGTCCCTCGACGAAGTCATCGTGACCATGCGCGAAACCGGCCGCGACATGAGTTCGAAGTACAAGGAAACCGCCATGGGCGGCCTCGCCGTGAACGTGGTGGAATGCTGAGTCAGTTCTCCGGCGGTCAGTTGTGGAGCGCCGCCCACAGGTTCAGCGACGAGGCGAAAACGACCCACGACAGGTAGGGCAGCATCAGCAGCCCCGCCGCGCGGCTGAGCGGGCCGAAGTACAGCACCGTCACCGACACTGCCGCGGCAAGCGCCACAATGATGGCAAACGCGGTCCACAGCGCCACTGTGCCCCACTCGGGGTACAGGCCGAAGAACACCGGCGTCCACAGCAGGTTCAGTGCCAGCTGCACGCCGTAGGCCGTCAGGGCGGCCCGGAACCCTTCGGCGCCGCGCCGCCAGACGAGCCACGCCGCGACCGCCATGGCCGCGTAGAGCACGGTCCACACCGGGCCGAAGACCCAATTCGGCGGCGTCCACGGCGCCTTGTCCGCGGCGGCGTACCAGCCGTTGACGTTGCTGCCGGTGGCCAGCCCGCCCAGGCCCGCCACGAAGGCGGACGCGGCCAGGAACAGCAGCAGCCCGAGCAGCTGGGCGCCCGCCGCCCGCTGCGCGCCCGGCTGCGCCCGGTGTCCGGAGTCTGTGTGCCCGGATTCCGCGGCGGACGAGTGCTGATCTGGCGCCATGCTTCCAGCGTAAACGGCTGCCTCCCGGGCGGGAACACGGGACGGGCGGATAGACTTGAACCTGCATGTCCGCATGCCGCCGACGCTCGTACCGCAATGATTGGATACCGCACCCTTGCGTGAATTCACTGCCCGCTTTGCCTCAGCCGAAGAGATCGGCAACTGGGATGCCCACGTCACCGCGAACCCCAATGGCGGCAATCTCCTGCAGTCGGAGGCGTTCGCCGAGGTCAAACAGCACTTCGGCTGGAAGCCCCTGCACCTCGTCTACGAGACGGCGGACTACACCAGCTACAACCTCGTCCTGGAGAAGACCTTCCCCCTCCTGGGCAAACTTTGGTACCTCATCAAGGGACCGGACGTGGCTGCCGTTGAGGACATCCCCGGCGTCGCCGCAGCCAACGCAGACTTCGTCAGGCGCGCCCGGCTCGGCGTCTTTGCCATCAAGATCGAACCGGACATCGTCGCCACGCAGGACGCCCGGCGGGTCATCGAAGGGGCCGGACTCCTCAAGACCCACAACCTGCAGCCCAATGACTCGACAGCACTCCTGGACATCTCCCCGGAGGACAACCAGCTGCTGCGCAACCTTCATTCCCGGGGCCGCAATGCCGTCCGCCGCGCCATCCGCGAAGGCGTGGAGGTCCGCAATGCCGAACCCACCGAAGAAAACTTCCGCGCCATGTACGCGCTGATGACCACCACCGTGGAGGCCAAGTCCCAGGTCCGGGTCCGCGAATACGAGTACTACCGCCGGTTCTGGACCAACTTCGTGGACCGCGGCCAGGGCCGGCTGCTGTTCGTCCATGAGAACGGCGTGCCGTCCGTGGGCGCCTTCGTCATCAACTACGGCCGCAAGGGCACGTACAAGGACGGCGGGTCACTGCAGAAACGCGCCCAATACGGCGATTCCCACCTCGTCCAGTGGACCGCGATCAACCAGCTCAAGGAGCTGGGCTGCACCGAATATGACTTCTGCGGGACGCCTCCGAGCGACCAGCTGAAGGACACGTCCAACCCGTTCCACGGCCTGGGCCTGTTCAAGACCAGCTTCAGCAAGACCGTCACAGACTTCGTCGGCTGCTACGACCAGGTGCTGAGCCCGCTGAAGTACAAGGCCTGGATGGCCGCGGGGGAGCGCCTGGCCCGCCAGATCTACACCCGCCGCACAGGCCAGCAGTTCTACTAAACCGGCTGCACACACGAAATTGAGGAGGCCGGAATGACCAAAGAACCCGACGGCCACCGCAGGCCGCACACGGACGGGCTGCCCCGGACCGAGCCGATGTCGCCTGTCCAGGTGCGCCAAAACGCGGCCGCGAAACGCATGCTGCGCCGGCTGGTGCAGGGCGAGAACCCGCCCACCGCGCCCATGAGCATCGTGGACCGGCTCGCCGGCAGCCCGTACGCCAACCCGATGATCCAGGTGGGCGGCGTCGACACGTCAGCGCGGAAAACGATCGACTTCGCGCTGCACCTGGCCGAGTCTATGTTCCGGTACGGCGCCGGAGCCCTCGAAGTCGAAACCAGCATCATCGCGATCACCGCCGCGCTGGGGCTCAAGAACATCGAAGTGGACATCACCAACCAGTCGGTGGCCATCAACTACGCCCCCAGGGACCAGACACCCATCACCCTGCTGCGCGTTGTACGGTCCTGGACCAACAACTACGCGGGCCTGGCCAAGGTGCACCAGCTGGTCACGGACATCGTCGCCGGCGGCGTGGGACGCGAGGAGGCTGTGCGCCGGCTCGACGAAATCACCCACAGCTCCAAGCCGTTCCCGCGCTGGATGGTCACGGTGGCGTTCGGAGTATTTTCCGCCGTCTTCGTCGGCGTGCTCGGCGGCTCGCCGGCAGCCTCCGCGGTCGCCTTCCTCTCCAATCTGCTGGTCAGCCTGCTGGCCCGGCAACTGGGGCGCTGGCGCACACCGGACTTCTTCATCACCGCCTCGTGCTCCTTCCTGGTCACCTTCATCGCCCTGCTGCTGTGGCGGTTCGGCAACCCGGTCGGCATCGACATACCTCCGGCCATCGTGGTGGTCGGCGGGATCCTGCTGCTGCTGCCGACCGGACGGCTCGTCTCCTCGGTGCAGGATGCGATCAACGGCTTCCCGGTCACGGCGGCCGGCCGCTTCCTGTCCACCATGCTGACCTTCGGCGCGCTCGTCACGGGAATCGCCGTCGGCTTTGTGGTCGGAGCCATGACCGGCATGGAGCCGATCGACGTCACCGAAACATTCCCGCCGGCGTATCCATGGTGGGCGGTGGGCATCATGGTGGCTATCGCCGTCGTCGCGATCGGGATCACCGAACAGACCAGCTGGGCGCTGCTGCTCCCCACGGCGGCCGTGGGCGTCATCGGCTATCTGGTCCTCATCGGCGGCGACGCCCTGGGGATCGGGCCGCGCTTCGCACCCGCCCTCGCCGCCGTTGTGATCGGTCTGCTGGCCCGGGTGGTCGCCCTGCGGATGGGCGCGCCCCAGCTTGTGGTGGCCGTGCCTGCAGCGCTGATCCTGCTGCCCGGGCTCACTATATTCCGGTCGATGTATGTATTGACCATCGAGGAATCCGAGATCCTCATGGGCGCCGGCGGGATGCTGAACGCCGGGGCCATCGTGCTGGGCGTCGCCGCAGGCATCGTGCTCGGGGACACCCTCGCCCGGCCGCTGACGAGGAGCCTGGCCAGCAACGAACGACGCCGGGCACGGCGCCGGTAGCAGGGCCCGCCGTTACCGCGCCGCCTGGATCGGACGGTCAGATCTTGCCGATCGGCAGTTTCTTCTCTGCCTGGAAGTCGTCCTCCACCCTGCCCTTCGCCCAATAGCCGGAGAGCGACACCTGCCCGCGGTCCAGGCCGCGCTGCGCGTAGAAGACCTCACGCAGGCTTTTCATGGAGCCGCGCTCTCCGTGGGCAAAGACCTGGACCCGGCCCGCGGGCCATTCGGCGTCCCGCACGGCGTCGACCAGTATCCTGCTGTCGCCGGCCGGCACGCCGCGCCGCAGGAGCCACCGCAGTTCCACACCGGGCGGGGCCGCGATCGGCACGACGTCGGCCTCGCTGTCCACCTCCAGGAAGGCGAGGCCGCGGGCGTCCTGCGGCAGGGATTCGATCGCGGCGCCGATCGCCGGGAGGGCGGACTCGTCGCCGGCGAAGAGGTGCCAGTCCGCCGCCGGGTCAGGGTTGTAGCCGCCGCCCGGGCCGGTGAACACGAGGCTGTCGCCGGGCCGCGCCGACGCCGCCCAGGGCCCGGCAAGCCCTTCGTCGCCGTGGATCACGAAGTCGATGGCAAGTTCCCCGGCCGGCACGTCGACCCACCGGACGGTGTAGGTCCGGGTGTGCGGCCACTGCTCCCGCGGCATGGTGTCCCGGACAGTCCACAGGTCCAGCGGTTCCGGGTAGCGGACTCCGGGCTGCGGGAACACGATCTTGACGTAGCGGTCCACGAAGTCGTTGTTGACGTAGCCGTCAAAGCCCGGGCCGCCGGCGACGATGCGGACCATGTGCGGGGAGAGCTGCTCCCGGCGCAGCACGGTGAGGGTGGTCTGCGGCCGCGATTTGCGGCTGGCCGAGGTGGTGGCGGGGATGGAAGTCATGGGGACAAGCCTAGCCAAGAACTCTGGCTGGCAGCCGGGCGGGAACCTTGGTTACGGGAGGGGAGGAAGCTCCCAGTCCACCGTGCCGTTGCCCTGCGCCTGGAGCAGGGCGTTGGCCCGGCTGAACGGCCGGGAGCCGAAGAAGCCCCGCGAGGCCGACAGCGGGCTGGGGTGTGCGCTGGCGAGCACCGGCGCAGTCCCCAGCAGCGGGCGCACGGACCCGGCGTCCCGGCCCCACAGGATGGCCACGAGGGGTGCCGGGCCGTCGTCGGCGGTGCGTCGGCCCGCGACCGCGCTGATCGCAGCGGCGGTGATTGCCTCCCAGCCTTTGTTGCGGTGCGATCCCGCCTCCCCGGCGCGGACGCTTAGAACCCGGTTCAGGAGCAGGACACCCTGTTCCGCCCAGCGGCCCAGGTCCCCGTGGATCCGCGGCGCAAGGCCCAGATCGGCGTCGAGTTCCTTATAGATGTTGGCGAGGCTCCGAGGGATGGGACGGGTGCCGCCGGCCACCGCGAAGGACAGGCCCACGGCATGGCCGGGCGTCGGATACGGATCCTGGCCGACGATCAGGACCCGGACGCCTGCCAGCGGCTGCCGGAAGGCCCGGAGCAGGTTCGATGGGGCCGGCAGGATCTCCCGGCCCGCGGCGGCCTCCGCCGCGAGAAAGGCCAGCACCTCCCGCAACTGCTTTTCCACCGGGGCCAGCGCCTCGGCCCAGTCGGGGGCCACCAGCTCCGCCAGGGGCAGCCGTGGCAGCTGCGCGAAACCTATGGTCTCTGCGGATTGCGGTTCCAGATCGAAGAGCGCATCGGATCCGGGGGAGTCGGGCTGCAGGGAATCGGTGTCAGGCACGGGCTCCATTCTTGCAGGCCCCTAAATGACAACCCTGTTATTCGCCCGTAGCATGGAGACTGACCTTTGTCGGATCCAGCCAGGGAGTGTGTCGTGGCCGAAGCAGCGCAAGAGCACCTTTCGACGGCGGAGTCCGTTGCCGCGGGCATCCGCGACGAGTCGCCGCTGAGCAGCCGTGACCAGCAGATGCTGGCCCTCGAGCGGCAATGGTGGAAGTATGCCGGCGCCAAGGAACAGGCCATCCGGGAGCTCTTCGATCTCTCCGCGACGCACTACTACCAGATCCTCAATGCGCTGATCGATACCGAGGATGCGCTGGCCCACGATCCCATGCTGGTGAAGAGATTGCGTAGACTACGTACGTCACGCCAACGTGCCCGCACTGCCCGCCGCTTGGGCTCAGACGCGTAAAGCACGGCCGGATGCGCAGCCACCCTGCGCGGAGAAGGCCCTGGCAACCCGTAAGAAACCAGCAAGGACGTCGTTTTTACCATGACCAAATACGCGCGGGATGAATTTGACCGGGTCCCGGAGACCTCCACACGGCAGGGTGTCCACCGTGCCGCTGCCGAATCCCCCCGCCGCCGCCGCCTGGGCCCGATCCTGGCCGTCGGCACCTTGGCGCTCCTCATTGGGCTCGTGGCCTACCTGATCCTGCCGAAGCTGGGTTTCAACTCCGCCGGAAACACCGCAGCCGTCACCGCCGAGCAGCCGGCCGGCAGCGCCACAGCGTCGCCCGCGCCCACCGAGGCCAGCCCGGCCCCGGCAAGCGAGGCGACGGCCGGTGCCGGAACACCATCAGAGACCCCGTCGCAGGTCCCGTCGCCCGAGGCCGCCGTCGTGGACAAGACTCAGCCGGTTGCTGTCTACAACGCCACCGGCACCCCCGGACTGGCGAGCCGCGTCGGTGCAACGGTGGCAGCCGACGGCTGGACCTTGGGCCCGCTGGGCAACTGGGGCGGCACGCCGCAGACGGGCTCCGTCATCTTCTACGACGGGCCTGCGCAAAAGGCCGGCGCGGACGCCCTGGCCGCCCTGCTCGGCATCCAGACCGTGGTCGAATCGGCCGAGTTCAAGATGCCCCTCGTCGTAGTCCTGGGGCCCGGGTTCCAGTAACCAGATCCGGTTACGCCTGAATAACTTTTAGCCGGCGACGCGGCCTCCGGCCTGCACGCCCGCGCACCCCCGCAGGTACAGTGTTTTGCGGACTTCATTTCGCATTCCGCGGCACACATCGTGGTGCGCCGCCCGCAAGCTAGCTGAAAGTGTGGACACCATGGCACTGGGAACCGTCAAATGGTTCAACGCCGAAAAAGGCTACGGCTTCATCACCGTGGACGATTCCGGAGACGACGTCTTCGTGCATTGGTCCGCAATTGTGGGGGAGGGCTACCGTGCCCTCGACGAGGGCCAGCGCGTGGAACTGGAAGTAGGCGAGGGCGAGAAGGGCCCGCAGGCCGAAAGCGTCCGGCCGGCCTAGTGGCACGGCCCGCTTCAGCGCACGCGGGACAGGGACCCGCGGGGCATCCGCCCGGCCGGCGCCGGCCGGGCGGTCTGCAGCCGGGCCGCTGGGTGGCGGTGGGCGCGGCCGCACTCCTGGCCCTGACCGCCTGCCTGGGGCCCACGGGCGGCGCCCGGGTGCAGAACGCCGACGCCAGCGGCGACGGCACCCTGAGGATCGGCCTCATCCTGGACAACACAGGCAAGCAGGTTTTCCTCAACGCGTCCCAGCTGGCGGCCGCGAAACTTGCCGTCAGGGAAATCAACGACGCCGGCGGCCACAAAGGCAAACCGGTCGAACTGCTTCCGGAAACCATCAGTGAGGACACCGCCGGGCAGGCCAGGAAACTAACGGCCGCCGGGGCCGACGCCGTGATCGGCCCGACCGACTCGAGCCGCGCCCCCGGTGCCATCGACGTGCTGGCGAACGCCAAAATTGCGCTGATCTCCCCGGCCAACACCGCCGGCGGCCTGAGCTCCTATAACAGCGGCGGCTACTATTTCCGCACGTCGGCCGCCGACGTCGCGCAGGCCTCTGTCCTCGTCAAGCTGGCCCGGGACAGCGGCGCCAAAACGCTGGCCATCGTGTACGAGGAAGGCAGCTACGGCAAAGACCTCTCCACGGCTGTCGGCGCCGCGGCCACCCAGGCAGGCCTGGGGCCCGTGGCAGTCGCTGCGTTCCAGCCGGGCCAGGCGCAGCAGGCGGCCGCGGCGGCCAAAGCGGCGGCTCCCGACGCCGTCGTCCTCGTCGCCCGGGACGGGGCCCAGGGCGCCATTGCCGAGCTGAACAACGCGGGCATGGCCGGACGCAAGCTCATCCTCAGCGACGGTGCAGTCAGCCAGTACGGCCCGGCCCTCGGCTCCCGCGCCCTCGAGGGGACGCGCGGCATCCTCCCCGGGACCTTCCCGACGGCCCACTTCCAGGCCGAACTGGTATCGGTCGATCCCGGACTGAAGGACATGACCTTCGCCGCGGAAACGTACGACGCCGTCAACCTCGCGGCCATCGCCGCGGCCGCGGCCGAGGACGACGCCGGCACGTCCATCGCGGCCCGGCTGATCGCCGTTTCCGGCGGGGAACCGCAGGCCGGCAACGGCTCCCAGCCCAGCGGTGGGACCTCGGCGTGCACGTCCTACCGGACGTGCGTCGACGTCCTGCGGGCAGGCAACCGGCCCGACTACGACGGCGAATCGGGTCCCATCAACTTCGACTCCCGTGGCGACGTCACGGCGGCGGACTACATAGTGTTCGGCTACGGGGCGGATAACAAAGCCACAATCAGTGGAAGCGAAACGGCCCGCAGCAGCGGCAGCTGATCGCTGAGAGCGAATTGTGCCCCGGATCGGCCCGGGCAGAGAGCCGATGCGGGCCCGCACGGGAGCCACACTGGTTGCACTCTCCCCGGGGGAGTGCTAATTATTGACTTAGCACTCCCGCGTATCGACTGCTAAAACGACGCCCGGTTCGACCGGCCGCGAAGCGAGGCAGCCGGACCGGGAGCGAAAGAAATACCTGGCTGGGTGAGATCCCGGACCCAGCGGCGTACAGAGGCCGCCGGGAAAGGATCGTCCGTCGCGGGCACCAAGCCAAGGTTCATTCTTAACGACTGTCCCGAAAGGACTACTGCCGTTATGGCCAAGATCATTGCATTTGATGAAGAGGCACGCCGCGGTCTTGAGCGGGGCCTGAACATCCTCGCCGACGCCGTCAAGGTC